>DASRCZ010000163.1:0-12755 GCA_035652855.1 Candidatus Acidiferrum sp.
CGTCGTCTCGATGGACGCGGTGCAGCCGGATTTCGCGGTGATCGCGAAGGAGCACAAGAACACGAGCCAGAATCTCGAGGAGCTCGAGAACGAGCAGATCAAGGATTCCCTCTCGACGCTGATGCTGACCGTGGCGGAGAAAGGCTACGGAAAACGCACCCCTCTCGCGGAATACCGCATCACATCTCGCGGAGGCAAGGGCGTGGTGAACATGAAAACGACGGAGCGCAACGGCTCGGTCGTCTGCACGCTGCAGGTGACGGAAGATTCGGATGTAATGATCATCACCGAGCACGGCAAAGTGATCCGCGTGCACGCGAATGAAATACGCGAGGCGGGCCGCTCAACACAGGGCGTGCGGCTGCTGCGGCTCGACGACAACGACTCGGTGGCCGGTGCCGCGGTGATCCAGGAAGAGAATCACGAGGAGGAGAAGAAGTAAGCCGCCGCTTGTTCGGAAAGCGCAAAGGTGCGGAGCCATCAGCACGCCGATTTCGATCCGTTGCTAAACGCGCTGCTTAGCTTTGCGAAGGAAAGTCTCGCGAAGCGAGGCGCGTTTCTGCCTTTCGCGGCGGAGATGTCCTCTGGCGGTGCGATTTGCCGCGTCGCGGGCCACGCCGGCGATGACCGGCCGAACGCCCCTAAAGCGCTGCAATTTCTGGAAGAAGCGCTGCGCGCGCAAGCGAAGCAAGGCGGCATTCGCGCGGCGGGAATCGCCGTTGACATTCGTTTTGCGGCCAATTCGAACGAGCCGAAGACAGATGCCATCCAGGTATTTCTCGAGCATCGCGAAGGCAACGTGGTGAACGTGCTGCTGCCGTACTGGAAGATGGGCCCGGGCGATGTGCGGTACGGCCGGCTGATGGCGATTCGCGCCGAGCCCAAAATCTTTCGTGAGCCGCACTAGGTCGCGCTGCAAGTTGACGGCAAGCACTGGTACAATTCCGTCCCCATGAAAACTACAGTGCGCTCCGCCGCATGGTTTCTCGCGGTTCTCGCGCCCTTCCTTGCGGCGCGGACATCCATTCCAGAGAGCAAAGGCACGCCACAAAGCATGGACGCGGAGCAGTACATCGCGTACGTGGGGACGTACACAACTAAGACGAAGAGCGAAGGGATTTACGCGTTCCGCTACGACGCGGCGAGCGGCAAGCTGAGGCCGATGGGCGTCGCCGCGAAGACCGGCGACCCTTCGTTTTTGGCGGTACATCCGGACGGGAAGCACGTTTACGCGGTGAACGAAGCGGGCAAAGCCAGCACAGTGAGCGCGTTTTCGCGCAACGCGGACGGCACGCTGACACTGCTGAACCAAGTGCCCGCCCTTGGCGAGGATCCGTGCTTCCTTTCGTTTGACCGAACGGGGAAGTATGTTCTGGTGGCGAACTACACTTCGGGAAACGTGGCGGTGTTCCCGATTATGGCGGATGGGAAACTCGGAGCAGCTACCTCGAATCTTCGCGACGAAGGCGCGCACGGTCCGGCCAAGCAGCAGGCGGATGGTGCACACGCGCATTGGATCGAGGTTTCGGAGCAGAACCGCTTCGCGTATGTGTCCGACCTCGGACTGGACCGCGTGCTGATTTACACATTCGATGCGGCGAACGGAACGCTTGCACGCGGCGATGCGGGCGGGGTAGACGGCGTATTTTCAGCGGCACTAGCGCCCGGAACAGGGCCGCGGCACCTGGCATTTTCGCGCGATGCGCGGTTCATGTACGTGCTCGGCGAAATCAAATCCACGGTGACGGTGTTTGCGAATGATGGAGGGGAGAAATATAGAAAGGTGCAGACGATTTCGGCGCTGCCGGATGGATTCGCCGCACGGAACGACGCGGCGGAGATTGCCATGCATCCGGGCGGGAGATTTCTCTATACCTCGAATCGCGGCGATGACAGCATCGCCATTTTTGCGGTGGACGCGAGGACCGGAACGTTGACGGCAAAAGGCCGGGTGAAAACGGGCGGCAAGGAGCCGCGGCACTTCGCACTTGATCCCGCGGGCCGGTATCTCCTGGCGGAGAATCAGTGGAGCGATACGGTGGTGACGTTCAAGATTGATACGGCGACGGGGGATCTCACGCGAGAGAGTGGAGAGGCAGCGGTGGCTTCGCCGGTATGCCTGGTGTTTGCACGAGCGGAAAAATAGCGAACCCGCGAATTGCTGAGACTTTCTGACACAGGAGCGTTTTTGCAGGTCTTGCGGCGAAAATCGGAGCAAGCACTTGGTCAAGACAACGATCCGCAAGCGCAAGTGTCCAGGCTAGGCAGGGCGCGGGCGCAGCGCGCGGAATTTTGCGTTACAATCCCGCCTTCGTTCAAAAGGGGGACTGACATGGTCAGGCTGCTTCGACGCACGTGTCTATACGCATCTCTGTTGGTTATCGGAGCGGCGGGCTCTTCGGCAGTTGCGCTAGGCGGACCGGGCAGAGACGGAGAGACGCCGCCGGGACGCGATATGAGGCAGCCGGTGGATGAGGCGTATACGGCAAAGATCAAGAAGTACACGACGGCGCCGTATTTCTCGTCGCCTCTTGTGGACTATTTGCCGGCGGCGAAGGGCGTGCCAACGCCGGAAGCGGTGCTGGGGGATGTTTCGGGAGCGCCGGGAATCCTGCCATACGCGGAAGACGTGTACAAGTACATGCGGCTGCTGGAAAAGGCGCTTCCGGGGCGGGTGAAAGTTTTCTCGATCGGACGTACGGAGGAAAACCGCGAGATGATCGCGGTGGCGGTATCCTCCGAGGAAAATCTGAAAAGGCTGGACGAAAACAAAGCGCGGCTGGGGAAGCTGGCGGACCCGCGGACGATCAACCTGGACGACGCGGAAGCGGACCGGCTGGTGGCGCAGGCGACGCCGATCTACTACATCACGGGAACGATCCATTCGCCGGAGACAGGCGCGCCGACGGCGCTGATGGAGCTGGCGTACCGCCTGGCCGTGGACGAAAGCCCATACATTAAGGAAATCCGGGACGGGGTGATCACGCTGATCACGCCGGTGGTGGAAGTGGATGGGCGCGACCGCATGGTGGACCTGTACCGGTGGCATCTGGCGCATCCGAAGGATTTCTATCCGCCGCTGATTTACTGGGGCAAGTACGTGGCGCACGACAACAATCGCGACGCGATGGCCGTGACGCTGAAGCTGACGGAGAACGTGCTGAACACATACGTGGGATGGAAAGCGCAAGTGCTGCACGACCTGCACGAATCAGTGCCCTATCTCTACGACAACACGATCGGCGACGGGCCGTACAACGCGTGGATTGACCCGATTCTGGCGGATGAATGGCAGATGATCGGTTCGCGGAACGTGGCGGACATGACGAGATTCGGGATGCCGGGCGTTTTCGCGCACGGAGATTTCGACACCTGGTCGCCGGGCTATCTGATGTTCATTGCGGCGATGCACAACGGGATCAGCCGGCTCTACGAGACATTCGGCAATGGCGGAGCGGACACGCAGGAGCGGACGCTCGAGCCGGAGGAGTACGCACGGACGTGGTACCGGCAGAATCCGCCGCTGCCGAAGGCCCTGTGGTCGCAGAGGGACAACAACAACTACGAGCAAACGGGGCTGCTCACTTCGCTGCACTACTTCAACGAGAACAAGCGGCTTTTCCTAAAGAATTTCTACTTGAAGGCGAAGCGCTCGATACAGAAGCCCGAAGCGGAGGGTCCGGCGGCTTACGTGCTGCCGGCGGACGACCCGCGGACGACGCTGCAAGCGCAACTGCTCGAAGTGATGCGGAAGCAAGCGGTGGAGATTTCGCGGGCTAAGACGGCGTTTAGCGTGGCGATGCCGGCGAAAAAGGACAAATCGGCGAAGGGGAAAGAGGGCGAGAAGGAGCAGCAGCCAGCGACGGTGACGAAGGAATTTCCGCCGGGGAGTTACATCATTCGGATGGACCAGCCGTATTCGCGGATCGCGGACGCGCTGCTGGATCACCAGTACTGGAGCCCGGAGGACCCGCAGAAGACGCCCTATGATGATACGGGGTGGACGTTCGGAGAATTGTTCAACGTTAAAGTGGCACGCGTTACGGACCCGAAGGTGCTTAGCGTGGCGATGGAGCGCGTTACGAACGTGGCGCCGAAGGGCGGGGCGAGCGGAGAAGGGATAGTCTTTGCGGTCAACAATCACGCGGAGCCGGCGCTGGCGACGCTGCGCTTTAAGCTGAAGAACGCGGCAATCGAAGCGGTGGAAGAGCCGTTTGAGAGCGCGGGGACGAAGTTCAACCGCGGGACGTTCTTGATTCGCGGCGTCAGCCGAGAGGAACTGGACCGCGCGGCGAGCCAAGCGGGATTGCAGGCAGTAGCGCTCGGGGTCGCGCCGAGCGTGAAGACCCATGCCGTGAGAGCGGCGCGGATAGCGCTGGTGCACACGTGGCTGAGCACGCAGACGGAGGGCTGGTGGCGGCTGGCGCTGGACAATATCGGCGTCCCGTACGATTACATGAGCACGCAGGCGATTGCGAAGATGGACGATCTGAACGCGAAGTACGACGTCATCCTGTTTCCGCCGGTGGGATTCTTCTCGAGCGCCAGCGCGGTCGTGAATGGAATTCCGACGGAGTGGGGCAATCCGCTGCCGTGGAAGAACACTCCGGAGACGCCGAATCTGGTGGGAAAAAATGACTGGACCGACGATATGCGGCCGGGACTGGGGTGGGAGGGCGTGGCGAAGCTGCAGAAATTCGTGCAGAGCGGCGGGCTCCTGCTGACGGCCACGGACACTTCGCGGCTCGTGCTCTCCCTGGGAATGGCGGAAGGAGTGACGGCGGGGGGCGGGGAGAAGATGAAGATTGTCGGGTCGGTGCTGGCAGCGCGGCTGGTGGACGGGGCGAGCCCGATTGCGTACGGCTACGACGACAAGGTTTCCGTCTATTGCGACAACGGGCCGGTATTTTCGCTGACGAGCATCGCCGGAACGCGTGGACGGCGGCGGCTTGGCGAAGAGATGCATGAGCGGCCAACGGGGCGCGGGGGAATAGACGATCCCGACTTCACCGTGGGACGGGTGAACGAGGCGGCGCCAGAACAGCCGAAATCGGAGATTTGGGAAGCGCCGCCTGTTACGGATGAACAGAAACGGAACGGTTACCGCGTGATTCCAGAGGAAAGGCGGGCGCGCGTGATCTTCCGGTATGCCGACAATAAGGACCTGCTCGTTTCGGGATTGGTGGAGGGCGGGAACGAGATTGCGCAGCATCCGGCGGTGGTGGATGTGCCGGCTGGGAAAGGGCACGTGGTGCTGTTTTCGATTAATCCGGTGTATCGCGGGGAGACGCGGGGGACGTATGGAATGGTGTTAAACGCGATCATGAATTTCGACAGCCTGGACGCCGGGAGGAAGGAAGCGAAGTAAGCGGGAAGCGAGCCGCCTAGTGCAGGAGCCAACAGGTTTGTTACTGAGTTGCGCGGAAGCAATAATGCGCCTACAATCCCGGCCACTATGGCGACGCGCAAAGCGAAGAGACCGGATGGGAGCAGGGCGAGGAGGCCGGGTTCCGGACGCGGAAAAACCTCGCGAAAAGCAAAAGGCGGCGCCGGAAAGCTGCCGAAATCGGCGGTAACTTTGGTCGTGATCTTGCGGGCACGCGAAGGGCAGGAATTGCTGCTCGAAGCGGAACTCCGAGCGCTGGTTGCACCGACAAGAAGAGAAGAAGGGTGCATCCGGTACGATCTATTCCGTTCGTTGGATGCGCCAAATGCATTCTTGCTGCACGAAGTCTGGGAGAGCCGGGAGCATCACACCGAACACCTGCGGACGGACCATTTTTTGCGGTGGAATGCCAGGAAGGACGCGCTGCTGGCTTCGCGCGAAGCGGG
Source organism: Candidatus Acidiferrum sp. (assembly GCA_035652855.1). Classification (GTDB taxonomy): domain Bacteria; phylum Acidobacteriota; class Terriglobia; order Acidiferrales; family UBA7541; genus Acidiferrum. The sequence continues at coordinate 5,833 of DASRCZ010000163.1, forward strand.
ATTCTGGACGCAAGTGGCGTGAAGCCGTCGATTTTCGCCACACCGCAAGCTTAAACCCCTGTGAAAGAAAGTCGTCCTGTGCTTCAGCCAGGGTATTAAGCCACTATGTGTTCGAAGCTCGGGCGAAAGTCATCGGCGCGCTGAACAAGATGGCAGCCGCCTCATCCTCGATTGACAAAGAGGCGCGAGTGTAAGAAGCGCAGCGCCTCGCGCAAGCCCGCCACATTCAGCGCGAAACGCCTGAAGCCAAAGCAAAAAAGCGACGAAGGAGCGCAGAGCTATTGGCCGAGGTAGTAGCCGGGGCGCGCGCGGACCTTAAGGTTTTTCTTGTTAACGGTGACTTCGATCTTATGGAATCCGGTAGCGTTGAGGTCTGTTGGCTTGTAGCTCACCGTGTATTGGGAGTGGAGCTCGCCGCCGATTTCGTCTATGGCGCTCTCGATGGAGCGGTCCTTGTAGGTCGAGATATTGGCGCCACCGGTGCCCGCAGTGGCGATCTGCAAGGGGGTGGCCTTCAGCTTGTCATTGACGTGGGTGACGGCCCAGACGACCGCGTTCATGAGATTGCCGTAGCCGTAGCGCGCGCCCATGTTTTCCGGAGTGGGAGCCGAGCCGGGAAACGGAACGCCGCTGATGGTGCCGGGCGGAGTAATTTGCGGCTGTATGGTTTCGGGCGGGGCTTCGAGGTCGGCGCGTGTTGTGGAGAGGCCCACGCTATAGATGGTGACATTGGCGAGTTGCGCCGCGCGGAGAACTTCGCCGAACTTGGCCTGGCTGCCGCGGTCGGCGGTTTCAGAAAGGATGAGCATGACCCGGCGGCGGCCGGAGGCATCGGCCGTGGCCTGCCGTCGGCTGGTGAGCATTTCGATACCGGCGGCCATGGCGTCATAGAGGCGCAGGCCGGAAGTGCCGGCCTGGAGGTGAGCCATCTGTTGCTCGATGGTGTCGGCGCTGGTGGTGAAGTCCTGAATTTTATTGATTTCGTCGTTGAAACTGATGATGGCGCCTTCGCCAGTGGGGCCCATGACGGTTTGCGTGAGAAGGATGCCGGTCTTGCGAAGCTGCGGGAGCAGTGGAGCGATATGCGAGCTGGTTTCAACCAAGACGACCAGAGAGATGGGATCGCCGCCGAGATCGAAGTGAACTATTTTTTGCGGGATGCCGTTATCGGTGATGCGGAAATCAGACTCGTCGAGATCGTGGACCATCTCGCCCTTGGAATTGCGCACGGTGACCGGCGTATTCACCAGCGAAACCTGAATTTGCAATTTGGTTTGCGGTGGAGCTTGCTGGATGGGAGTGCCGGGAACGGGTGCAAGAGGGCCTGCACTGGCCTGGGGGCGGGCGGCGGGATTTGCGAAAAGGGCAAGCAGAAAACTGAAGAAGGCGGCCTCGACATAACGCTTCATGGTTCCTCCGCGCGGCCAGAAACGAGCCGGGCACCCGACGGCTTCGCTTCGTTACAGGCTAACGAAGCGAGAGACAGCGTATAAGATTCGACGCACTTTGAGGGGGCGGAGTTGCTGGCGCGAAAGGGGCATCCCTAGAATGGAGGTTCGCATTCTGGGAGCCGCGCATGTCGGAGACGGGACGCAACGGGAAACTGAAACCGCAGCACGCGCCGAAAGCGCCGCACGAGGACGCCGCTTTTCTGGAGAGCACGCCGGCGCGGCCGCTGCGGATTCTGGCGGAATATTTGCATCCGCTGGTGCAACTGAAGAAGCAAGGCATCGGAGACACCATCGTGATGTTCGGTTCGGCGCGGATCGGCCCGCGAGATGTGGCAATAGCCAGACTCGAGCGGCTGAAGAAGGCCAAGACGAAGCGGCTCTCGAAGACGGACTTGGCGATTCATCGCGCGGCGGTGCGGCAGGCGAAGAGCGCGGTGGAAATGGCGCGGTATTACGAGGAGGCGCGCGAGCTTTCGAAGAGGATCACCGCGTGGGCAAGCACGCTGGGGCCGCGGCCGCGGCGGTTTGTGATTTGCTCGGGCGGCGGGCCGGGAATCATGGAGGCGGCGAACCGCGGAGCGTACGAGGCAGGCGGAAAATCCATAGGGCTTTCGATCGAGCTGCCGCACGAGCAGTTTGCCAACCCCTATATCAGTCCGGAGCTGAGCTTCAATTTCCACTATTTTTTCATGCGCAAGCTCTGGTTCGCGCAGATCGCCAAGGCGCTGATTGTGTTTCCAGGCGGGTTCGGGACGATGGATGAATTCTGGGAGATGATGACCCTGCGGCAAACGGGCAAGCTGCCGAAACATAATTTGATCCTGATTTACGGGCACAAGTATTGGGACGAAGTGCTGAATTTGAAGGCCATGGTGCGCTGGGGGATGATCAGCGCGGAAGAATTCAAGTTGCTGAAATTCGCGGACACCGTCGACGACGCGTTTAATCAGATTCGAACGGGGCTCGAGAAATACCACATGCAGGTGGACGATTTCCTGCAGACGTACTGACCCGCGCGCTGGCTAGGGGCGCGAAAAAAGAGGCAAAAAGGAGGGTGTTTGCGGGGCGCGACATTTTAGGCGCTGAGGTGTTTTCAGAGATGCAAGGTGGTTTCGAGGAGGATGCGATGAAACTGCATCTTTTGAAATCCGCAATCGGCAACATGACGGGGAAATTGGTGCTGGCCGGCGTCGTACTGGGCGGCTTCTTGGCGACCTTGGGATCCGCAAGCGCCGCGGCGCATCCGGCATATTTCTGCGACAGGCCGGTAACGCGGGTTGTCGTGCGCGGCGGATTCTACGCGCCGCCCGTGGTCTATGTGGGACCGGGATTCTACGGGCCGCGGCGTGTTGTGATTGTGCGGCACCGCTTCTGGGATGCGCGGTATCACTGCTGGCGCTACTACCGGTAAGGACAGATGGGTGGTGCTGGAGCGGCGCAGACGAGACGGTCTGCGCCGTTTTGCAGGATTTGCCGCATTTTTTGTCAAGGGGGAAGGTTCAGACAGGCTTATGCTGGACGAGGGCGTAGGGGTTGCCGTACAGATCCACAAAGACGGCTTCGATTCCGTAGGGCCTGTCTTTGGGCTCCTGTCTGAAAATCACACCGCGTTGCTTTAGCTCTTCGTAGGTCTTGCGGCAGTCCTGCGTGTCGACCACGCAAGTGGCATTTTTCCCGATGAGGTCCGGGAACCAGGTTGCGAGCAAGAACTGCACTTCCTTCTGAGCTTTTGGAGCGACGGTAAGCCAGCGAATCCCTGGGCCGGCGAGGTCACGCCGCTTTTCAAAGCCAAGCTTTTCGGTGAACCAGCGCTCAGCTTCATTGGCGTCCTTGACAGCGATGGTGATGGTTGAGACTTTCTCGATGCCCGACACGGAGCTTCCCCTATTTCGAGATTTTCGCCTTGAAACTAGCAGGGAACCGCGAAGCAGTCCAGCGCAGACGGGCGGCAGTGTCTTGAAGCTGGCCTGAACCTGCGAATAGAGCGAGGCTCCGCGGGAACAGTCTGGCGAGACAAGAGTCAGCGTGCGGAAGTCGCGGATTCCGCGAGCTCGCCGGAAAAAACCGCCGCGAAGCGGCGAGTTTCATCCTGGTCGTGCAACAGCACGATTGGAACGACGCGCAGCCACTGCTTGCAAGCGTGACACTGCGTGACTTCGCCCTGCAGGTCCTGCAAGAAGCCATCGGTGAAATGATAGTGCGTGCGTTCGCGGCGGGCGTTTTTGGTGTCGCGTTCGCCGCAGTGAGGACAGACGAACTCGATTTTATCCAACTGCGGATCGCGGTCCAGAGCGGCCCACCCGGTGCGGCGCATCCCAACTGTTTCTGGATAGTGCCTGTCGATCCGGTCCATGGCCCATGCCTCCCTAAAGATCCACGTCCTTTAGCGCATCAGATGCGCGACGGTGGGCTGGCGGTGCAAAGGAGATAAGTAGCTGCTGGCGCACCGGGAATGGTGCAAGTGGCGCCGTGCTCGCCAGCAACCATTGCCGGGCGGCGAGGGAACCTGGCGGCCGCGGCGGTGTCCAACGCAATGAGGACGCGCGCAACCTCACATCCCTGCGAGCGCGGCGCCGGCTTCCTGCAATCTGTCGAGCAACCCAGGAAGCCTGCGCCGCAAATTCAGAAGGTTCGCAGAGGCTTCGCGGAGGTGTGTGATGTCCGGAGAAGAACGGAAACGAGAAGACTTTGGTGCGCTGCAAGGCTGCTTTGTGGATGGCGACGCGGAGCAGAGGGCGCGGCAACGGAAAATCAAGCGACGCGCATTGGCGCTATCGGTGGCGGCGCAGAGTGTGCTCCTGGTGGCCGTGGCGATCGCGCCGCTGTTTGCGAAGCCAGCGCTGATGGCGAGGCCGGATTTTGTTCCGACACCGGTCTATCGCTTTGCGGGTAGCTCGGAGGACAGGACGCCGCGGCGGCAACCGCGACAAAGCCGCCTTTTCGAGCATTTCCGCCTGAATTTTTCCACGCCGAATGCGCCTGTGCGAAATTCCGAGCCGGCGCCGGAGCCAGGAAATCCGCGCGAATCCATTCCAGGACTGCCGATCGAAGGCAGTGTCGCCTGCAACCCATGCATCTCGATTCCGAGCAGCGCGTCAAGCCCGGCGATGCCGCCTGCCGAAACGCCGAAGATCGTGCATATGACGCATCTTGATCCGGCGCTGCTGATACGGCGGGTGCAGCCGGACTATCCGCCGCTGGCGCGGCAGACGCGCAGGGAAGGCCGAGTGGAGTTGCACGCCATCATCGCCACGGACGGCACCATCCAGTCCCTGGAGGTGATGAGCGGAGATGCGCTTTTCCGGCAATCGGCGCTGGAGGCCGTGCGGCAATGGAGGTATCGGCCGACGGTGCTGAATGGGCAGCCCGTGCAAGTGGACACCACGATTACGGTAATCTACACGCTCGGGCAGTGAGGGGAAAGCGCAAATGGTGCGGGGCCGCGCCCTGCCTGAGACGCGGCCCTTCTGCCTGCACCATGCAACCAACTTTCGTGAGCGGCGGAGCAGTCTGCGCGCCGCCCATGAAAAACTGAACAATTGCTGCTAGGAAATTGCGTCATGTTCAAAGAACCTGTGCCGCGCCCCGCGCGGCCGCTGCTTTTGCGGCTCCTTGCGAGCGGCAACGCGAGAGTCGCGGCGAGCGCTTTGATGCCAGTGCGTCAGAAGCGAAAAACGATGCCCGTCGAAACGCGCAGATTGTTTTGCGAGCGCGCGTTGTTGGCGGACTCGTCGAAACGGGTCAGGAGATAATCCACCTGAGCCGGCCGCACGGCAAAGTGATGGCTGAGGTTGACGTCAAACCCGCCGCCCACCGTCATCGCAAAGGCGTTCGCTGAATTGCTGACGCCGAAAATCGTCGAGCCGATGTGCGCGGTTCCGAAAAGCACTTGGCCGAACGGCGTCACGCGGCTGGATTTGCGAATGGACACGCGGGGCCCAAACAGATACGTCGAGAGCGTGCCACCCGTGTGGGTGCCCAGAACGTTGTTGCTGGTGTATCCGCCGAAATCGGCCACGCCGCTGAGCCAGCTCGTCGCGTTGTAGGCCACCGATCCGCTTCCGCCATTCAAGCTAAAGCTGTCGACGCCGGACGTGGCGGGGTTGGCGCGGAAATACGAGTAACCGGCGAAGATATCTACTTTCGGAACATCCTGTGCCTGCGCGGCAACACCGCAAAACGAGAGAACCGCGAATAAGGACACCACGACCTTCCATTTCATAGAGCCTCCACATGAGTTTTGCGCAAGCCAGCAGGTATTGGCGCGGCTGCGCGGTTTGCGGCCGCCCCAGGCAGGAAGGCGTGCCGCGATTTCCAGTGTTTTTGGTTACTGTTACAGATGCAGGAGGACGGCGCAAAGTTGTAAGCGGCGCAAGGAGGGAATAAGGCCGAGAAGCACCGAGAAAGGTCAACGCTTCGACGGAGAGCCCTCGCCAGAATTTGCGAGGGGTGGACTAGAGAATCGGCTCACCGCAGAAGCGGGCGATCTCCTCGCGGGCGGTGTCGCGCAGGCGGATGACTTCCTGCCAGGCATTCGGATCGTCGCTTGCGACGCGGGGAAAAATGGGTGGAGAGAGAGTGATGCGGATGTGGCTGAACCGGGGGAGATACGTCGCGTCGCGCAGGACGCGGCGCGAGCCCTCGAGCGACACGGGGATGATGGGAGCCCCGGTATCCACCGAAGCGCGGAAGGCGCCGAGCTGAAAGGGACGAACGCCATCTTCCGGCGTGAACGTGCCCTCCGGGAAAACAAAAACGGATTCGCCGCGGCGGAGATAATCCTCGATTTCTCCGGCCTGCTGGAGGCGCGCGGCGGAATCGCTGCGGTTGAAGGAGAGATGCCCCATGCGGCGGAGAAAGGTTCCGATGAACGGCATGCGATGCACTTCGCTCTTGGCGACAAAGCGGTACGGGACGCCGAGACCGAGCATGAGCGGAAGCACGTCGAAATAGCTGCCATGATTGGAAGCGTAGATTTTTGCGCCGGGCGTATTCATGTGTTCCTTGCCAAGAACTTCGACGCGAATGCCGGCAAGCGCGAACAACACTTTGAGCGCCCGCGAAGTGAAGCTCCCTGCCGCGCGATGATCGCGAAAAAGCTGCACGACCGCCCAGGTGGGGACAATCCAGAGCACAAAGACAATCAGGAAATAGACGCCGTAGGCAAGGCGGGCCGCTCCTCTGACAGCCGAGAGAACGGCACGGCCGAAGCCCTTGGTCGCGGCGCTCGCTCCGAGCCTCGCGATTTGCATCCAGACCGGAGGCTTGGCGGCGGAGAGCTTGCCCGCCAGAAAGAGCTGCTTGGTCTCTTCGCGGCGGAGTTTGCCGCTGGAGGTCTTGGGAATGCTGCCGGGCGGGACAAGCTCGACCTGGTCGGGAGGCAGGCCAAGCCCTTGTGTGACGTTGTCGCGGACCGCCGATGCGATGGCTGCCTTTCGTTTGGAATCGGCTTCGCGCGCTTCGGCAACGACG
>DASRCZ010000164.1:0-4299 GCA_035652855.1 Candidatus Acidiferrum sp.
GAAAAGGAACGCGCCGAGCATATTATGCTCGTGGATCTCGGCCGCAACGATCTTGGGCGTGTCTGCGAGTACGGCAGCGTCCGGGTGGATAAGCTCATGGCCGTCGAACGCTACTCCCACGTGATGCATATGGTCTCGAGTTTGCGCGGCCGTTTGCGCGAGGATGTGGATTGCTTCGATGCCCTTATGGCCTGTTTTCCGGCCGGTACGGTTTCCGGCGCGCCCAAGGTTCGCGCGATGGAAATCATCGAAGAGCTCGAGAAAACGCGTCGCGGCATTTACTCCGGCGGAGTGCTTTATCTGGATTTCGCGGGCAATCTCGATTCCTGTATCGCGCTTCGGACCATGGTCGTCAAGGATGGCGTGGCCTACGTGCAAGCCGGCGGTGGAATTGTTGCGGACTCCACGCCCGAGGGCGAATATCAGGAAAGCGTCAATAAGTCGCGTGCTCTTTTCACCGCACTTGCCGCCGCACACGCCAAGGCGCCTCGCTCGTCGCGCCGCAGCCACGCAAGGAATCGCCGATGATTCTCCTGCTCGATAACTACGATTCCTTTACTTACAATCTCGCGCAGTATCTTGGCGAACTTGGCTGCACGCTGGAGGTGCACCGCAACGACAAAATCTCCGTTGACGAAATCATTCGCCGCAAGCCCGAACGCATCGTTATCTCGCCCGGCCCTTGCACCCCGCAGGAAGCCGGCATCTCCGTCGAGCTGGTGCGGCGCCTCGCCGGCAAGTTCCCGATTTTAGGCGTGTGCCTTGGGCATCAGGCCATTGGAGCGGCTTTCGGTGGCAGAATCATTCGCGCGCCGAAGCTCTTCCACGGCAAGACCAGCAAAATCCGCCACGATGGCAAAACCATCTTCCGCGGCCTTGATGACCCCTTCGTTGCCACGCGCTACCATTCGCTGATCGTGGAGCGAAAAACCCTTCCACGCGAACTCGCCATCAGTGCGGAGACGGACGACGGCATCATCATGGGTTTTCGCCACCGCCGCTATAGACTCGAAGGCGTTCAGTTCCACCCCGAATCGGTGCTAACCCAGCCCGGAAAACAACTCCTCCGTAACTTTCTATCGCTGTAGCAGTACTCGGGAAATCTCTCGCTGCCTTAGAACTAGAACCAGACTGCCTGGGTTGGAATCTCTTTTCACCAGTTCAATCCGGCCAGAATAGCGCCGTACGTTTCGATCCCTTGCCACAAATTGCCCAGCCGTAAATTCTCGTCCGAGCTGTGCTGGTGGTTGTCGTAATTCACGATCGGCACGCCAATCCATGGCAACCCCAAATCCTCGAAAATGTACATCGGCACGCTTCCGCCGAGCTGCGGCGCTACCACGATCTTTCCTCCGGTGGCGTCCTGCATTACTTTGATGAGCGCCTGGGAAACCGGCAACTCCATGGATGTTCGCGACGCGCGGTACCCGCCTTCGTCCACCACTTTCGCGATCTTCGCATATCTGCGCCGCTCCTCCATCGTCGGTTCGCGGTCAATCACATAAAACCCGCGCCTCTCGATGAACGCCTTGATCTGGTCGAATTTCGCCTTCGGATCTTCGCCTTTCACCAGCCGGGCGTCGAGCGAGGCTTCCGCCGTGTCTGGCACGATGTTCTGCGCCTGCGCGCCAACGTACGCGCTCCGAAGCCCGCGAATATTCAACGACGGCTCCATCAGCAGCTCGGTCAGCTTCGTTCCTCCGCCCTCCGGCTTTGCGATGCCCAGTTCTTTTTCAAGTTCTGTGTCGTTCGCGGGCATGGCCTCCAGCGCTCGTTTTTCCGATTCGTTCAGCGGCGTCACGTCATCGTAGTAGCCGTTGATGAGCACGCGTCCGTCTTCGTTCTTCATGGCTCCGAGTAAGTGGGCCAGTTCCATGGCCGGATTTGGCGCCCAGTTTCCGTAGTGCCCGCTGTGCAGCGCGCGCACCGGCCCATACACCGTCACCTCAAGCCCGATATCGCCGCGCGCCCCGAAGAAAATCAGCGGCCGTCCGGATGGATGCACCGGACCGTCGCATGTAATCAGCAAATCCGCGTCCAGCAAATTCTTGTGCAGTTCAAGCGCCTGTTGCAGATGCGGCGAGCCGGCTTCTTCTTCGCCTTCCAGGATGAATTTCAGATTCACGCCCAGCGGAATATGGTTCGCGCGCAACGCGTCGAGCGCCGAGAGAATAGCAACAATCGGAGATTTATCATCCGAGGCTGACCGCGCATAAATTCGCCAGTCGTCCTGATAAATCGCCACGCCACGAGCATCCGGAGCCGGGAAATCGATCCGCTTGCCGCCCGCTTCGATCGCGCCGCTCCGCAGCGCGGGCTCAAAGGGCTTTCCGTCCGTCCAGGCTGCGGCGTCCACCGGCTGACCGTCATAGTGCGCGTAAAAAATTACTGTGCGCTTGGCGTCGGGCACTTCGAGTTTGCCAAAAACCACGGGCCCGCGTCCCGAAATCGGAAAGAGATGCGTTGCGATTCCGCGAGCCTCCAGCATTTCGACCAAGTGCTCGGCATTTTTCTGAATATTTTCCGTATCGCTCGCCACGTTCGGAATCGCCAGCAGCTCCGTCAGCTCCCGCATGATGCGATTCTCGTTCTGCAGGCGGTACTCCCGCACCTGTTGCACGATTTGCTCTGGCGAAGGCGGCGCTTTCTCCGCGGCACGGGTGGTTGTAGCTTCAAGGCGCGCAGCCGCCCAGCAGCACACCGCAATGCCCAACACGAGCATCGCTCGTTTCTGTTTCAAGTCCCTTTCCCGAACGACCCGCGGGCCACCGCCGCAACCACCTTGCTCGGACATAGCGCTCATCCCCATTCCAGACCTGTCCATTCCTTCTGCGTTCTCCGCGCGGGAATCTGTTTCCCGATTAGCGCAACACGGCGCGGCGCAAAGAGCCGGGCGGGCGTGACCCTTCCGCGCCGGTAACCGCGTCTTACTATGGCCATGTATCCGAACCTTCGCTCAACGGTGCGTGAATTCTATCAGCGCACGCAACTTCTCGGCGGCGCTGCCGTCCGCAATCACTCGCGCAGCCATACGCGCCCCTTCGCGAAAGTCTTCTGCGGCCTGGCATGCCACGAGCGCCGCTGCCGCGTTTATTGCCACGATATCCCTTGCAGGTCCAGGCTCTCCCTCGAGCACGCGCCGGATGCGTCCGGCATTTTCTCCCGGCGTCCCGCCGCGCACCGCTTCCAGTGGTGCGCGCTCGACGCCGAACTCCTCGGGCGACAACGTGAATCGCTTTATCCTCCCGTTCCGCACTTCGGCGGCCAGCGTCTCACCCGCTAGTGAAATCTCATCCAGCCCTCCTTCCCCTTGAACCACCAGAGCGCATTCCGTCCCGAGTTCCGCCAGAGCGCCTGCCAGCAAGTCAATCAGCTCCGCTGAGGGCACACCCACCACCTGGAACGCGGCACCCGCCGGGTTCGTCAGCGGCCCGAGCAAATTGAAAACTGTGCGGACACCAACTTGTTTCCGCGCCGGGGCCGCATGCTTCATCGAAGTGTGCGCCACTTGCGCGAACAAGAACCCAATCCCGATTTCGCGAATGGCTGCGCCAAATCGCTCAAGCGGCAAATCAATCCTCACGCCAAGCGCTTCCAGCACATCCGCCGACCCGCTGCGCGAGCTCATGCCGCGATTGCCGTGCTTTGCCACACGCGCGCCGGCGGCCGATGCCACAATCGCCGCCGCGGTTGAGATGTTGAAGGTGCTGGCCGCTTTTCCGCCCGTGCCGCAGGTATCCACCAGGCCCAGCGATGCGGCGTCTCCATTCGGGAATACCGGCGCGGCGTGCGCGCGCATCACATGCGCAAATCCTGCTAGTTCGCAGGCTTGCACGGCGCGACGGTTCATTGCTTCGAGCATCCGCACGATGTCCGCAGTGGGTACCGCGCCGCTCAGCAATTCCTGCATCAATGCCTCGGCTTCCGCCCGTGTCAGGGCGCGCCCCGCCTCCAATTGATCGATCAGATTGATCATCCTCGGTTTTCACCGTGCTCCGCGCGACCTTGCTCCGCTTCCGCGTTCCGAGTACACTCTTATGTTTTGCAAAGACTCAAATTCTAGCACTTGTGCGCCGGCTCGCGGTCGCGCGCCCAAATGGACTCCAAATGAAGATCCACGAGTACCAAGCCAAGGCGATTCTTGCGCGCTACGGCGTTACCACGCCGCGCGGTGAAGTCGCATTCACCAAAGAAGAGGCGCGCGAAGGCGCGGCCCGGCTGCGATCCAATGTTGTCGTGGTCAAAGCCCAGATTCACGCCGGTGGCCGCGGCAAAGCCGGCGGCGTTAAGATCGCGCAT
>DASRCZ010000165.1:0-20701 GCA_035652855.1 Candidatus Acidiferrum sp.
GGAGTTGAGATAGCTGTCGAGTTCGGCTTGCGTCGGCTGCTTAGGATCTTCCTGTTTGGGCCTTTCGGGCATGGGTGGCGCGGCCCACTTGGGTTCCGTTGAAGGAGCGGGGCCGCCGAAGAAGTTGAACCCGCGACCGGACGGCGGGGCAAGGCCGGGAGGGTCAAGCTGAACGACGTGCGCCGTGACCACGCCTTTGGTGCTGGGAGTCCATGCGAGGGGCTTGACCATCAACTGACCCCGGAACGGCGATTCCGCTTCGGCGAGCAAGGAGATGTTCTCCCAGCCGGGAACGGGTTTGGCCGCGCTCGGAGGCTGGAAGGTCCACGGCTCGAGATGAGCGTTTGAAAGGCCCCACGAGGCGAGCGTCTTGACGGCCCAGTCGTCCGCAGCCTTGAGGCTCGGTGTGCCGGTGACGCGCGGGCCGTAAACGTCCGAGATCTCGTGAATCAGCCACATGATCTTGGAGTTGTTGGTTTCCTCGGCGCGAATCTGCGCGTACACATCCGAGAGGCTGGGCGCCTGAGCGGACGACGGCATTGCCGCAAGCAGGAGCAGCGCGAGCAGAGAAAAACAAACCCTGGCCATGAGTCCTCCTGGAGGTTTCGCGGAGAGCGCGAAAAATTTCTCCATTGCATCAGCCGCGGGACAATATACGCTGGGTTCGGTTAATGAGCAATTCGAGACCAGGGCTGAACCGCAACCGCCAGCCCGGAAGGCCGATTTCATCGGGGGAGAGAAACAAACGAATGACGGCAGGAAACTCGGCTGAATCACAGGATGGACAATCGAATCGCAAGCAGGCGCTTGAGGGGTTCCGCGTGCTGGATTTTTCGCATGCGCTGGCCGGGCCGTATTGCACTTTGCTGCTGGCAGACTATGGTGCCGAGATTTACAAGGTCGAACCTCCACACGGAGAATTGAGCCGCGGATGGGGCCCGCCGTTCGCGGGAGGCGTGTCGTCGTTTTTCCTGGGATTGAACCGCGGAAAGCGGGGCCTTTCGATTGATCTCAAGCAGCCGGAAGGAGCGGAACTTTGCCGGAGGCTCGCGGCGGAAATGGATTTGGTGGTGGAGAATTTCCGGCCGGGGACGATGGAGCGCTTCGGGCTGGGATATGTGGCCCTGCGGGAGCGGAACCCGCGGCTGATTTATTGCTCGATTTCGGGCTATGGCCAGAATGGCCCGTCGCGCGAAGAAGCAGCGATGGACCTGATCGTGGAGTGCTCGAGCGGGTTCATGAGCATTACCGGAACGGAGGCGGGCGAGCAGGTGCGGAGCGGCTACGCGGTGGCGGATATCAACGCAGGGCTCTTCGCAGTCATCGGGATTCTGCTGGCGCTCGAATACCGGCATCGCACGGGGCACGGCCAGCACGTTGACGTGTCCATGTTTGACAGCATGATTTCGGCAATGAGCTCGAACTATATGTCCTATCTCGGTTCACAGCGGAAGCCGAAGCCTATGGGCACAGCCTTTCCGACAGTCGTGCCGTATCGGGTGTATACGGCGAGCGACCGCGTGTTTTCGATTGCGGTCGGCAGCGAGAAGCTCTGGGCGGAGTTTTGCGAGGCTATTGGACACAGCGAATTGACCAGGCATCCGCAGTATGCGACGAACGCGCTGCGAATCGAGAATCGCCAGGCGCTGGAGAGCAAACTTGGCGAGATTTTTCGAGCGCGAACGGCAGAGGAGTGGACTCGCGTGCTGCGCGCGGCGGGCATTCCCTGCTCGCTCATCTATGACTTCGATGAGGTGGTTGAGCATCCGCAAGCGGCCTTCCGGCAGATGTTTCCTTGGATCGAGCACTCGACGGCGGGGCGGTATCGCGCCACAGGCTCCCCGGTGAAGATGTCCGAGACGCCGGGAGGGCCTTCGACGGGCGCGCCGCTGCTGGGGCAGGATACGGAGACGGTGCTACAGAAAGTGCTAAGAATGGACACCGCCGAGATCGCGAGACTGAAGGCGCGCGGGGTGATCCTGCGAGATGACGAAACTGCAATGGCGGGTGATCCAATCCCGGTATAAGGCGAATGGCGGCAGGACCAATGCTTTTCAGCCGAGAGGCCGATGGGCCCCTTCAAATTGTAATCACTCCTTAAAATGAGAGCGAGGGAACGCTCTCTCGCAGAGTGCGGCGGGCGCCACGAACTATCCGCACGCGAAAGCTCAGGCGGGGGTGTCCGGCCGAGTGTATCCATTTGCCGGGGAAAAACTCTCCTTAGGAGCATCCAATCCGTGTGCGATAGGGACGCTCCGGGGTTTCCGGGAGGCGCGCGCAGCGATGTGGCGGAAAAAGGGACCAGGTGCAGGGCGGCGCGGCGCTTCTTGTCCGAAGCGGCAGCCGATAGGTAACGGAATCAGAACCGCATGGCTCGCGCACAGCCTCGCGAAAGGATGAGCCAGCCATGGATAAAGAGGAGCGCAAGACAAAAGCAAAGATTCTGTTGGATGGCGGAGATCCCGAGGAGACGCGACGGATCAAATCGCTCGCCGGCTACCTTGACGGGCAAACGACGAATCCAACGCTGATCGCGAAAAATCCGGAAGTGCGGAAACGGATGGCAGCGGGCAAGCGCTTTACATCGGCGGAAGAACGTGATGCGTACAAGCAAATCGTGCAGGAGATTGCTCCTCTTGTGGGCGACGCGGGAGTTTCGATTGAAGTGTTCGCGGATCTCGGCACGAAAGCGGAGGAGATGCTAGAGCAGGGCCGCGAGATGTTTTCGTGGGCCGCGAACGCATACATAAAGTATCCGTGCACGCATGAGGGATTACGGGCCGCGCAGATATCCGTGCGCGAAGGGATTCGCGTGAATATGACGCTGTGCTTTGCCCAGGAGCAAGCGGCGGCGGTTTACGCAGCAACCAAGGGCGCGAAATCGCCGGTCTATGTCTCGCCATTCCTGGGACGACTGGATGACCGCGGCGAAGACGGAATGGACCTGGTGAAGAATATCCGGCGGATGTACGCGGAGGGAGACGGACACGTGCAGGTGCTGGCGGCGAGCATCCGGCACCTGAATCACTTACTCGGGGCGTTTTCGCTCGGCTGCGAACTGGTGACGGCACCCGCGAAGGTTTGGCAGGAGTGGGCGGAGAAATCGTTTGCGGCGCCGGGCGAGAGCTTCGTTTACCAGGGCAAGAACAAAACAGGTCAGCCGCTGGCTCCCATCGCGTACAAGCCGATCCATTTGAATGCTGATTGGGAGAGCTTTGACATTCGTCACGAACTCACGGAGAAAGGCATCCGGCAATTCGTGGCGGATTATGAGAGCACGCTAAAGCAGCCGGTTTCGGCGGCGGGGAGCCAGTCCGGCTGAAAGGATACAAGCGATGGCTGGAAGCAAATACGTGATTTTGGGTGGCGGAATGGCGGCAGGCTACGCGGCGAAGGAACTGGCGGAGCGAGGGCTGAAAAGCGGCGAGCTGTGCATCGTGTCTTCCGATGATGCGTTGCCGTATGAGCGGCCGCCGCTTTCGAAGGGATTTCTTGCGGGCAAAGAGAACGAGGCGGGAATTCTAATCAACAAGCCGGAGTGGTACGCAGAGAGAGGGATCGAGGTGCGGCTGCGAACGGTGGCAGAGAGCATTGACGCAGCGGGCAAACGGCTGCGGACGAACTCGGGAGAGACGTTCGCGTTCGAGGAGTTGCTGATTGCCACCGGGGCGCGCGCCCGCAAGCTCGATTGCCCGGGCGGGGAGCTGGCGAACATATTTTACTTGCGGTCGATGGATGATTCGCGCGCGATTCGGGAGGCGGCGTCAACGGCAAAGCAGGCAGTGGTGATTGGCGGCGGATTCATTGGGATGGAAGTGGCTTCCGTGCTGGCGCAGCAGAAAATCGAGACGACAATGGTGATTCAGGAGGATCGCGTCTGGAGCCGTGTGTTTACGCCGGAGATGTCCGCATTTTTCGAGCGGTACTACGCGGCGCGAGGGGTGCGCATCCGCAAGCAGCAGCGGGTCGCGGAGATTCGCGGGAAGGAACGGGTCGCGGCGGTTGTACTTGGCGGGGGCGAGCCGCTGGGCTGCGACATGGTGGTGGCGGGGATTGGGGTCGTGCCGGTAACGGACCTGGCGGGGCGAGCAGGACTGGCGGTGGAGAATGGAATCGTTGTCGACGAATTCCTGGCAACGTCGCACCCGGGAATTTCGGCGGCGGGCGACGTGGCAAATTACACGGATACGATATTTGGGAAGCGGCGGCGCGTGGAGCACTGGGACAACGCGGTGTCGCAGGGGCAGCACTGGTCTGCAAGGGTCACCGGGGACCGAAAGCCATTCGCGCATGTGCCCTACTTCTTCTCAGACGTTTTCGATCTGTCGTATGAATTGTGGGGCGACGCGAGCGGCGCAACGCAGGTGGTCACGCGAGGCGACATGCATTCACCGAGTTTCAGCGTATGGTGGCTGAAGCGCGAGCAGGTTGTGAGCGCGTTCGTCATGAGCCGGCCGGAGGAAGAGCGAGAGGCGGCTCAAGAGTGGATTCGGTCCGGACAAAGTGTATCGGCAGAGCGGCTTCAGGATCAGAAGCGCCCGGTCAATGACGCGGCGTCTAGCGCGCATGCGCGGGGGAGCCGCCCGTAACCCGAACCAGGGCGGCACGCGGAGGTTGAGTGGGAGGACCTAAAAGTCTCCGCGGCCGCCCAATCGAATCCCGTCAGCAGCAGCTAACTGGATTTGCGAACAACGCCGTGAAGCATTTGCGGACCAAAGTGAATCGTCGGACCTCCGGAGACCACATCGAATTGCAAAGTGATATTGGAATGCTCGACGAGCGTTCCGCCGGTAATCTGGATGTGTAGAGTAGCGGGTTGAAGGGGAGCCGGGCCGCCGTCTTTGGTGAGTGTGGGAATTCCATCCACTTCGAAGCCGCCATTTGGCAGGGGCGTTACGGCGCCTTGTTCGATTGTGATGTGGTGAGTGTGCTGCATGCGAGGATCGGCTGCGGACTGTTCCATGGTGAGAGCCGCGGAGAAACTGGCCTTGTCGCCGTCGCGATCCAGCGTAAGGCTCCAGGTTCCTCGAACCTCCCAAGGCCCTGGGGGCATGGTGTTGGAAGGAGTGTAGTCGTTAATCACACCGCTGAAATGCCTGGGAGGCCGATACGGCTCTTGCGACATGACGACTCCGGCCACGACGAGCAAGAGAAAAAGCACCCGGCCGGCCATCCAAAAAGTGTTCGATCCTGATTTCATTGACCCACCTCCTATTTTTTTGAGACTTGCGCACCGAACATGAGCTGAATCGAGAGTGGCGTCAAACGGCAAAGGGCAGAATCGGGTTCGCTGCCGTCAAATGCCGTTCTTTGACGCGGATGTTACTTGGCGTTACAATGCCGGCACTTCGAGTTAGCCGAGTCCCACCGAGCAGGAAAGTTGTGGCTGAACCAACCCGAGGCGGCCCGCCGCCCCCCAAAACCCCAGAAGATCGATTGGACTCTTGGAAGGAAATCGCGGCCTATTTGAACCGCGACGTTACAACCGTACAGCGGTGGGAAAGGCGGGAAGGAATGCCGGTGCACCGGCACCTGCATGACAGGGCAGGGTCCGTCTATGCCTACAGGGCAGAGTTGGATGCCTGGGTGCGAAGCCGCCATCCGCAAGCGGCACAGAATAACGGGGAAGACGCGGCGGCAAGCGCCGAGGCCAGCAAGTTACCGGCACAGAAAATTATTTCTCGGACCAAGCTGGCGGGCGCGTGGGTGGCAAGTGGCATCCTTGTCGTTCTGGCGCTGGCCGCGGTTTGGGGGGCGCAGCATCGGGATTACTTCTGGCGAAATCCGCTCAAAGGGGCCAGGTTCCAGGCACTTACCGATTTCGATGGGGTGGCCGAAGCGGCGGCCATCTCGCGAGACGGTCATTTTGTGGCGTTTCTCTCCGACCGTGACGGTCCCATGGACGTGTGGGTGTCGCAGGCCGGCTCGGGACAGTTTCACAACCTTACGAAGGGCAGTGAGCCGGAATTGCTGAATCCCTCCGTGCGAACACTGGGATTTTCGCCGGATGGGTCTTTGGTCACGTTCTGGGTTCGCAAGCGCGGCGACCTGAAGGAACCGCACATTGGCGTCTGGGCAGTGCCAACTCTTGGCGGCGCAGCAAGGCCATACCTGGAGGAGGCGGCAGAGCTGGACTGGTCGAGCGACGGTTCGCTCATCGCGTATCACACCACTGGACCGGGCGATCCGCTGTTTGTTTCTGACGGCGCTTCGTCCTCGGCAGGGCGGTTGATTTTCCAAGGACCCGCGGGATCGCACTGCCATTTCCCTTTGTGGGCGCCCGACTCGAAGTTCATTTATTTTGTGCATGGCGCCTTGCCGGATCAGTTGAACGTCTGGCGCATCGGCGCCGCCGGCGGAAGACCGGAGCGCATCACGCCCCGCCCCGGGCGCATAGGCTATCCCACATTCCTCGATGAGCGAACGCTTGTGTATCTCGCGACCGACGCGGACAATGCAGGACCCTGGCTCTACAGCATGGACGTCGAACATCGGATTCCGCATCGGCTCACCGCCGAGCCGGAGCGCTACACGTCGGTTTCCGCGAGCGCTGATGGCCGGCATTTGGTGCTGACGCTGGCGCATCCCAAAAGAAGCTTGTGGCGAATGCGCCTTGGGAATTCCTTCGAACATGCCACAGGTGTCAGTCGAATCTCCTTGAGCACGGACGCTGGCCTTTCCCCCCGGATAGGTCCGGACTATCTTGTCTACGTTTCAGCGACGGGAACGGGGGATAGCGTCTGGAAGCTGGCGAACGGCGCCGAGACGCAACTATGGAGCGGGCAGGGAGCGCGAATGATCGGCGGCCCCGCCGTTTCGCCGGATGGAGCCTACGTGGCCTTTTCCGTTCAGCAACAAGGACGCGATCTACTTTACGTGATGCGTGCCGACGGCACGAACGCCAGAATTCTGACCGATTCGCTGGCGTTGCAAGGGGCTCCCGCCTGGGCGCCCGATGGGCAGTCCATCACAACGGCCGCCAACGAAAACGGCGTGCCTCATCTTTTCCGCGTGCCTCTCGGGAACGGACGGCCCACATCGCTGGTGGCGGAGTATTCGCTCAGCCCGGCATGGGAGCCGGACGGCGGCATGGTTCTGTATTCGGGGCCCGATATCGGGACACAATTCTCCCTGAAAGCCACGAACGCGGATGGCACGCCCCATTCGCTGCCGGCAGTTGCGCTGAGTCGGGGCACGCGACACTTGGCGTTTTTCCGCCGGGACCCCGCCATTGTGGTCCTGCGCGGAGAAATTCAGCACAAAAATCTCTGGCTCATTGATCTAAAATCCGGCGCCGAGCGGCAACTGACGAACTTCGCGCCGGATTTCGATATCCTCGATTTCGATATTTCACGCGACGGACACGACGTGGTCCTCGAGCGCGTTCAGGACCGCTCGGATCTCATCCTTGTGGACCTTCCGCGAGAATAGCGGAGCTTAGCGGTCCGGCAACGCCGAAGTTTTCCGATGCCGCGGAGCCCGGGCACAAAAGGCCGAAAACGCGGCGATGCAGCACGAAGTGGCCGCGGCGGGGGTAGTCGATCAAGCCCGCGGCACGAAGGACATTCAGCGCGCTGGAAACACGTTCGCGGCTGGCGCCGACCATGCGCGAAAGCTCTTCCTGCGTGAGATAAATCTCGATTTCAACGCCGCCGCCGCACTCGCGCCCCAGTCGCGCGGCCAATCGCTGAAGGGTTCGCGCCACCCGCTGGACGACGTCGCGTGAAAACAGACACTCGGTTTGCTCATACGCGCTGGAGAGGGATGCAGAGAGAATCGCGAGAAACCCTCGCAAAGCCGCGCCATTCTTTTGCAAGAAATCAAGAATCTCCTTGAAGGCGACTGGCGTGGCAAGCGTATCCTGCAAGGCGACGGCGCGGTCGCGCCGCGGAAAGGGCGAGGCACAAAGCTCGCCGGCGATGTCGCCTTGCTTGCGAAGATCGTAAATAACCTCCCTGCCGTCCTCGCTTACTGTGCCGACACCGACTACTCCCGAACGAATGAAATAGAGAGACAGATCGTTGTGACCCGGTTCGTAGAGCACTTCGCCCCTTGAGAAGCGCGAGCTGGGCCGGCCGCATACCAACGCCTCGGACCACGGGCTGCGAAACGCTCCGGTTAGGCAAGAATGGGACGATTTGTTTTGTCGCTTTACCAGCGGCACCGGCACCACCCCGTGCGGGAAAGCCACGCATAGAAGGAGGAGACGCAAACGGCGATTTGGATACAGTGCGCGTCAAGCAGGCCCGGCGCACCGGAGGGCGCTCCGCAATTTCCGTTGGAAATGTGACGCTGTTCACTGACAACCGCTGCCGGGAACGCTATCGATCTCCTCCGATGCTTTGGAGGATGAAATGCCTGCTTCCGGCCTAACAAAGTTTTTGTCAGCGATCGCTCTCGCGTTCGCGTTCCTCCCCGCGCTGGGTTACAAGCTCGATTCCGCGGCCACGGCTTTTTCCGACGGAGATTCTCAGCAAAAACACAACACCGAGATCGCTGAAAAGCCAGCGGATGAGCGACTGGAGAGGGGCAAAGGGATCTTCCGGTTTGACACCTTCGGAAACGAAGCTTTTTGGGGAGATACGCTTGGGCTGCACAAAGCCATCGAAGGAGCGAATCTCGGCGGTGTGGGACCTGGCGTAAGTCCGCGCACGGCACTGGCGGCCGGGCTAAAGGTCGATGTGGACGCTCTGCCGGGAAGTCTCAAAGAGGCGTTGCGCCAAGGCAAAGTGAATTTGGACGATCCAGCGACGACCGTGGCGCTGCTGAAACGGAATGCTGTCGTTGGGGTGACGGGTTTCGGGGGGAATCCGGGCTTACGGTCGATCGGAATCCAGTGCGCGCTCTGCCATTCCACGGTAGATGATTCGCTGGCGCCGGGGATTGGCCACCGATTGGACGGGTGGGCCAACCGCGATCTGAACGTCGGCGCGATTGTGGCGCTGGCGCCAAACCTGCAGCCGGTGGCGGACCTGCTTGGCACGGATCAAGCAACGGTGCGCGCGGTACTCAACAGCTGGGGACCCGGGCACTTTGACGCCGAGCTGTTTCTCGACGGGAAGGCGTTCCGGCCAGACGGGAAAACGGCCGCGACGTTGATTCCACCCGCATTTGGGCTCTCCGGCGTGAATCTCCACACTTGGACGGGCTGGGGCTCGATTACTTATTGGAATGCCTTCGTGGCCAATCTGGAGATGCACGGCAAGGGAAATTTCTTCGATCCGCGGCTGAATGACGGGGCAACGTTTCCCATCGCGGCGAAGAACGGATTCGGGGACGTCCGGAATGACCCGGACCTGATCACGAGCAAACTCGGAGATCTCGAGCTGTATCAACTGGCCCTGCCAGTTCCAAGGCCGCCTGCGGGGAGTTTCGATGCGGCCGCGGCGGAGCGAGGAAGGCAAGTCTTCAACGGCGACGCGAAATGCGCGAATTGTCATGTTCCGCCGCTCTACACGGAGCCGGGATGGAACATGCACACGGCGCAGGAGATTGGCGTGGATGACTTTCAGGCAAACCGTTCGCCAGACAAGCGCTATCGGACGTCACCGTTGCGCGGGCTCTTTTCGCATGAAAAGGGCGGCTTCTATCACGATGGACGGTTTGCCACGCTGGCCGATGTGGTTCAGCACTACGACAGCTTTTTCGGGCTAAAGCTCAGCAACGCGCAGAAGCACGACCTGGTCGAGTTTTTGAAGTCACTCTGAGGGAAGAACCTAGACCTGACCGCAAACCCCTTTCCGGCCAGCGTAAGTCACTGAATCGAAAAGGCATCGCAAACGTTTTGCAACTGTTTCTAGACGGTTTCCGCCGGCGCTGGAACGAATTCAATTTCAATTGCTTGCGTGCCAAGCACAGGGTGCTTGGCGCTAAGGCGCGCGGTTCCGGGCTGTTCCTTGGAGCGAATCCAGATTGCGCCAGTGCCGCCGACGAGCGCAAAGGGATTATCTCCGATGATTTCGGCAGGCCCGTCGAGTGCGAGCTGAATGGCGTCGTTTGCAAATGGGCGGATGGCGCCGTACTCGTCGGTAACACGAAGGACGACGCGCGTGGTGTCGGCGCCGTCCGCAAGGAGCCTGGTATCGTCGGCCACGAGGGCGAATTTCTGGTCGATGCCGCGGCCGGAGAGCGTCTTGGAGATAGCTTTGTTGCCGCCGATGTAGCCCTCGATGCGCAGGTCGCCCCAGTGGTCGACGGCGTGGCTCAGGTCGGCCACAAAGGGTGCGTATTTCAAATGCGGAAACTGCTGCCGGTCGGGATCCGCTTCCGCGACGACCTGATCGCCGATATAGAACTTCAGGTGGTCGCAATTTGAGCAGACGAGCGCTTTGGTAAAGCCGATCGACTCATCACCGCGCGCCCAGTGAAAGGCAGGCTCCAGCACGACCTCGTCCTTCGGGTCGCACTGCGATTTGTAAAATCCGGCCGCAGGCTTCGGCTCGCGGAAGATATCCGTGACGCCGTGATAGCAGATGCGGTCACCAGAGCCGAAATCCGCGTGGGTGTTGTAGTCGAAAGCGCACCAACCGATGCCGCCCGCGTATTGCGGATTGGAGGCGAGCTGATCGTGAACGCGAGCGTGGCGAATGGTGTGTTCGCGCAAGCGTTCGATCTGATCAATGGTTTTGGTCGGATAAGTATGGCCGACAAATTCGGTATTGAGGTAGCGGGGATGGTTCGGCGGCTTGAGCGGCCAGCCGAAATCGTTCATGGTGAAGACATCTTCGAGAAATTCGGAAGACTGGAAATAACGGATGCCTCCGGTTTGGCGAGTGGGGTCGAGTTTGTGGGCCAGCGCATTTGTGCGGACGTAGAAATCGTGGTCGTCACGTGATTCGTTGATGCGAACGCCCCACAGAATGATGCTGGGGTGATTCCAGTCGCGGCGAATCATGCGGCCGACATTGTCAATGGCGAGGAGCTTCCAGGCTTCGTCGCCGATGTGCTGCCAGCCGGGAATTTCCTCAAGCACCAGCAGGCCCATTTCGTCGCAGGCATCGAGAAAGTGCCGCGATTGCGGATAGTGGGACGTGCGGACGATATTGCACTTCAGTTTGTTGCGCAGAATGTTCGCATCGCTGCGCTGCGGTCTTCCGGGCATGGCCTGACCGACAAATGGGAAGGTCTGATGACGGTCAAGGCCCCGCAGCTTGATCACCCTTCCATTGAGTTCAAAGCCGTGGCCGGTGAATTCGGCTTGGCGGAAACCGATGCGCCGCTGGTCGTGATCAAGCGTTTGCGAGTCGCGCAGGAGGCGGACGCGCACGTGGTAAAGGTGAGGGTGATCGAGGTCCCAAAGCTCAATGCCGCTAAGATTGGCGAAGCTGATCGTATGCACCGTCGGTTCGGCGGCAGCTTGTGCGGGAGGCACCTTGACCGATGCCTTGGCGAGCACGCGCTCGCCTTCCACAAGCTCAGCCTCGAGTGTCATCGGCTCCCGGGAGGGTTGCGTGTGCTGCAGGTAGCAGTCAACGTCCAAGGCCGGGTGCGGGGTGAGCACATCCTTCGGCTTGGCAAAAATATTCTCAATGAAAATCGGCGGGACGATGCGCAGCCACACCTCGCGATAGATCCCGCCGAAGGTGAGATAGTCGATTTGATAGCCGAACGGCGGGATATCGGGGCGCTCGGTGGAATCGACATCCACAGCAAGAACATTGTCGCCGTCGAAATCGAGATGGGGCGTGAGGTCAAAGGAAAACGGGGTGTATCCGCCTTTGTATTCGCCGAGATTCACGCCGTTGATGTGGACGGTGGACGCGGTCATCACGCCTTCGAAGTCAACGAACACGCGCTTCCCTTTTGCCTCCGGCGGCAGCTTGAACTTGCGGCGGTAAATGGAGACGAACTCGTATTGCTTGTCGTCAAAGCTGTGCCACGGCAGACGAACGTTTGCGTGCGGGATCACCACGCGTTGAAATCCGGAATCGTCAAAGTTTTTTTCGTGGGCGCCTTCGACAAATTTTTGGTGATAGCGCCAGTTGCGGTTCATCGGCAGCACAAGCCGGCCCCCAACACCGGATGGCGGGCGTGCCGCTTCCGCTAAAGCCCCGGGCGCGAGAGCCGCGCCCGCCACTACCGCGCTGGTCGTCTTCAGGAAGTCCCGTCGTTGCACAATTACCTCCGCGCCTTACCGCCGAATGCCATCGGGAAAACGAACGCGCCGAGCACCAATCCCGGCACCCGGGCCTGGTATTTCCGCGTGGCGGGCGCCCTGGCTAAGTTAAGCGGTTAAGGCTTTTCGCGAGCCGCCGCGCATCTTAGCAGGTTCTTTGCGGCCGCCAAAGGCCGAGTTTCCGGCTGTAAAATGCGCGGGCAAGGCGTGCGGATTTCCCGCGCGAGACGCTGGCGGCACGTCTGGGCTGATTCGAAGAAGCGTTCCTGGAAGTTCGGCGATGCGGCTGACCGAAGACAGATGCGTCGCGGGGCAAAGCTGGTTCCGGGACCTGGACTCGAACCAGGATACTCAGCTCCAAAGGCTGATGTCCTACCAATTAGACGATCCCGGAAACGTACTCAAATTCTACCAAAGTTCCGCCGAGCCGCCCATTCGCGTTGCAGCAGGGCGCCGTCCCCGGCGGCGTGTGGGCCAATCAGCGGCAACAACGCGCTCTTGCCTGTTCGTGCGCCGGTGCGAGCTTTCTGCTAAATTGGTGGAGCGGTGAGTCGCACCGGAGAGGTGGCCGAGCGGTTTAAGGCGCACGCTTGGAAAGCGTGTGTAGGCTAACCCCTACCGTGGGTTCGAATCCCACCCTCTCCGCCAGTTGAAAGTTCGGGCTCATGTTCTTCCAGACTGTCGAGCAGGTTCGCCGCATTTTCCGGATCATTTTTGGGTTCACGCTATTGCTGGTTGGCGTCATCATGTTGGTTACGCCGGGGCCGGGGTGGCTCGTGATTTTGCTGGGTCTCGGGTTGCTGGCGGCTGAGTTCGTCTGGGCGCGACGCCTGATGGATCGCATCAAGCGCGAGGGCGGAAGACTGAAGGATGCGGTCATGCGGCAAGCCAAGCCCTAGGAGAACGGCGGACCGCCGCGGGTCCAACGAGAAATTGTTTGAACATCACGTTCTCGACTCGAGTTTCTGTTCAAGGTTCTTGATGCCGCTTTTGCTTTTTTCGGCGACGCGGCTTGTGCATTCCGTCAAGGCCGCTGCGCCAAATCCGACATAAATTGGAGCTTCTCGATGGACGTTGCGGTCATCGGCTTGGGGCAAATGGGGGCGGGAATGGCGAAGAGCCTGCTCCGCGCAGGCCATCACGTCACGGTCTACAACCGCACCGCCGCGCGCGCCAAAGTCCTGGAAGGGTTCGGCGCGGTTGTCGGCTCGAATTTGGCAGATGCGTGTAAGGCGGGCGTTGTTCTTACCATGGTCGCAGACGATCCGGCGCTCGAGTCGGTAGTCGCGAGCCCTGGCGGGATTCTGGAATCGCTGCCAAAGGGAGGCGTCCACATTTCCTCGAGTACAATCAGTGTGGCGCTGAGCGACCGATTGGCCGCGGAGCATGCTCGCCAGGGCCAGATTTATATTTCCGCGCCCGTCTTCGGGCGGCCGGAGGCCGCGGAAAATGCCAGGCTGGCGGTGGTCGCGGCGGGTCCCTCCGCCGCGCTGGAGAGATGCAGAGCGATTTTCGAGTCCCTTGGCCCGAAGCTTCTCATTCTGGGAGAGAAAGCCTCGCAAGCCAACGTTGTAAAGCTGGCGGGGAACTTCCTGATCAGTTGTGTAATCGAATCGCTCAGCGAATCCTTTGCGCTGGCGCGCAAAGCCGGGGTCGATGCTTCCGTGCTGCTCGAATTCTTGACAACGACTCTGTTCAATGCGCCCGTCTATAAGACGTACGGCGGACTCATCGTCAAAGGCGACCACGACAACGCCGGGTTTCCCGCGATGCTTGGATTCAAAGATAATCGGCTCGTGTTGCAAGCCGCGGAGGGCGCTGCAGTACCCATGCCGATGGCCAGCACGATACGTGATCGCCTGTTGACCGCGATCGCGCGCGGAAATGCGGCGAAAGATTGGTCTGTGCTGGGACGGATCGCTGCTGAAGACGCAGGACTGACGACCGGATAGCCGGTAGGGTGCGGATTCATCGTGGATCTAAAAACGGGAATGGATCAGTGGCGCGGGCAGTGGGCCCTGATTACCGGCGCCAGCGCCGGCATCGGCAAGGCCTTTGCGGAGGTTCTGGCAGGCGGCGGCACGAACCTGGTGCTTACCGCGAGGAGGCGCGAACGCCTGGACTCATTGGCCAAGTCGCTTTCTTCCGCGCACGCGATTCGGGCCGAGGTGTGCAGCGCCGATCTCGCCGACCCAGGCGGGCCCGAACAGGTATTTGCGTTCACGGCGGAACGCTCGATCGAGATTAGTCTGCTGATCAACAACGCCGGATTTGGCGCGTACGGCGAATTTGCCGATATAGCGCTGGAACGGCTGCTGCAAATGGTTCAGGTGAATTGCTCCGCCGTAATCCATCTGACGCGGCTCTTCTTGCCGAAGATGATGGCGCGGCGCAAGGGCGACATCCTGATTGTCGCATCCACCGCGGCTTTCCAAGCGGTGCCATACATCTCGACGTATGCGGCTACGAAGGGATTCGACTTGCTCTTCGCCGAAGGTCTTGCGGAAGAAGTGAGAGAGCATGGTGTTCGCGTGTGCGGACTTTGCCCGGGTTCGACGATTTCGGAGTTTCACGAAGTGGCGGGACAAACGCGATTCTTAGACCGTCATCGGCAGGAAAGCGCGGAGAAGGTCGCGCGCACAGGGCTAGCGGCGCTCCTTGCAGGAAAGAGCTACGTGATCTCCGGCACGCGAAATTATCTCGGCGCACACTTGCAACGCCTGGTGCCGCGCAGACTGGTGAGCCAAATCGCCGCCGGAATGTTCCGGCCATCGAAGCGCCGATAGCGCGGTTTCCTGGCAGACATTGCTCTTGGAGCGGCTTTTCCCGCCTTGGCTCGCCGGCTTAATCATCTCGATATCACTCAATCCAAAGACATTACACCGCTGCCAGACCAGAAGCCTGCTATGGATCCGGGTGGGAACTTTTTATGGGCTGCCCCGGAAGTAACTCTAGTAGCGGCACCGAACGTCTCAGCAGGAGAAATGCGCATCGACGATCGAATGCCAGACGACCTTCTGCTGCGGCGCGCCGCCAAGGGCGACGAAGAGGCTTTCACGACCCTCTACCGGCGTCACCAGGCGGTGCTGTATCGCTTCGCGCTGCGCATGACTGGCAGCGCCTGGGCCGCCGAGGAGATTGTGCAGGAGGTGTTCCTTTTGTTGGTTCGCGATCCGAGCAAATACAAGCCGGAAAAGGGGAAGCTGGCAGCATTTCTTTTTGGCGTTGCCCGCAATCGAATACTCAAGCATTTGGAGAGATCGCCCCGCGAGATCGCTCTCGAGGAGCCAGCCGGTGAGGGAACACCGAGTTCCGCATTGCAGGACCATCGCACTCCGGCAGCATGGGCGGAACATCGGGAGCGCATGGAGCGTGTTCGTGCCGCCGTGCTGGAATTGCCGCCGGAATTCCGCGAGGCCGTAGTGCTGTGCGACCTGGAAGACATGAGTTACGAGGATGCCGCTGGGCGCATGGACTGTCCAATCGGCACGGTGCGGTCGCGGCTGCATCGGGGCCGGGCTCTGCTTCTGGCAAAGCTGGAGATGCTGCGCGCCCAGCCACGGAGGGCCAATGCGGTTCGTTAGCAGCGTGATGGAAGGAAAAATTTGCGAGTCGCCTAGTGCGAGTGGGAATGGAAAGGACGGAGATGGAGAGGAGCGCGGAGCCTTCCTGGCCAGCCGGCTGCGCGCGCACTGCATCGCGCTGCGAGAAGGGTTGGCGCAGATGCTTCTCGCTCACGCCGGGTGTGCGCGGCAAAAGAGGTTCGAGGCCGAGCAATGAATTGCGAAGAGTTTGAAATCATCGGCATGGATGCCGAGCGCGATCCGAGTCTGAGCGCGGAACAGCGCGAAGCGGCCGCGGCTCACGAACTCGATTGCCCCAGGTGCGCGGCGCTGCAAGAGTCCTGGGCCTCCGCTCTCGCGGAATTGCGCGAGTTCGCGGCAGCGACAGAGGACGATGCTACTCCGAACCGGGTTGAAATGCGACTTCGTTGGGAGTTCCGCACGCGCCATCAAGCAAAGAAGACGAGGAGTATTGCCGCCATTGCGTCGTGGGCGCTAGCCGGTGCGGCCCTCGTCATAGGAGCCGTCGGTTGGCATGACTGGCGGACACGAGGAACTCGCAACAGTGCTTCAGCCAGCGTTCAGTTTAGCTCCGGCGCTGGACAGGATGCCGATACCGACGCGGCAACTCGGTTCGCTTCGAACGATTCTGGTTTTACACAACTTCCAGGCGCGCTGATGAGCGAACAAGAGGAGACTTCCGTGGTGCGCGTCAGCATGCCGCGAAGCGCCTTGAGCAGCCTGGGCTTGCCCGTCAATGAAGAGAATGCCTCGGAGTGGATTCAGGTAGATTTGCTGGTGACTGACGACGGCGATCCTCAAGCCATACGGCTGCCGGAATAGCTTTGATGAAAGAAGCTTGAGCGGCAAGGTCAGCGCCGCCAATCAGGAGAGAAGAAGGAGAAGCAAGATGAATCGCAAGACGCGCATTGGCGCCCTGGCAAGCGTGGCCTTTTTGGCGAGCGCCACAGTAGTCTGTGCCCAGCAACCTGCTCCCCCGCCCCGGCCTGAGAGTCCGGCAACGCTGATGGCGCAAGGGGCGGCGCCCGAAATGGGGCCGCCGTGGGGGCCGATTGAGATACTTGGGTTCGAGGCTGGCGGCCACGGCAGAAAGGTTGTGACCGGAGCGCCCTTCAGCGCGATTGCCACATCCGAAACCGTCCAGACGCTGGCCGACGGCAACACCATCGACCGCAAGAGCCAAACCAATCTGTACCGTGACAGCCAGGGACGGTTTCGGAAGGACAGCACGATTGAAGGACTCGGCCCCTTGGCTGCTTCCGGCGGGGCGCGCACCTTTGTGATGATCTCTGACCCGGTGGCTGGAAAGACTTACGTTCTGAACCCAGCAGAAAAAGTGGCACGCGAAATCGCGAGCGGTGGCCCAGCAGCACGACTGGGTCCCATTGGCTCGAAACTGAGAATGGGCAAGGGGCCCGAAGGCAGCGTGGTTACGGAGGACCTGGGCACACAAGTCATTCAAGGTATCAGCGCTCAGGGGCAACGTGCGACGCGCACGGTGCCTGCGGGCCAGATCGGCAATGCCAAGCCAATTGTGATCACGTTCGAGTCGTGGTATTCACCGGAGTTGCAGATTGTGGTGATGAGCAAACGGAGCGATCCGCGCTTCGGCACCACGACGTACACGCTGACAAACATACAGCGCAACGAACCGGATGCCGGACTCTTTACGGTTCCCTCCGGCTATTCGATCCAGCAGGGACATGCGCCGCGAGGATTGCGGAAGGGTGCCTCTTCCGTACCGCCTCCTCCACCAACCGAATAGTCGCGTTCTCGACGAACAAAAGACAATCTTCTCTCCTGAAGACGACGCGCCCTTTTCGCCGGTGGCTTTTACACCAGCGGGAAGGGCGTAGCCGTCTCTGGCCGACCCATACCTTCGCCACGGCAACTGTCAAAGTCCGGGCTAGAATGTGCTTATGACGACTGAGGTCGAGCTTATGGCAAAGCTCCGCGGCGAGGGCTTCGGGCACGCTTACATCTGGGAAGATGGACCAAACGCATACTATCCCGACCACACGCATCCAACGGAGACGATTCACATCATACTGCGCGGGGAAATCACAGTGACAACGGAAGGCAGATCAAAAACCTATCGAGCCGGGGAGCGGTGCGATGTGCCTGCGGGTGCGGTGCACTCGGCCAGAGCAGGGCGGCAGGGCTGCCGGTATCTTATTGGCGAGCGGTAAGACCGAAACGAGCAAGAGCGCCTGTGTTAGTGTAATCGCAGATTGTTCCACGGTGCTAAAGGAGTGGAATGCCGAAACCGAAAGTGCTTGCGACGCGTCCGCTATTCCCCGAGGCGCGGCAGATTCTCAACGCGGATTGCGAAGTGGAATATTGGCAAGAGCCGGAACGGATCCCGCGCGAGGAACTCTTGCGGCGCGTGCGGGACAAAGAGGCGCTGGTGTGCCTTTTGACGGAGCGAGTGGACGACGAGCTGCTGGCCTCGGCGCCAAAGCTGCGCATCACGGCGAACGTGGCCGTGGGATACGACAATATTGACGTAGCCGCCTGCACGAAGCGCGGCGTGGCTGCGACGAATACGCCGGGCGTGCTGGATGAAACCACGGCCGACTTCGCGTGGACGCTGCTGATGGCCGTAGCGCGGCGGCTGGGAGAAGGAGAAGCACTGGCGCGCTCCGGAAACTGGAAAGGATGGGACCTGGATCAGTTGGTGGGAACGGACGTGTGGGGAAAGACCCTCGGCATCGTGGGATTTGGGCGCATCGGCCGGGCGATGGCGCGGCGCGCTTCGGGTTTTCAGATGAAGGTAATCTACACGGACGCGGTGCGGGCACCGGAGGAGACAGAGCGCGAGCTGCAAGCGGAATTTCGCGACATGGACGCGCTGCTGTCGGAATCCGATTTCATCAGCTTACACGTGCCGCTGCTGCCGGAAACCCGCGGACTTTTTAACGCAGCGAAGTTTTCGCGGATGAAACGGTCCGCCTTTTTGATCAACACCGCGCGCGGAGCGGTCGTTGACGAATCGGCACTGGTTCGCGCGCTGGAAGCGGGCGAAATTGCCGGAGCGGCTCTGGATGTTTTCGAGAAGGAGCCGGAGATTCATCCCGGACTGAAGCGCAAGAACGTCGTGCTGGCTCCGCACATCGCCTCCGCATCCATCGAAACGCGGACCAAAATGGCGTGCATGGCCGCGGAGAACGTCACGGCGCTTCTGGCGGGCCGGCGGCCGGCCAATCTGCTCAATCCTGAAGTGCTAAAGACGGCCTGACTCGAGCTGAGTTTCTGGAGCAATGGCGGACCTGAAGCAACTCGCCTGCAAAATCTTCTTCGAGACGCTCGGGGCCATCAACATACCTGCGGCGATGCAGCGCAAAATTCCACGGAATGGAACCGTTCTAACCCTTGATGCGCTCACAATTGACGTAGCCATCTTCCGGCGAGTCTGCGTGATCGCCATGGGCAAGGCGGCACATGCCATGCTGATGGGTTTGAAGGCCATACTTCCGGAAAATATCGCCATCGAAGGGCTGGTGTCCGCACCGACGCCACCTTCATCCCCTCTGCCGGGGCTGCGCTACTTTGTGGGAGGCCACCCGGCGCCAAACGCGCAGAGTTTGGAGGCCGCCCGAGCGATTCTGGAGCTTTTGAAAACAGCCGGTCCGGATACGCTGGTCTTCTTTCTTGTTTCTGGAGGCGGGTCGGCGCTGGTCGAATTGCCACAAGATCCAGCCCAAACGCTCGAGGACGTCCAGAGCGTTTTCCGGACGCTCGTGACGTGCGGAGCTTCGATCGATGAAATTAACGTCGTGCGCAAGCATCTTTCCGCGGTCAAGGGCGGAAGGCTCGCTGAAGCGGCGCCAGATGCGACGAAAATCACCATTGCGGTGAGCGACGTTCCGGCAGGCAAGGAGTCCGCGCTGGCAAGCGGCCCGACGCTGGCCGACCCGAGCACGATCGAGGACTGCCGGCGCGTGATCGCTGCGTATGGTCTCGAGCCGAAATTCCCCGCCGCGTTGCAGCGCTGGCTGACAGAAGGCAAATTGTGCGAAACACCGAAGCCGGGAAGCACAGCACTGGCAAGCACACATTTTTGTCTTTTGCTTGGAATGGACGACCTGTTCCATCCTGCGCACCGCGCGGCGGAAGCCAAGGGTTGCATCGCGGCATGCGATAACACGACGGACGACTGGCCCCTCGACCGCGCCGCGGACTATCTCCTCGCGCAAATCGAGGAGATGAGGCGAAATACGTATGGGCGCCGCGTGGCGCTAATCGCGGACGGCGAATTGCGATCGCCGGTCAAGGGCAACGGTATGGGAGGAAGAAATTCCGCGTTTGTATTGGAATGCGTGAAAAAGATCGCGGATAAGCCGATCGCGGTACTTAGCGCCGGCACAGACGGAATCGACGGAAACAGCCCGGCAGCAGGGGCGGTGGCGGACGGCGACACTCTGGCGCGCGCCCAAGCAGCCGGACTTGACCTGGCGAGCGCGGCTCAGAAAAGCGACGCCTTCACATTTTTTGCCGCCCTGGACGATGCCATTATCACCGGACCGACCGGGACGAATCTGCGGGACCTGCGAATTCTTGTCGCGGACCCTTAGCGCAGGACCCGTCGCTCGACAAAAACAGCGCGGCCAATTTGCTCCCGCGGGGTCCAGCGGGCCAAACTCAGTTTTGGCCCTGCGAGGCGCCCGGAGTTTGCGCGGCGGACGGCGCCTTGGGCGCGGGCAAACGGCTCTCGATGGTCTTCAGGCGTCCGATCATCTC
The DNA here is from genome assembly GCA_035652855.1 of Candidatus Acidiferrum sp. GTDB lineage: Bacteria > Acidobacteriota > Terriglobia > Acidiferrales > UBA7541 > Acidiferrum. The sequence goes on from DASRCZ010000165.1 coordinate 20,440, forward strand.
CTGCACGAGCTTCTCCAGGCGCTCCAAGCGCACGTCCGTTGATGAAGCAGGCGTGCCGCCTGCACTCGTGGCTTCCCCTCTCTCCTGCGTGTCGTCTCCAGGCATCTTGCCGCCATTCTTCAGGCGCGCGATCTGCTGCTTGATCGCGGGCACCATTTCGATGCTCAAGTCCTTGCTTGTGAGCAGCGATTCGAGGGCAGGAATGGCGGAGGTATCGCCGCGACCGCCGAGCGCGCGAATGGCTGCCATGCGAACCGGAAAA
>DASRCZ010000166.1:0-12706 GCA_035652855.1 Candidatus Acidiferrum sp.
GGCGGCCAATTCGATATTCAGTCCGATGCAAATGGAACCGTGGTGACGGCGACCTTGCCGTGCCGGGCAGAGCCCGGCGATCCCGAATCCGGTGTCGCTGATATTTCGGAGGAAACCATTGTGCCGCCTGCGACCGGCTCCCCGAGCCCCCAAGCCGCGGAAAGCGACTTGTGCCATTAAGAAATGCGGTGACCGTATGCGTGCGAGTGGATGAACGCAGAGCATCCTGAAAACAAAGCCGCGTTTGGGGAACCGATGGTTTTTCTCCCGGACACAAACCGGGGTAAATGGTGGAGCCGATGGGATTCGAACCCACGACCTCCTCGATGCCATCGAGGCGCGCTCCCAACTGCGCCACGGCCCCACCGGAGAGGCGCTATTAGCTTATCATAATCGAGCCAGGCACCCGGAACGCGGTCCTATTCCGCAGTCTCCTGGTGTTTCAGGACGCTTCCTTACGCGGGATTCGCGACGCACTCCAGCGTTCAGGCTTCGCGCCCATGCGCGGTTTGCCCATTCAGTGTTCGTAGTGTACTGAAGATGATCGAGGAACGCCTGATGCCGGCTAGACTCTCATCGCGTTCGTGCAATACGCAAGTACGTGAGCGTGTGACCGGCCTCCGGATCGCCGCCGCGGCTCCGTTCAAAACGCGCGGGACCGTTTGCGCCGCACCCACCGTCCCGCGCTCCGCTTCTCGCTGTGAAGGTCGCCGAAGCGTGCTTTAGGATGCCCAAGGCGCGCACTTGCTCCCCAGGGTAACCGTTGCGAAGGATGACGTAGAATCGTTCGCCAGCGCTATCGCGCGGCGCGCCTGAAAAGCACCACGTCGCTGACAACGTCGCCGTGGGAAACCGCCAGCTTCCTTCCGTCCGGCGACCACGCGAACGAAAAAATTCGTCCACTCGTAAAGTGCGTCAGTTGCGTTTCTTGCCGCGCGGAAACGGCAAATGTCCAGATGTTCGGCGGCCCGGACCGCGCGTCAATATACGAAATCTCGTCCTTCCCTGGAACCCACTGGCCTTCGCGTGAATCCGCAAGCCCCGGCGGAAGGCTCAGCTTGGCAGGGGGCTTGCCTCCATCCAATGCGAACGACGTTCCGATGATCTTCTTCGGATCGCGCGGATCGATCCCGAACGCCATGAAGCGCTTGCCATCCGCATCCAAGGCCGTTCCATAAGCGTCCATAGAAACCAACTCCGATGGCGGACCGCCGTCCAGCGAAATCTTGCAGACGTCTCCGCGTCCGCAGGGATCTTGCTCCGAAAGATACTGCACCCAGCGCCCTTCCCGCGGACATTGCGGGGCAACTTCACCGGAACCGTTCGTTAGCTGCGTATTGCCGCTGCCGTCCAAACCCATCGACCAAAGGTGATTGACGCTGCCGCTCACCGAGACGTACACGACCATCTTCCCTGCTGCGCACGCCACCGGCCTGCTGTGATACTGCGGCTCGCCGGAAATAACCTGGGTCCTTGAATCCGTGAGCGATGCCGTCGAGAGGTCCCAATTCCCGGAGTCGTTCGACGTGAAAACAATTTCGTCCCGTGAGGCAAACGCCATTCCGTGCCCTCCGTCATTCCGCCCGTGCGTAACCTGCTTGAACGCATCGAACGCGCCGGCTGGAGCGACGGAAATATTCGCCGAGGTATTCGTCTGCACGGCCGCGATCATGCCCGCGTCGGCGGAGAGGCCGGCGACCGGGTAGTCATTGAGGTCATTCGTGATGCGCTGCGGCGCGCCGCCGTCCATCGGCTGATACCAGAGTTGGAGCGGAGTGCCCGTTCGTTCCTGCGCGGATAGCACCAGTCCCTTGCCGTCCGGCGTCCAGATGACGGCCCGCAACGCGCGCCAGTACCGCGGCAGATAGGTTGACCTGCGGTGGCGCAGATCATAAATCTCCACCCGTCCGCGCAGCGGCAGTGTGCGATCGGCCGCCAGCTCCGCCAGTGCGAGCCTCTCGCCATCGGGAGACCACCCCAATGCCGGATGCGGATTGTCCCAATGATGCTCGGCGTTTTCGCCCCCGCCGGCCGTCGCCACCGTCACTAGGTCAACTCCGCCCTTCGCGCGATTCGCCCGCAGCAGTGCGACTCGCTTGCCATCCGGCGAAAGCGCGAACTGAAAAATCTGGTCCGCAATCTTCCGCGGCGTTCCGCCGAGAAACGGAATGACGTTCAGTTGCGCAGCGGCCGCGCCGGGCGGCCAGCTCATGTAGTAGATCAGGGTGCCGTCGGGCGAAAACGCCGGGCGGTCCAGCGTGCCGTAGGGAACCAACGGTACCAGTTGCTCCGTGCTGGAGGTTCCGGCTTGCCGTACCCACAGATTCTCCCCGCCCGGACTCCGCGCAACGTAGGCAAAGTACCGCCCATCAGGAGAAAGCGCGGACGCCTTGATATTTCCGCTGATCGTGAGCCGCGTGAGTTCTGCTGAGCCTGCCAGCGGCAAGCGTCGCAGGCTTGCGGAAACTTCCGCATATTTCCACGTAATTCCCGCGCCCGCCGCCAGAACCACCAGAACGCCTGCACCCATCGCCCAAGCCGGCGGGATCCTCCGGGCCTTCGTCTTGCCCATCGCATGGCTGGGTTCCCGAATAGCACCGCTGTCCCGGCGCAGCCGCTTCAGGTCGGCATTTAGCTCACTTGCCGATTGATAGCGCAGGCTCCGGTCTTTCTCCATCGCCTTCGCGAGAATTCGCTCCAGTTCCACGGGCACACTGGGATTCAGCCGCACCGCGGGAACCACCGCGCCGCGGAGGATCGCGTCGAAAATCGCGGCGGTAGATTCCCCGCGAAAAGCCAGGACACCTGTAGCCATCTCGTAGAGCACCGCGCCAAACGAGAAAAGATCGCTCCGCCCATCCAAAGTTTTGCCCAGCACTTGCTCTGGCGACATATAGCAAACCGTGCCGAGCGTTGCTCCCGGACTCGTCAGATCCTCCGCTTCGGCGAGCACCGTCGAGCCACCCAAAGCCCCAGCTGCTGCCCTGCTTCCTGGAGAGCTCGTCACTTTGGCCAATCCGAAATCCAGAATCTTCGCTTGGCCGCGTGTTGTGACGAACAGATTTGAACTCTTGATGTCCCGGTGAATGATCCCCTTTTCGTGCGCGGCCTGCAGCGCATCGGTCAATTGGATCGCGAGGTCGATCAGCTCTTCGAGCCTCAGCGGCTTGCCGCCTATCCTTTGTCGAAGCGTCTCGCCCTCGAGCAGCTCCATCACGATGAACCGGTGCCCATCTTGCTCCGCGATTTCATGGATTGTGCAGATATTGGGGTGGCTTAGAGCGGAAGCAGCCCGGGCTTCTCGTTCGAAACGCTCGGCTGCCTGTGCACTTTCCGCGGACGGCGGCAGGAACTTCAGCGCAACGTGCCGCCCGAGGTCGAGATCTTCCGCCTCGTAAACGACTCCCATGCCGCCTTCCCCCAGCACGCGCAAAATACGGTAGTGGGAGATCACGCTGCCGGTCATGGATGGAAAGCCGGGCAATGGCGCTGCCTCGAGTAACCACATTGCCGCTTGCGCCGAGGCCTTCGCATTCGGCCAAGACCATCAAATCGGCGGACACAGTATTTGCCCGGCAATAAGAACAAGTCAAATCAATTGCGCGGCTTGCCTTATCCAGTCACAACACTCGAGCCACTGCACCGCGTCACGGGAGAGTCCGCGCGTATTCTTCCGTGTTTTGTCCGGCTCGCGCAGCGTTTCTGCCGTTCCGCAGCTGCGAGTACGCCTCTTCGCTCATCGCGGCGCCTTTCGGCTGGCTTGAGCTACGCTGGTTCAGCTCTCCGCGTTACAATACCGCCCCTATGGCAAAACTCACGTTTCTTGGCGCGGCCGGGTGCGTCACCGGCTCGAAATATCTCGTTGAAGCCGCGGACAAACGCCTGCTTGTCGATTGCGGCTTGTTTCAAGGCGTGCAGGACCTCTGTGATCGCAACTATCAGCCGTTCCCTGTCGATCCAAAATCCATACAGTACGCCGTCCTGACCCACGCTCACCTCGATCACACCGGCTGGCTCCCCCGCCTCGTCAAATCCGGCTACTCCGGCCCGATCTATGCGGACCAGGCCACCATCGAACTCACGGAAATCCTGCTGAAAGATTCAGCGCACCTGCAGCAGGAAGACAGCCAGCACGCTGCCCGGCACCCCAATCATCATCAGCGCGCCGAGCAAGAGCCCCTCTACGGCCCGGAAGATGTTGACCCCGTGATCAAACGCATGAAGGCCATCCCACGCAGGGGAGCATTCGACATCAGCCCGGAATTTCACGTCGAAACCGTTGACGCCGGCCACATTCTCGGTTCCACCAGCCTCGTGCTCACGATCACCGAAGCCGCCGGGAAAAAAACCGTTGTCTTTTCCGGAGACATCGGCCGCTATGATCAGCCCATCCTGAACGACCCGCAGACTCCGCAAGCCGCCGCCGACCTTCTGCTCTGCGAATCCACCTACGGCGACCGTGAGCACGCCCCCGGCGATCCCGCCGAAGAGCTCGCGCAAATCGTGAATCGCGTGGTCAAGCGCGGCGGCTCCATCGTCATTCCCGCTTTCGCCATCGGCCGCACGCAAACCTTTATGTTCTATCTGCGCCAGCTTGAAAATCAGCAGCGCATCCCGCGCGTTCCCGTCTATATCGATAGCCCGATGGCGCTCAGCGCGACCGATTTGTACGTCCGTCACCGCGAGGATCATGATCTCGATTTTTCACGCGAGGAGAGCAACGGAGGCGACCCGCTCAACGTCCATCAATTTCATCTCACGCGGACCGCCGAGGAATCGAAGGCCATCAACAGCGTGAAGACGCCCTGCATCATCGTGTCCGCCAGCGGCATGGCCAATGGCGGGCGGGTTGTCCATCACCTCGCGCAGCGTTTGCCCGATGCGCGCAATGCCGTCATTCTTGCCGGCTTTCAAGCCGAAGGCACGCGCGGCCGCGCCCTGCAAGAGGGCGCAAAAATGCTGCGGCTCTTTGGGCAGGAGGTTCCGGTCTGCGCCGAAATTCTCGAGATGGGCCAGCTTTCCGCCCACGCCGGGAAAAGCGAGCTCTTGCGCTGGCTCACCGGCTTGCCCGCGCCGCCGAAACAGGTGTATCTCACGCACGGCGAACCCGCCGCCGCCCAATCTCTGCAAGGCGCAATCCGAGAACAGTTTGGATGGCCGGCAACGGTTGCCCGTTACATGGACACCATAGAAATCTGAAGTCCGCCAGCGACTCACACCCGAATCGCACTGGAGAAACAACGGCAGGAAACTTCCACAGGCAAAAAACTTCCACTTCCGCCAGCGGTCAAAATCGGGTTTCCGCGGTACCGAAATCGGACAAATCGACGTTTCCGCACAACCCCAAAATATTTTTGTCCAGCCAGGAAACTATTTTGAGGGTGGTCTCGTCTATAGTGGCAAGACCACTCGCGGGGTAGGGGACTAACCACCACAGGGCAACCGACCGTCAGTCTCCTACCCCTAAATACTTGTTAGCCGCGGATATTCCTAAATTGAGAAAAGATTTACAAGCGATTTTTCGCGATAGCTCGCATCGCCGAAATCGATAGCCGCTTTTCTTTCGCCCGGCGTATAATTCCCGCCGCTGTCCCGTCATACGCTTCGGGAGTCTTCCATGAAACAGATGTTGCTGTTGCTCGCCTGCGGATTCGCCTGCCTGTCCTGCCCGGCACAGGACGCCAAGCTAAACAGCATGGCAGGCCAGGAGTTGCCTGCCCTTGTGAGCACCTACAAGGCGCTACACGCCGCGCCGGAGCTTTCCGGTCACGAGGAAAAGACCTCGGCGCTGCTCGCGGAGCGGCTGCGCGCGCTAGGCTACGACGTTACCGATCATATTGGAAAATACGAAAACTCGGACTGGAAGGGTTATGGCATCGTTGCGATTTTGAAGAACGGCTCCGGCCCGACTGTGCTTGTTCGCGCGGATATGGACGCGCTTCCGGTCGAGGAGAAGACCGGACTGCCTTACGCCAGTAAAGTGCGCACAAAGGACGATGCCGGAGCGGACGTTCCGGTGATGCACGCTTGCGGCCACGATATCCACGTCACCGCCATGATTGGCTATGCCAAGGTGCTTGCCGAGCTAAAGGACCGCTGGCACGGCACGCTGATGCTGGTCGGCCAACCCGCGGAGGAGAAAGTCGGCGGCGCGAAAGCCATGCTGGCCGACGGACTCTATGCGCGATTTGGCAAACCGGACTACGCCATAGCATTGCACGATGGCCCGAGTCTCGCAGGAACCGTTTCCTACACTCCAGGCTATGCGCTTTCGAGTGCCACGTCCGTGGACGTGACCATGCGGGGACGCGGCGCGCATGGCTCCGCGCCGCAAGCCAGCAAAGATCCCATCGTTCTCGCCGCCCAATACATCATGGCGATCCAGACGATCGTGAGCCGCGAGCGCTCGCCCTTTGATCCCGCCGTGGTCACTGTCGGCTCGATTCACGGCGGCACGAAGCACAACATCATACCGGACGACGTGCACCTGCAACTGACGGTGCGCACCTACAAGGAAGAGGTCCGCCAGCAAGTGCTCGCATCGCTGAAGCGCATCGCGAACGGACTTGCGGAAGCGGCCGGCGTTCCCGCGGATCGCATGCCGATCGTCGAAGTCAGCGAGAGCACCATGGCGACCTACAACAATCCCGAAATGACGGCGCGTGTAGCCGCCGCGCTGAAGCGCGAACTGGGCGCCGGGAATGCAATCGAAGCGCCCCCGGCTATGGCGAGCGAGGACTTCGGCTACTTTGGCGGCGAGGACCACGCGATTCCCTCGGTGATGTTCACGGTCGGCGCGATTGACGCCGAACGCATGGAAGCGAGCCGCAAGAGCGGGACTCCGCTGCCTTCGCTGCACTCGAGCCTTTTCTATCCCGCGCCGGAAGCGACGATTCGCACCGCCGTCGAAGCGATGACGGCAGCGGTGCTCGAACTGATGAAGAAGTAGGGTGTTCGGTTCTACAGGCTATTGGCCCTGGTCCGGGGGCTGATACAGGTCGGGGACGGCGGCGAGACGCGCCGAGGGCACCGGCTTCAAACTCAACTGCTCGACCAGAAACGCGATGCGATCGCGGCGCGCCGCGGCATTGAGCGCGTGCGGCGCATCGTAAAGCTGAAATCTTTTCGGTTCGCTGACAACCGCGGCGTACTCCCGGGCGCGCTCCGGGCTTAGGAATGGACTGTCGTGTGTTCCGTACTGCAGAAACACGACCGCGGGCGCGGCGCGGGACACGAATTTGCCAGGATCCAGCCATGCATACTTGGCCTCAAAGGCGTCGAGTCGTTCCGCCCCGATTTTCTCGCGAAATCTCTTGTACTCTTGGGATCTGCGGTCCACCTCGTTGGAAAGGTTACCAGCCATCAGCACGAGAGCCTTGAAGCGCCGCTCCGAGCCGCTGAGGAATGCGCCAACAGTCGCGTTGTAGCTGTGCCCCACGTAAGCGATGCGTTTCGGGTCCACATCGGGACGCGCTTCGAGCAGGTCAACGCCACGGCGCATGTCTTCGATGGCTTGGATCAATTCGGCCACTTGCCTTTCGCTGAGCGGATCTCTGTCTTCGACGTGGCCGGGGCGCGCGACCGGCCCGGTGGTCAGAAGCGAAATAACGCCGGAGGGCGCGAGCGCGACGGCTTCGTCTAGAAACTCGGTGCGATTCTTAGCCGGGGAATTGGCCCAATACCAGTGGCCCCAGACGGCGGCAGCGAAGGGACCCTTCCCGGCGGGCACGACCAGATACGCGGGCACGCGACCGCCCTTGGGGCTGGCGTAAGAGATGTCGTGGATGCTGACGTCGCCGCGCCTGGTGACGCCGGATTCCTGAATATCGAGTGGCGCTTTCTGATCGTAGTCGAAGTTGTGCGCCGGCTCCTGGCCGGCGATCAGTAACGGTGACAGCAAGAATGCAAGGGCCGCGAAAAGAGAGTTCCGCATGATCTTCCTCCGGTTGAACGGATGCGCCTTGAGCCACCAGGGTCGCCTGAGAGGCAATTCACCACCGGTGTTTCCGTTTTGATGCGCCGCGCTTCAGGCCGCGCCGCGCAGACGCGCGAGGCGGGATTCGGCGGCGGCGAGGGTTTCTTCTTTCTTGCAGAAGGTGAAGCGGACCTGGGTGGCGCCGTCTCGGCCATCGTTGTAGAAACTGGAGCCCGGGACGACGGCGACGCCGATTTCCTCGACGAGATATTTGGCGAAGGACACATCGTTGGTGGAAGCGGCAAAGCGCGGATCGGAAGCGGCGGAGCCGAAGCGGCGGGCGCGCGGAAAATCGAAACCGGAGATATCGGTCATGATGTAGTAAGCGCCCCGCGGCTTGTAAACGGTGAAGCCGGAGTCTTCGAGAATTTTCAGCAGACGCGCGCGTTTTTGCGCGTAGGCCGAGGCGAGCTTGTCGTAGTAGGACTGCGGCGAACGCAGCGCCGTAGCTCCCGCTTGCTGGAGCGGGGCGGCGGCGCCGACGGTAAGAAAGTCATGTACTTTTCGGATGGACTGCGTAGCTGCAGGGGGAGCGATAGCCCATCCGACACGCCAGCCCGTGACGCTGTACGTTTTCGACATGCCGTTGATGACGATGGTGCGCTCGCGCATGCCGTCGATGCGAGCCATGGAGATGTGCTCGGCTCCGTCGTAGAGAATGTGCTCGTAGATTTCATCGGTGATGCAGTAAGCGTTCCATTGAACACACAGGTCGCGAATGAATTCGAGTTCGTCGCGCGTGAAAACTTTGCCGGTGGGATTATTCGGCGTATTGAGAATAATGGCTTTGGTGCGCGGACCGAACGCGGCGGCCAGCTCCCTTTCATCGTAGGTCCAATCGGGCGGGCGAAGCTTGACGAAGCGCGGCGTGGCGCCCGAGAGAATCGCGTCTGGTCCGTAATTTTCGTAGAAGGGCTCGAAGACGACGATTTCATCGCCGGGATTGATGATAGCCATCATGGAGGACATCATCGCCTCGGTCGAGCCGCAGCAAATGGTGACTTCGCGCTCGGGATCGAGGCGGATGCCCTGCGTGCGCCCGAATTTTTCGACGATGGCGTCGCGCAGCGGCTTGGCGCCCCAGGTGACGGCGTACTGGTTGATATCGTCGGCGATGGCCTGGCGCGCAGCGTCCTTTATTTCGGCAGGCGCGGCGAAATCGGGAAAACCCTGGGAGAGATTGACGGCGTTGTGGCGGAGGGCGAGGCGGGTCATTTCCCGAATGACGGACTCGGTGAACTGCTCGGCTTTGGCAGAGAGCATGCGGCGAGCGGCTTGCGCGACTTGGGTGCTGGCGGCGGAATCGGTGGCGGTCATGACGGTCAGCGGGGTCCTTAGATTGAAGTCAGCGGAAACAGTGTAGCGGAACATAAGCACGTTTCGGAACGCTGGAGGCCTGAAGGTTTGGAAATCGGAGCGGGAGGCACATCCCTGTTGTGAAGGAAAGAGTGCGGAAGCTGTTAAAAATAAACGAGATAAGGCCAGTTGGTTGGTGGCGGAAGGCCGGGATGAGTGACGAGCGGCCGGGCTCCCTCAGTTTTTCGACGTGCTAGCGGGCGGGTTGGGAGGAGGCTGGAGCGGCGATTAAGCGGCCCTGGCTGACGGGGGCGCTACCCGGAGGATTGCCTGCGCCGTAGATCAGGCGGTAAGCTTCGGCGTTGCGAAGCACGACCTGAACGTATTCGCGCGTTTCACTGAACGGGATGGATTCGACAAGTTCGGCCACTTCGTCGTAGTGGCGTTCGGCCCGCCAAGCAGCGATACGGTCTTCACCGGCATTGAAAGCAGCAAGAGCGTATTCGGGCTCGCCAGTGGCGCGAAGCAGGCCGGAGATATAAAGCATGCCGAGCTCGAGGTTATAGTCAGGGTCCATGAGCTTGGTTTTGGCGTAGCGAACGCGAAGCTGGCGTGCGAGGAGACGGCCGGTTTTCGGGAGGACTTGCATGAGGCCGATGGCGTTGGCGTGAGAGATGGCGTCGGCCTGGAAAGTGGATTCCTGGCGGATGAGGCCTGCGGCAAGCATGGGATCGAAACCGTTGCGAGCGGCCTCGCGGCGGAGAGCGGCTTCGTACGGAAGAGGATACAAAGCTTTCCAGACATCGCGGGGAACGTCCTCGAGCTGGCGCGCTTCGGAATTGGGGACGATGATGCGCGCATAGGCCATGCCCACCGCGAAGTGGCCCTGGTCGAAGGCAGCTTGCGCTGCCTCGAGGAGGAAGCGCGGGGATGCCGTGGCAAAGTAGCCAGCCTTGAGTTCGAGCTCGGCGGAGGAGTCCATGCCGAGCATGCGGAGTGCCTGGGCACGCTCCCAGCGGTCGGAGGCGGATTCGGGAATGGGCTCATCGAAAGGACGCAAGGCGGGAGCTGGCGGAATGCGGCTCAAGAAATCGGCGGGATTTTCCGGTCCGCGGCCAAGCTTAGCGAGGCGCTCAGCGGCAGCGTGCCCGAAATACGTGCGCGGGAAGCGATCCACCGCTTTGTTGTAGAAACTGCGGGCGTGCTCGGGATTGCCTGAGCGTTCGGCGTCGCGGCCCATCCAGTAAAGAGCGTCGACGGCATTGGATGAAGTGGGATACTTCATCAGAAATTCGCGCAGGCGGTCATCGGCATCGGACTTGCGGTTGAGGTAAGCGACCCAGGCGACGCGCCATTCCGCGTTATAGGCGTTGCGGCCAGCGGGGAAGGCGCCGAGGACGCGCTGATACCAGGCGGCGGCGCGGTCGCGATCGAGATTGACCCAATAGTAGTTGCCGGCGGCCATCAAGCCGTCGTCGCTCCATTTGCTTTCCGGATATTTCTGGGCGAGCTCGTTGATGGTGGCGAGCATTTCGGATTCTTTTTTCTCGCCGCGGAGAGCTTGCGAGAGTGCGTAGAGGCGCTCGGCATCCACTTCCGGGACAGAGGTTTTCAGCGCAGCGATGAGGCGAGAGGAACCTTTCAGTTGCACGCGGCACTGCGCGATGCGGAGCTGGGCACGCTGGCGCGCGGGATTGTCCGGATCGCGGAGCATGGCGAGGAGCTTTTCAAATTCGCCGCGGGCTTCGCGCCACTTACGTGCGTCGAAGAAAGCTTGCGCGCGGGCTTGCTGCAGTTCGACGCCGGGATAGGGATATTCCTTGCCGAGGGCGTGCATGATGCCGGGCAAAGCGGAGCCGGCGGCCTTGGCTTCGTCGCTGAGCGGGGATTTGTAGAAAAGAAGCTGGTAATCTTTTGCCGCGCGGGCGAGTTGATGCGCTGCCTGATAGGCGTGGGCGCGTTCGAGAAGCAAAGGCGGCTTGGAGGAAGTGGGGGCGTAGCCGTTGAGGGCTTCGATGGCGTCGAGCGGGTGGCCGGCTTCGATGGCGACGGGGCCAAAGACCTCCAGGAACTGTTCCTGGAAGGCGATATTGGGGTAATCGCGCTGAAGAGTTTCGAGTGCGAGGAAAGCGTCGGGAGCGCGCTTCGCGGCGTGATTGGCTTGGGCAGACCAGAACAAAGCGTATTGGCGGAGGAGCGGGTCGGCTTGGGCCATTTTCAGCCAAGCAAGGGCCTGCGGATTGCGATTCTTGGCATAGTCCTCGTAGCCGAGCGCGAGAGCGGCGCGCGCACCCCAAACGTTGGAGGAATTTCTGCTGGCGAAGGCGGAAAGATTTTCGTAGGCGCGCGGCTGAGCCGTGTGGAGGGCGTGCGCGAGGGAGGCAAGCTCGGCCTGGAGCGCAGCGTCCTCCGCGGTTGAAGTGGCAAGCCGCGGCGCGGAGGTATCCGGACGGCAACCGTCACGGCAAGCAATGAACTGAGGCTTTTTGCGCTTTTTTGTGTGCGTTACCGAGCGGGTGGAGGACTTGACGGGAACGATGAGCAACAAGAACGCAAGCGCGGCTCCCGCATATTTTCGGTAACGCGCCGAAGAGGTGGCGAGGGCGAGGCGCGGAGAACAAACGTTCTGAAGGCACTCAGCGGTGACGCGCGGAAACGGACGGGGTGGCGTAAGGATATTCGCCAAGCGCGCTGGGATCGCCATCGGCAAGAATTTCGACCAGCCAGCGATAAAAATAGTCCACCGGGTGATCCATGATGGGCTTGAAACGGCGGTCGTATTCTTTGTGCGCTTTCTCAATGTCTTCTTTCAACCGAATGCAGATATCTTTTTTCTCGCGGCCAAGGCGAACTTGTTCCGGCCGAAGCATTTTAATATCTTGCATCGAAACTTTCGCAACCCGATTTGCGCGCCTGTGCAGTTCTTGTTCCTCAGAAGATAACTGGTTGACGTCAAAGCCGGCGTCGCGTTCTGGTTCGGGTTCAGCCGAAATTTCGATACGAGCCGCCGGTTTGGCAGCGGTCACAGGCTCGGGAGCAGATTCGGACTCCTCGAGAACCTCATCTACATGAGACGACGGCGGAGGAAGCGGGGCTGCCTGGGCGGGCGGAGGCGCGGGACGCGCGGGCGCAGAGTGGGTGACGGGTTCGGGCGTGGAGAGGGCGGGGGCCGCGGCGGAGACAAGGCTGGAAATCTGCGCTTCGAGGGGAGAGCGCGGGCCGACCTGGAGCGATGTAGCGACGAACCGGGCCAGCACGTCCAGCGCGGCAGAAAGCGAAGCCGCGGAGGCTTGTGCGCGGAGCATGGGCGGCAGGGCGTGAGTGGGTTTGTTACTGCCGCAGGCGGCTACCACGTCGTTGATGGCGTGGTGCAGGTCGTTGGCAGTGACTTGAATGCGTTCGAGATTTTCGCGCAATGCGCGTGAGACGGCCTGC
>DASRCZ010000167.1:0-2853 GCA_035652855.1 Candidatus Acidiferrum sp.
GTTCAATGCGCAAAAGGGGTTCGGATTCATTCAGCCGGAGTCCGGCGGAAAGGATGTATTCGTTCATATTAGCGCTGTTGAACGCGCGGGGCTTCGCGGTCTCGCCGAGGGCCAGAAAATAACCTACAAAGTCGTTTCTGATCGTAACGGTAAGACTTCTGCGGATCAGCTGCAGGTCGCAGCCTAACCTGGTAAAGACATCGCTCGCCTAGCTGACCGCGGATGTACCGGCCGCAAGCGCGAGCGAGCTGCGACTCTCGCAGTCGAGCCGCGACGGGTTCGCGGAATTACCTGCTTTTGTGATTGACCGAGCGCTTGTCGCGATTCGAGGAGAACGGGCATGGCGATGGGCCAACAACCCAGCAATCGCGAAGCAAAAAAGCCGAAGAAGGAACGGCCAAAGGCCGCGCCCGCAATGCCGAGCGCGGCTTCACGCACGCTTGACTTTCCGGCCAGTACGCAATTCGCTAAGTCAACTCGTCGGTGGACGGGCCGGACTTCCGAAAAAGAACCGCAGCATTTCGCGCGAAGCGTCGGGCCCATGCTGATCTGTGTGTGAACCTTCCGGACTGCCCCCAGACCAAGCGTGCCCCAGTCCCTCGATGGCCCAATATTCCACGTGGGGAACCCCACTCGCGTTCGTGATCACGGTGCGAGTGTAAGCGCGGCCTCCCTTGGAGCCGTCATCTTGCGTCTCCTGAGCAGGGTTGGTGAGGCCGGCGCGAGCATCGGCAACGATCATTTCGGCGTTCGACGGATGTACCCTTTGATCAGACGAACCATGAAAAACAATGGTGCGAACGCGGCCATTTGCGCTTTTGAGATGACTCTTCCTTTGCGCCGGCGCTGCTGGACTCGACGTGCCGCGCATGGCACAAAAGGCAGAAGCCACATCGGTGGCGGACCCATAGGCGAGGCCTGAGTGAATGCCTGTCGCGGCGTAAAGTTCGGGATAGGTTGCGCTCATAATCGCGGCCATGGCGCCCCCGGCTGAAAGGCCCACCACATAGACCCGTTCGGTATCGATATCGAACTCCGCCATTAGAGCGCGCGTAATCCCGGCGATGATGCTGGGTTCGCCAGCATCCCGCGTCTGGTGCGTGAGATTAAACCAGTTCCAGCAGGCTGACTGATTGGCGCTCGTCGATTGCCCCGGATAGGCGGCGACGAAGCCATGTTCTTCCGCAAGCCGGTTCATACCTGTCCCGACTGCGAAGTCATCGGGGTTTTGCGTGCAGCCGTGGAGCATAATGATCAAAGCACGCTTACGGCGAGCTCTCTGGGCTGGGACATAGACCTTGTACTCCCTCGAACCAGCCTCGCAGCTGAAGGTTCGCGTGAAATAGGCTGCCCCATCCGGCACCGGGACAGGCGGCGCTTTACGCGTTTTCACGAACGGCGCCGGGTCAAGACCGAAACTTGGAAGATTGCCCTGACGCAACAGCTTCAAGACCTCTCCCAGTGGTTTCTTGATGCGGGCGGGGCGGCGTGGTTCAGCTGCAGCATTGCGCACACCAGCACTCGCAATTCTAGCGTCTTGCCGGGGCTGTTCGACCCCGCCCGAACTCTCAGCAACATTGGTTTGCAGCTCGATCGAGCGAGAAGCTTCGGGCGGCTCCTCGCCCGGCGAAAGGGCGTGACCTCGTCCCGATAGGGCGTGCTGGATTAACCGCGTCGCCTCAAGGACATTTTGCGTGCGCGTGAGCTGCGCGGCCTGATGCATGGCAGTGCCGAAGATGGTATTCATCCTTGTATCCTTGTTGGAAAAGCGGTGCCCGGTTGCTCACCCGATGCGATCGGAGAGCGCCGCCTTGACGGCTTTGCTGGCCTGAAGAGCGCCAAGGACAGTGATGGACTCGATGGTTGCAAGCGCGAGTTCGGGCGTGACGTCTTCGGCGATCGCCGCAAGCCCGACGACCTGGATGCGCAGCTTGCCACCGGCAAGCCTCACCGCCTCCAAATCTTCGCGGCTATAGCGCCGCAAGCCGAGTTCGAGGGTGTGCCGCACGATCGATTGCTTGACCGCATCCGCGTGCGCGGCGAGCTGGTTGCGGATCGCCGTCCTGATGAAGTCGGTGCGATTGGAATAGAAGCCCTCGTGCACCAACAAATCGATATGGCCAAGGTCGACGAACCCGACGTTGACCGTGATTTTCTCAGTCTCGCCCGGCTTGTCTCGCAGCCGATGGATTTCTGCGGCCATCGTTCTTCCTCAGCTACCATCCATCTGGATGGTATATGGATGGTACACAGGCGATTGCAAGCGGAGAATTCGAAAAAAGCGAGCGCGTCTTTTCTTCGCGCAATACCGCCTCCGGCCACCGCCGCGCGGGTCAAGGCTCGGTGCGCGTTTGCCGCGAAAGAGGGCGGCTCGCGGCCAGTTCACTTGGTCCGTGTGGCGCCGGAAAGGGAACTTATCCGCGGCTGTCGGTTTCTGCGGAAATCAAAACATCTGCAACACGCCACGACCGGTCATAATGGGGCTCAGCCACAAATGTGCCTGATACAGGCCACCAAAACGCCGATTACCGCTGCTGCCAAAGCTGCGATCTTGGCCGTCCGGCTCTCCGGTAGGCGGCCGATCTGCACACCCCAGCGTCTGCTCGCCGTCCCTAGTTTTCCTTTTTGCCTAGGATTATTACCTGTCGAAAGAATGCCACTTTGCAGATGGTGGCGGCGTGCATCCTAATAAATTCCTTCGCTTTGAAGGCGGCGGCCTCTTGCGCGCCATCGAGGAATGCCTGTGGCAATGGACCGTTGAGCAGCAAAGGACTGTTCATTTTCGGATCCTGGGCATAGTCCCATCCGTACCTCGCACACAGAATATCGTTCAGGTTGGGTCTCTGTTCCATG
>DASRCZ010000168.1:0-4819 GCA_035652855.1 Candidatus Acidiferrum sp.
GTCTTTGGCCGCCACATGATTCAGCAAAACTACGGCCGCATTATCAATATCGCGTCGCTTTCCTCGTTCGTCGCGCTTTTTGAAGTCGCCGCGTACTCCGCCAGCAAAGCCGCCGTGGCGTCGCTCACCAAATCGCTGGCGATCGAGTGGGCGCCTCACGGCGTTTGCGTCAACGCCATCGCTCCAGGCGTTTTCCGCACCGACCTGAACGCCGGTCTTCTCGACGGAACCGCCCGCGGCCGCGAATTTCTGATGCGCACTCCCATGAAGCGATTCGGCAATCTCGATGAGCTGGCTGGCGCTGCCGTATTTCTGGCCTCGGAGTCCGCCGGCTACGTCACCGGCCACATTCTCGCCGTGGACGGCGGTTTTCTTGCCAGCGGCGTCAACCAATAGTTCTCTTAAGGCGTCTGTCTCCTTGGATGAGTCAACGAGGAAAGCTCGCGAACCAATCAGCTTGAACTCGAGCCATGGACGCTACGTCTCGAGCTTGAAAATCCGCTCCATGCGCATCCATTTCTCGCCCTCCTTTGCTTCTGGCAAGGCCTGCTGAAATCGCCACATCAGGCGCTCCCATTCCTGCACCTTCGCATTTGCCTCATCCGCCCGCGCCTTTGCCTCAAACGAAAACTCGTCGTTCACTTCCATGACCATGAAAAGCCGTGTTCCTGCCTGATAAATCTCCATGTCTTCGACTCCCGAATCGCGAATGCTCTTGGTGATCTCCGGCCAAATCCTCTCGTGATATCGCCGGTATTCCGCGATCAGCTCCGCGTCATCCTTCAGGTCCAAAGCGAGGCAGTGACGTTTCGTCATCACTCTCTCCAATATCCTGCCGCCGGCTTCCGCCTTGCTGCATTACGGCAGGAGGTTCTTGCCATCCGCCGACGGCAACGATAGCCCGATTTCGTGCGCGAGCGTAGGCGCGACACTTCTCATATCAATCAGGCCGAGGTCCTTCGCCGCCGGGACGCCAGGACCCACCAGAAAAAAGGACGCTCGCAGCTCCGGCTCGTCGGGCGTCTCGCCATGCGTCCCGCCCGGCTTGACCTTCGATAGCGTCGGTCCATCGAGGGCGTTCCCGGTGCGCCAGCCCGGCTTCATCGAGACAAAAAACGATGCCGGCGGATACCCGCCGCGCTGGTGCAACTCCGCCGCGTCAAACACACGTTCAATGCCGTTGGCTGGATCGCCGGCAATTCTCCGGAGCAGCTCGCGCACTTGCGTCAACGTCGCGGCGTCGTTCGGGTCCTTCAGGACAATGGCTGCGGATGCCCCCGTTGCCCAGGGAATCGCCTTCCAATCGGCGATCTTGCCCTTCCCGTCGAGCATCAGGAGTTTCGCGTCGCGAAATGCCACGAAGAGGTTCAGTTGCCGGTCGTATTTCGCGAAGCCGTGGTCCGAGACCACCGCGAAGTAGGCACGTCCCGGCGCGATTTCTTCCGCGGTCTTGTGCAGCACGCCGATGATGGTGTCAATCTTCTCCAGGGTGGCAATCGCTTCGGGACTAAAGGGCCCGGTCTCGTGCTCCTGGTGGTCGAGCGAGGAAAGATGCAGCAGGAGCAGGGACGGCCGTTTGCTTTCAAGTATCCATTGTGCGTAGCGGCCTCGCGACGCGTCGCCTTCCGCCGAAGTGTCAATGCCGCCGCGGTATTCCCCGAGCGTGCGCGCTCCCTCTTGCAGCAGGCCGGGCGTCGAAACGGCGCGAAGGAGCTTCTGATCATCCGGTGTGCTCGCTCGCCAGAACTCCGGAATGTTCCACGTGATGTGCGCGCCCACCGTGACCGGCCACTGCAAACTCGCCGTCGTCCGGCCCGCCTGCGCGGCCGCATCCCAAAGCGTCGGCACGCGGATATCCTCGCTATACCAATACCAGCCTTCCTGATTCTTCCGCAGCGGGTCGAAGGTGGTGTTCGCGAAAATGCCGTGCTTGGCCGGCCAGACGCCGGTCACCAGCGTCGTGTGGCTGGGATAGGTTACTGTCGGGAGAACTCCCTGCACACCGTCGGCGTAGGTTCCTTCCTCCATCAATTTTCGCAGGTTCGGCGCCTTTACCCCGCGAACTTCGGCTTGCGTCACGTATTCGGGCTTCAGGCCGTCAATCGAAATCATGACGAGCAAGGGCGACTGCTGCTGTCCTATCACGCTGGCGCAGAAGGCAACCAGCAGAAAAGCCAGACAGATCGCCCGGGAAAGTCCGCCGAAAGAAAGGTAGACGGATAAGGTGCTTCGTTTCGATCGCATAGTGCCGGGAGTATAGCGCATTGAACGCGGCGGAACGCCTCTCCCCTTTGACGGAAAACTCCACCGCCGCCATGAACGTGCTATTTTGAGGGTCCTTTATTTCCGCATGTTGGTTCCGCTACAGCGGTAAAGCGGCACGATCCCGGGAGGATGAGGGAAGAGATGAAGATAATTCGCTATCGCGATGGCGCGGGCGCCGTGTACTACGGAGTGGCGGCACCGGATGGCACGTATCACCGCGCTGAAGGCGAGCTTTTTGCCGGGGAACGCGCCGGGACAACCTCCGCTCCGGCTGCGCCAACGGCGCTGAAAGCGACAGATGAGCCCGCCGACGTGCGCACGTGGCTCGCACCTGTCTCACCGCCGATGATCTGGTGCATCGGGCAGAACTACCGCGCCCACAGCCGCGAACTCGGAATGCCCATCCCGGAATTTCCCGTAGTGTTTGCCAAGGGACCGAACACCGTGACCGGACATGGCTCCGCGATTCTGCTCCCGCGCGCCGCGCGCAGCGACGAAGTCGACTACGAAGCGGAACTGGTCGTGGTGATCGGAAAACGCTGCAAAAACGTCATGCGCGAGCGCGCTCTCGAGTGCGTGCTCGGCTATACCTGCGGAAACGACGTCAGCGCGCGCGAATGGCAACTGAGGATGGGCGGCGGCCAGTGGTGCCGCGGAAAAACCTTCGATACGTTTGCGCCCATGGGGCCGTGCCTGGTCACCGCCGACGAAATCAGCGACCCCTCCCGCCTCCGCATCGCGGCTCAGGTCAACGGCAAAACCATGCAGGACTCGAACACCAGCGACATGATTTTTGACGTGCCTTCCCTGATCGAATTTTTGACCAAGAGCATGACCCTCGAGCCCGGCACCGCGATTTTCACCGGAACGCCGCCCGGTGTCGGAATGGCCAGGAAGCCGCCGCTCTGGCTCCGCCCCGGAGATTCTGTCAGCATCAGTATCGAAACGATCGGGACGCTGACGAATACGGTCGCGGAAGAGCCGTTGTGATGGGATCGAACCTCCTCGTACCCCCGGGCGGACCAAGGATGGGTCGTTGTGGTGTCCGATGTTTAGATCGGCCCCAGCGCATACAGCGGATATAATCCGAGCGGCTATGGCGAGCAACCAAAATAGCGCGAGCCCGGCGAGAACGCTGCGCGTCGATCCCCGCGACAACGTAGTGATTGCGCTCACCGACTTCCGCCGCGGCGAGAGTGTTACGGACTCTGGGGAAGAGTTCACCATGGTCACCGATGTCGCCGCGAAGCACAAATTCGCGGCGCGCGCGCTGGCTCCCTCGGAGCCAATCGTCATGTACGGCGTGGTGGTCGGAAAGGCCACCGCCCCGATTGCGCGCGGTGAGGCAATTACCACGAAAAACATCCGGCATGAGGCGGCCGCGTTTCACTCCCGCGAAGGGGGATTCCACTGGACGCCGCCGGATATCAGCAAATGGAGGACCGCGACTTTCGCCGGCTATCACCGCCCGGACGGCCGCGTCGGAACTCGAAACTACTGGATCGTGCTGCCGCTGGTCTTCTGCGAGAACCGCAATTTGCAGGTGCTGAAGCAGGCATTTGAGGAAGAGCTGGGGTTTGCCGCGCCGCAGGTGTACCGCCGGCAAGTGGCGGAGCTGGTGCGCCTCTACGACGCGGGGCGAACGAGCGAGATCGCCGCATACGTCTCTTCACCGGAGCCCCCGGCTGCTCTCCGCAAGGTTTTTCCCAATGTGGACGGCATCAAGTTCTTGCTGCACGAATCCGGCTGCGGCGGCACGCGCGAGGATGCCCGCAACCTCTGCGGCTTGCTTGCCGGCTACATTTGCCATCCGAACGTGGCCGGAGCAACTGTGCTGAGCCTCGGTTGCCAGCACGCGCAAATTTCGCTGCTGCAAGAGGAAGTCACCAAACGCGCGCCTAAACTCGGCAAGCCTTTGCGAATTTACGAGCAGCAGAAGTCCGCTTCGGAATCGGCCATGCTCTCCCGCGCGGTGAACGAACTGTTCCTAGGATTGATGGAGGCCAACAAATGCGAACGAAAGCCAGCCGCGCTTTCGAAACTCTGCGCCGGGCTGAAGTGCGGCGGCTCCGATGGATTCAGCGGTATCAGCGCCAATCCCGCGATTGGGCATACCGCGGACTTGCTCGCTGCGCTTGGCGGCACCGGAATTTTGGCGGAATTTCCGGAGCTGTGCGGCGTCGAGCAGGAACTCATCAATCGCGCGGAGACCGCCGAAATCGGCGAACGTTTCATCGCGCTCATGCGCGATTACGAAAAGCGCGCGAAAGCCGTGCTCTCGGCGTTCGAAATGAATCCTTCCCCCGGGAATATCCGCGACGGACTGATCACCGACGCGATGAAGTCGGCCGGCGCGGCAAAGAAAGGCGGCACTTCGCCGGTCACGGATGTGCTCGACTATCCCGAATGGGCGAAAAAGCCCGGCCTCAATCTGCTGTGCACGCCGGGAAACGACGTCGAATGCGTCACGGCAATGGGGGCGGCGGGCGCCAACATCGTGCTCTTCACCACCGGACTCGGAACTCCGACGGGCAATCCCGTCGCGCCAGTCATG
>DASRCZ010000169.1:0-9046 GCA_035652855.1 Candidatus Acidiferrum sp.
AAGCGCGCCGAAGCCACTCGCGCCGCCGCCGTGGCGAAAGCCCAAGCGGACCAGGAGCGCGTCGCCGCGGAAACCGCTTCCCTCGCCAAGCAAGCCGAAGCCCAGCGCGATCTCGACATCAAGAAAGCCAGCTTCCTGGAGGCCACCAAGCGCGCCCAGGCGCAAGCCGATAAAGCCTACGAAATCGAAACCAACATCAAACAGCAGCAGGTGATCGCGGAAGCCGTCCGCGTCCAGCAAGTCGAACGCGAAGCCCAGGTCAAAGTGCAGGAAGCCGAAATCGCCCGCCGCGAACGTGAACTCATTGCCACCGTCCTCAAGCAGGCCGAAATCGAGCGCCAGCGCATCGAGACGCTGGCCAACGCCGAACGCCAGCGCCTAATGACTGAAGCCGAAGGCCGCGCCGCCGCTATCCGCGCACAGGGCGAAGCCGAAGCCGAAATCATCTTCAAGAAGGGCGAAGCCGAAGCCAAAGCCATGAACATCAAGGCGGAAGCCTTCCAGGAGTACAACCAAGCCGCCGTGATCGATAAACTCTTCACCGGCCTGCCCGAGGTTGTCCGCGCGCTCAGCGAACCGCTCAGCAAGGTGGACAAAGTCACCATCGTTTCCACTGGCAACGGCGATGCCGCCGGCGCCTACAAACTCACCGGCGACGTGGCCAAAATCGCCGCGCAGGTTCCGGCTCTGTTCGAAGCGCTCTCCGGCATGCAGATGTCGGACCTGCTCGCCAAAGTGCGCCTGATCGGCGACAAGGCGCCGAAGCCCGGCGCCCCCGCAAGCAAATCCTAACCGCCGCTTCCGTCCGGTGAGTCCGCAAAGACGCACCGGACGCTTCGCAGTTCTTCGGGGGATGGAAATGGCTGTCAAACAAAAACTTTTGGTCCTCGCAATGGTGGTCCTCACGGCGCTGGTTCTGCTCGCGAGTTATGCCGTCACTGCGGTAACCACAATCGTCGAGAACGCCTTCGCCTTCGGTCTTGCCGCCGCCTTCGTCAAGCTCGCAGCCCTGATTTCTGGCGGTTGGAGTTCGTAGTCGATCGAAAGCCTCTTTGAAAGGAGCAACATGATGGGACTTCTGGAACGCGTCAGCACGTTGATTCGAGCCAACCTTAACGATCTCGTGGATCGCGCCGAGGACCCCGAGAAGATGATCAAGCAAGTCATCCTCGATATGGAGAACCAATATATCCAGGTGAAAACGCAGGTCGCCGTTTCCATCGCCGACCTCCACATGCTCGAGAAGAAATTCAAGGAAAATGAAGACGCGGGCAAGGAGTGGATGCGGAAAGCCGAGCTGGCCGTTGACAAGAGCGAGGACGATCTCGCTCGCGCCGCGCTGGATCGCTATCAAACCGCCGCGCGCCTTTCCCAAAGCTTCCGTGAACAGGTGGAAGACCAGCGCGCACAAGTGGAAACGCTGAAAACGGCGCTGCAAAAACTCGGGGCCAAGTTAGACGAAGCCAAGGCCAAGCGCGACCTGCTGCTCGCCCGTCATCGCCGCAGCATCGCTCTGAACAAAGCCGCTCGCGCGCAGAGCACCCTCGGCGACCAGGCCAAATCCGCCACCTTCGATCGTCTGAGGGACCGCGTGCATCACACCGAAGCCGTCGCGACTGCCGAAGTCGAGTTGCTCCGTGACGACGTTGCCGACCGGCTTGCTCGCCTCGACCGTGACGCCGAAGTCGAGCGCCTGCTGAGCGAACTCAAGGAGCGGCGCAGCCTCCCGCCGGCGTAGGCCGATGGAAGAGCGAAGCGACTGAGCCCACAGCCGGGCCTTTGCCTCTGTCTGTGTCTCTGTTTGTATTTGCGCTTCTCTTGCCGCCAGACCAAATCGCCCGGGTGAAAAGTCCAAGTCGCAAGCGCCCAACCCGCTTTCTCGAGATCGTGCAGCCGTGTGTTCAGCGCGTTGGCGAATAGGTAGCCAGCCTCTGGTGACACACGGGAGGGAATCCTTTCCGACCGGTATTCCCTCCAACTAACGTAGTCCGAAGGATTCCATGCGAAGCCTGCTCCTGGCGTTCTTTGCCAATCCGGTTTGGGAATGGCTCTACAAGCTCGGCGGACCCGGCCTCATTCTCCTGGGACTTGTGGATAACTCGCTGGTTCCTCTGCCGGGAAGCATGGACGCCTTTGTCATTCTCTTGTCCGCCCATCGCCGGGCCTCCTGGCCTTACTACGGCTTAATGGCGGCGATTGGAGCGGTTGTAGGCGGATACATTACCTACCGGCTTGCAGAGAAGGGCGGCGAGGAGACTCTGGAAAAGAAAATTGGCAAGCGCCGGGCGGAGAAAGTGTACAAGTACTTCGAGAAGGGCGGTTTCGCAACCGTGGTCATTGGCGCGGTTCTGCCTCCGCCGTTTCCCACGGTCCCCGTCCTCATGGCCGCGGGAGTGCTGCATTATCCGCGGAAGAACTATCTAATTGCCCTGAGCACCGGCCGTACAGCGCGTTTTTTGGCCGTCGCCTATACCGGGCACGTTTACGGCAAGGCCATCATCAGCGCGCTTCACCCTTACTACAAGCCCGTTCTGTACGGCCTTATCGCCCTGGCTGTGATCGGCTTAAACTTATGGCTTCTTTATATCAAGTGGTACCGCCCAAGGACGCAGCGCGCGGAACGATCCCGCGGCGAAAAAGCCGAGGACTGGCCCGTTCCCGGCCACCACACGGACGGCCCCAAACACCAATAGCCGGAATCCCTGCTTGCTCCGCGTTGTGGCGGTCTCGCGTGGAATGGGGGCTCTTCGCAAATGCAAAAATCTAGCCTCCGGCAATCGCTCCTATGATCAAGAACGGCTCCCGCCCTGAGGCCACCTCCGCAGGCAACACCGCATCCGGCACCTCGTGCGACCAATCCTCCTGGCAGGCGAAAAACCGCAGAAAGGCCCTTCGCTGAAAGGTTACGTGATCGCGAATCGTCCCCTTCAGCATCGGATACTGCCGCTCCAACTCGTCCAGCACCGACCGCAAGGTGACGTCGCCCGCGACCTGGACTTGCACTTCGCGGCCGACGCGGGCCAGCGTCTGCAAATGCGCCGGCAATTCCACGCGAATCATGCGAGTGTCTGAACCTCCACCGAAAGCACAGCCGGCAAATCGTGTACAATCGGCTTCCACTCATCGCCCGCATTGGATGAGGCATAGACCTGCCCGCCGGTTGTGCCGAAATACACTCCGCTGGGATCAAGCGAGTCCACCGCCATGGCGTCCCGCAGAACGTTCACGTAGCAGTTGCTCTGCGGCAGCCCTTTGGAGAGGGGTTCCCATTCGTTTCCGCCTGTTCGGCTGCGGAATACGCGCAGCTTGCCATCCGGCACAAAATGCTCGGAGTCGCTCTTAATCGGCACAACGTAGATTGTTTCCGGCTCGTGCGCGTGCACGTCAATCACAAAACCAAAATCCGTGGGTAAATTGCCGCTGACTTCCGTCCAGGAATCACCGGCGTTGTCGCTGCGCATCACGTCCCAGTGCTTCTGCATGAAGAGGACGTTTGGGCGAAACCTGTGCATCGCCACGTGATGAACGCAGTGGCCCACCTCCGCGTCCGGGTCGGGAATATATTGCGAGTGCAGGCCTCGATTGATCGGGGTCCAGCTGGCCCCTTCATCATCCGTGCGAAACGCACCCGCCGCGGAAATGGCAATGTACATCCGCTTGTCGTTGCTCGGATCCAAAAGGATGGTGTGCAGGCACATTCCGCCCGCGCCCGGCTGCCAACGCGGACCGGACCCGTGCTTGCGCAATCCAGAAAGCTCTTCCCAGGATTTTCCACCGTCCTTCGAACGGAAAAGTGCGGCGTCCTCGATCCCTGCGTAGACCGTGTCCGGGTCCGTAAGAGACGGCTCGAGATGCCAAACGCGTTTAAATTCCCACGGATGCGCCGTGCCGTCATACCACTGATGCGTCCCCGGCACTCCGTCGTATACAAACTTGTTGTCCATCGTTTCCCAGGTCTTTCCGCCATCATTCGACCGGGGCATCACTTGGCCAAACCATCCGCTGGATTGGGACGCGTAGATGCGGTTCGGGTCCGCCGGCGATCCCTTCAGGTGATATATCTCCCAGCCCGCGAAATGCGGACCGTCGATCTCCCACTTGTCTCGCCTGCCGTCGGAAGTCAGGATGAACGCGCCCTTTCGCGTCCCCACCAGCACCCTTACGCCGCTCATCGATTTCTCCTCTCCAAACTCCGTAGCATAGTCTCCTGCCCTTGCCCCAACAACCCGGATAACTTGACGGTCCACCCCGGAGAATCCACTCAGGCAATCCACCTTAAATACGTTCGAGACGCCTGGCTGTTTCCGGCGGGGCGCTATCCTCGCGGACTTTCCGAATCGCCGTTCGCTTAGGCCCACCAGGAGTATTGTGCCTTGACTTGCCTTTTGCAAGTTATATCTCTTATCCCCCGCTTTGTGCGTCTCGCGCAAAAGAAAAAGGGCCAACCGTGTAATTCTCACGATTGACCCTGTTCTTGCGGCACTTGGCGAAGCCTGAAGGAGGCAGGCCCGGCCCAATACCGCTTGTGCTCTGGTCGAACCGGAAATTCGTTATCGCGCTGCCGCCGAACGCGGACCGCGCAGCGGCCGCCGCACCAAATCCTCCACGGCTTCGGCTCCGCGCCGGACCACATTCACCACTGGATGACTGCTATTCGCCACGCGCTGAACCGCCACTTCCCAGCTCTTCTGCAGCATGTACAGTCCGCCCGCGATGAAGGCGATTAGGCCAAAAACCAGGGCGAACAGCGCGAAGGCCGCGATCAGCTCCCTCACAAAGTAGAGCTGCAGCGCCACTACCGTTCCCAGAAACCACCACATCCACTTCCGGCTTGCATCTTTCTTCGTCATGTTCTTCGTTGAGCCGCCCCCACCTCGGTTCCCGCTCGCTGCTTTACGTCTTGCTTCTCTTATCTGACTGATACCTGTCACTTAGATGCGCTCCCCTGTTCCTTTGGTCCATCGGATTACCTGTACAGTTTGACAGGGGGCTGTGAAAATACGATGGTACAGAAGGCACATTTTCGACCGTAAACCAACCTCCTAGTACCGGCCTTTTCGCAAGAATGTCTTCATAATCTACTTTTGTTTCATACACTTAGATACGACAACCCTTTCGCCAGCATATTCGCCTGTTTTTTGCTGTACTAGCTGTGGAAAACCTGGCCATCTGGCCAGGGATTCCTCCTCACTACATTGTGTGCATAGCCATCTGGCCGTTTCGTCCATTCACATGCGCCCAAAGTCCACAGCGGACGATAATATTCGCTTTTATTTCGCCATTGTCAAGTGGATTTCAATCCATTTCGGAAAGGCCTCGCTTCGGTCTTCGGCAGTCTGCCCGCGACACGCCAGCACGCTGGACTGACTTCACTAAGTTCCCTTCGGAGGTCTGGCGGGGCCCAAAGCGCATAGCGGAAGAGGCGCTCATGCGAGGCGAACACAAACGCACGTAGCGCGACACAGCGACGCTGGTATCCAGTGCTCTATGGTTCTTTATGACTTATTGGTTGCTCTTCAGGGCATACCCGAGGTCAAACGGCAGCTTGCCGTCCACTCGCAGCACTTTGACAGCACTGTTGATCGCGTACACGTCCACGATTCCGACGGCGCCGGGCGTAGCCGCTACGGTTCGCAGCAGATCCTCGTCGCTCTCCACGATTTTGACCACTGTACGCGCTTCATTCAATTTGGCTATCGCCGCTTTGACTTCGCTGCCGGAAGCGCCAAACAGCTTCAACGAGGCGGCGCGCATCTCGGCGCTGTCCGGCTCCTTCACGACCAAAACGAATGCCTTTCCGTCCGGCCATGCCTTCATCATACCTTTACAGAGCTTGACCAAATCGGAGAGCGGCAAATCCGTGAGCTTGCTGCCCGCGGAAACCACGACGGCCATATTTTTCGCTGCCGGCCATGCGGAAGGCGTAACTATCCACGCCGCACACAAAACTGCCGCGATCTTCAGCCATCCCGCTCTCGCGTGAGCCTTCATCGGTCCAACTCGCTTTCCTGCTCTCCGCAGTATCGGAACGCCGCGGCACGGGCGGCAAGTGCCCGTTTCGCGCGCTGTGCCCAAACTGGTTCGCCCATGCTCAGGCCGTCACACCTGCCCGCCGGACCAGTAGGTTCCGCTTACCGCCTCGGGCTAAGTTGCCCGCAGGAGAAACGTGTGCTCATGAACCGCTTGCGAAAGGTGATGCTCCTGTCTGCTGTTCCAGCGCTCGCCCTCTTCGTCTCTCTTTCCGCCGAGTGCGCCCGCGCCCAGTCTTCCTCCCAATCGAGCAACCAGTCCGAGGAGTCTGTTCAGCCCGCCCTCACCGATGCGCGGCTCCGCACCGCTCCCGACCCCTCTGTTGGGCTCCCTGCGCAGCTACTTTTTGGTTCCGTGCCTGTCTCGACCCGCTCTCTCGAAGCGCGCAAACTCCTCGAGCAGGCCATCGACCAATACGAAAACGTCGAACTCGATAACTGTCTCGCCTCGGCTCGCAGAGCCAGCGAACAAGATCCCAAGTTTGCCCTTGCCTACGCCGTCTGGTCCTTTGCCGCGCGTCGCGATGAGCCCGCTCCCGCAGCGATTGCCAAAGCCAACCAACTCGCCGCTGCAGCTCCCGCCGAGGAACGGCTCCTCGTGCACTGGATGACCGCCACGCAATCGCCCGATCTCCTTCCAGCGATTCAGACCATGAACGATCTCCTGACCAAATTTCCCAAGAACAAGCACATCCTCTATCTGACCGCAGAGTGGCTTTACTTCCAGCAGGACTACGACCGATCGCGCAAGCTTTTCGAGGAGGCCCTGCGGCTCGATCCGAATTTTCCACCGGCACTCAACATGCTCGGGTACGCCGCAATTGAAACCGGAGACCCCGATCCCGCCAAGGCCGTCGCCGCGCTCCGCCGGTACGCCGAACTGCTGCCCAATCAGCCGAATCCCCAGGATTCTCTTGGCGAAATTTCGCGCTACATCGGGGACGACAAGGCCTCGCTTGAGCACTACGCCGCTGCGCTGAAAATCTCTCCGACGTTCTACACCTCTCAGATCGGTCTTGGGGATACCTCCGCGCTCATGGGCGACTATTCCCGGGCGCGCGCGGAACTGGACAAGGCGCTTCCCCTGGCGCCCAGCAATCGCGACAAGCTCCATGTCGAGTTTGAGAAAGCCATGGTGAGCTTCTGGGAAGGCAAGCCCGAGCAAGGCCGCGCCGAACTCGCCACTCTCGCCGCGAAGGCGGCGGATCAAAAAGACGCTTACGCCCAATACGAAATTGGCCTGGGCCGCGCCTTCCTCGCCAAGGATATGGAAGAAGAGCTATCGATTCTCGACAAGCTCGAAGCCGCCTTCGCCCATTCCGTTCCGGGCATGAGCGACACCGACCGCCACACCGCGCTCGCCTCGATGCTTCGCGAACGCGTGCGCCTGCTCAGTCTCAAGGGCCAGCGGGCCGCCGCGGGTAAAGCGGTCGAGGAGCTCGAGCAGCTGGCCATTCGCACCCGCGACCAAATTATTGAGGATTGTTACGATTCCGCGCGCGGCTATCTGCTGTTCGCGGAGGGTGACTACTCGGGTGCCCTCGAGGAACTGGGCACCGATACGCAGAACCCGCTGGTCGCACGTCAAATCGTTCTTACCTACGAAAAACTCGGCGACTCAGGCTCCGCTGCTCTTGCGCGCAATCGCCTTAGGTATCTTCGCGCCCCGACTCCTCAGTGGTATCTCGTCACGCAAGCCGCCAACACCGAATCCGCCGCCGTCCAGTAGCCATCCGCGGGCGCTTACGCCCCTTGGCTACGGCGCGTCGCTGCGGCGGCAGTGACCGGGTATCATGGTAGCCGCGGACTGCGCCTCCTTTCTCGCGTAGCCCTTCTTACCAGAACGAATCGTCCGATCCTTGACTCCCATGGACTCCCATGTTCTCTGCGTCCTTAGGCAGTGAGTCCTGGCGTCACGCGCGCTTCAACTGGCGCACCAACCAAATTAAAATCACCGCTCCCACAAACGACACCACAATCGATCCGAGCAGACCCCAAGCTCCTAAGCCGAGCAGTCCAAAGACAAATCGTCCAATGACTCCGCCCAGAATGCCGATTACGATATCCATCAGCAACCCGTACCCGCCGCCCTTCATCACCTTTCCCGCGAGCCAGCCCGCGATCAAGCCAATCACAATCGCCCAAACGAGTCCCATGATCATGTTCCTCTCCTCCGCGCTTTCCGCGCGCCAAGCGATCCCACGGCCGCGAACCCTTCTATAAGCTTCCCTTGCCGTATGTCAAACGCAATCCCGTCGCAAGAATCAGGTCATTCCTGAGCTTTCCATCAATCGGGCTGGAAAAGGCGTGCAGGGGAGCGGTGCCCGGTTTGCTTTTCCCTCCCGCCCCGCCCAACAATATCGGGTTGGGCGGCCGAACTGCCGCTCTTAGAGGTAACCGATGCCTGAAGCCGTAGTCGTCTCCGCAGTGCGGACCCCGGTTGGGCGGGCGTACAAAGGCTCGCTCCGCACAACGCGCCCCGATGACCTGGCGGCGCTGGCCATCAAGGAAGCGCTCGCGCGGGTTCCCGTGCTCGAGCCGAAAAATATTGACGACGTGGTCCTTGGGTGCGCCATGCCCGAAGGCGAACAGGGCATGAACGTGGCGCGCATCGCGTCGCTGCGAGCCGGCCTGCCCGTGGAAACATCCGCCATGACGATCAACCGCTTCTGCTCTTCCGGCCTGCAAGCCATTGCCATTGCCGCCGAACGCATTCGCTCGGGCGGCGCCGAGGTCATCGTCGCCGGCGGGACCGAGTCCATGTCCATGGTGCCCATGGGCGGCAACAAAATTTCACCGAATCCCTGGCTCATGGACCACTACCCCGACACGTACATCAATATGGGTCTGGGCACCGAGAATATCGCCAGCAAATTCGGCATCACGCGCGAGCAAGCCGATGAATTCGCGCTGAACTCGCACAAGAAGGCGCTGGCGGCCATCGCAGCCGGCAACTTCAAGGACGAAACCATTCCCGTGGAGGTCAAAATCACGTCCGTGCCGAACGGCAACGGAGC
>DASRCZ010000170.1:0-5083 GCA_035652855.1 Candidatus Acidiferrum sp.
TAGAGCGGCGTGCCAAATTTCCGCGCCGCTTCGCCGACCTCGGCATCCTCGCTGAACAGACGCTCTTCTCCGCTCCCGCCGCCCATTTTGCGCCAGCCGAAGTGCGGCGTGAATTCCGCCGGATCGACGTACCGCAATTTCGTTGCGGGAGTGGTGGGAGCGCTCATCGGACCTTTGCAATCACGAGAGTGCGATCGTCCGAAAGCGGCGCGCCGTTGTTGAAGATATCCACTTCGGTCAGGATGCGGTCGGAAAGTTCCGTCGCGGTCAATTCGTGGTGCTGTTCGACCAATTGGCGCAGCCGTTCCGTCCCGAAGAACTGTCCTTCGGCGTTCGAGGTTTCCGCGATTCCATCGGAATGGAAGACGAGAATGTCGCCGCGATCCAGCGTCACGCCCCACTCGTCGTAGGTCACGTCCTCGAAAATCCCAAGGGGGAATCCGGTTAATTCAATTTTGCCGCAGCGGCCGTCCTTATAGAGCAGCGGTTGCGATTGGCCGGCATTCGCGACGCGCAGCTTCTGGCGATTCTTCTGCCAGGTGGCGACGCACGCGGTCATGAAGCGGCCTTCGATGCGCCGCTCTCCCACCAATTGATTCATCTGGCGCAGCAATTCGGCGGGCTGCAGCTTCTGCGGCGCGAGGCTGCGCATAATGCCGATCGCCACCGCGCCGTATAGCGCGGCGGCCGTGCCTTTGCCGCTCACGTCACCCAGCGCGATGCAAAGCTGCTGCGGGCCGTAGCGGAGAAACTCGTAAAGATCGCCACAAACTTCTCGCGCGGAAAGATACCGCGCCGCAATGTCCAGGCCGAAATCGTCGCTGGGAACCTGGCGCAGCAGCGCGCCCTGAATGCGCTTCGCTGCCTGCAAATCACGTTCAAGCCGGGCTTCGTCGCGGGCCACTCGTTCGTAGAGGCGGGCGTTCTCAAGTGAAACCGCGAGATTAGCGGCTAGAATCGAAAGCGTTTGAACGTGATCTTGCGTGAAGTAGTTCGCCTGCGAGCTCTCGAGATCCAGAACGCCGATGACCTTTCCTTTGTGAATCATCGGTATGGCCAGTTCGCTGCGCGTCTCCGGATTCACCATCACATAGCGCGGGTCGGCCGTTACGTCGCCCACCAGTACGGGTTCGCGAAGCGTGGCTGCGGCGCCTACGATGCCTTCCGTTGCCGCAGAGCGCAGCTTGCCCTGCACGCGCTGCCCATGCTTTACGTCGATGCGATGACGGAACACTTTCTGTTCATCGTCGTAGAGCATGAGGCTGAGAATCTGATAATCAATCACCCGCTTGATCTGTTCCGCGGCGCGGCGAAGCAGCTCTTCCAGGTCGAGGATAGAGCTCGTCTCCCGGCTGACTTCGTTCAACAGCAGCAGCGTGTCGGCCTGCGTACGGACTTGCTGGAACAGACGTGCGTTTTCGATGGCCACCGCAAGCCGGCTGGCGAGCAGCGTGAGAATGCTCTGCTGTTCGCGCGTGAAGTAGTTCAAGTGCCTGCTCTGGATGTCCAGAACGCCGATGCATTTCCCTTGCAGCATGAGCGGCACGGCCAGCTCCGAGCGGACGCTATCAATCGCGTTGATATACCGCGGGTCACGCGACGTGTCCGCCACGCGAACCGAATGGCCCGTCGCCGCAGCCGAGCCGGTAATCCCCTGGCCGATCGGGATGCGCAAACTCTCGGCGAGGTCGCGGGGATAACCGATCGCAAAGCGGTGCTTCAAATTGCTGTCGCTTTCGACCAGCAGCACGCCAAAAATTTCATAGTCAATGTGCCGCTTAATCAGCGCCGCCGTGCGCGAAAGCACCGTATCCAGGTCCAGAGATGCGTTTACTTCCTCGCCGATCTCGGCAAGGGTCGCGATCACTTCAGCGGAAACTTCCGGCGCGCCGTTCGCAATGGCGCTTCCCGAGATGGATTCATCCGTATTCATTGGGAAGCAGCATTATAGCAGGCGCAGGCCTTGCGGGCCGGTCAGACGCCTGCGCGGCTCGGCGGCTCTATCTTTTCGGTGCGAAGTGAGCCAGGGCTTCTGCCAGGATTCTGGTTCCAGAGCTGGTGCCAATGCGATTGGCGCCGGCATGAATCATGGCAAGCACATCCTCGAATGAGCGGATGCCGCCCGAAGCCTTTACACCCGTCTCCCGGCCGACGACGCGCCGCATCAGCGCCACATCTGCCGTGGTGGCGCCCCCTGTGCTGAAGCCGGTTGACGTCTTCACAAAGTCGGCCCCCGCGTCGTGGGATATCCGGCAGGCGCGTTCTTTTTCCTCATCGGTGAGGAGGCAGGCTTCGATAATGACTTTGCAGAGCGCCCGGCCCGAGTGGCAAGCCTCGACGACAGCCCGAATATCGGCGGCCACGGACTGGTTGTCTCCGGCCTTGAGCGCGCCGATGTGAATCACCATATCGAGTTCCTGCGCGCCCTCCTCGAGCGCGGCCCCCGCTTCATCCACTTTGGCGCGCGTCAGCGTGGCGCCAAGCGGAAAACCGATTACGCTGCACGTCTTGACCGGAGAGCCGGCAAGCAGGATCGCGGCCTTGGGTACAAAGACGGGGTTCACGCAGACCGATGCAAATTCGTGTTCGATGGCCTCGCGGCAGAGACGCTCCACGTCCATCGCCGTGGCTTCGGGCTTCAGGAGCGTGTGGTCAATGAGCGCGGCCACGTCGCGCGCGGTGTGGAGTTGGAGTGTCATTTGGGGTTCTTCTTCCCCGCCTTGGTGAACGAAAGGATGCCAACCTGCGGCAGGTTGCGATAGCGCTCCGCGTAATCGAGACCGTAGCCGACCACAAATTCATTTGGGATCGTAAACCCCACGTAGTCTGCGCGCACAGGCGTAATGCGGCGCTCCGGCTTATCGAGCAGCACGGCAACACGGAGATGCTTCGGCTTGCGCTGCGCGAAAACCCGCAGAAGGTATTGCAACGTCATCCCGCTGTCCAGGATGTCTTCCACGACGATCACGGTTCGGCCTTCGATGCTGGAATCGAGGTCACGCGTGAGGCGCACTTCGCCCGAGGAATGTGCGTTGTTTCCATAGCTCGAGACAGCGATAAAATCGATTGAGACTTCGCCGGGAATCCGGCGGGCCAGATCGGACAGAAAGAAAGCGGCGCCTTTGAGTACGCCTACAAGGTGGAGCGGCTCGCCCGGAAAGTCCTTACGGATTTGCCGCGCCATTTCCGCGACGCGGCGCTGCACACGGGCGCCCGAAAGCAAAGTACGGACCCTTTCTCCCGGATAGCTGAAGCCCGCGGCGGATCTTCCTGTTTTTTTGCCCATAGCGCGAATGTTTCCGTGTGTCCTTCAACAGAGCAAGAAAATCTAGCCGAAGCCGCTTGCGAGAACAACCGGCAGGCGGCGATTAAAGCGGGGGCTACGAGGACCTGCGGGCCGCAGGCCGAAGCGTCTCGCGCGGAGCTTGAAAGCGGTAGCCTATCCAGGGTTCCGTCAGGATGAGCTTGGGATGAGCCGGGTCCAGCTCGATTTTCTTGCGCAACTGGTTGATCACGACGCGAAGATTTTCGTTTTCCTCTCCATAGTCGGGCCCCCAGACCGTTTGCAACGCGCGGCGATGAGTAATCGGCTTACCCTGATTCGCCACCAGCAGCTTCAACACTTCATATTCCTTTGGCGTGAGATGAACCCTCGCTCCCCGAACGTGGACCGTGCGCGCCTCAAAATCGATCGCCAGCTCCCTGGAGGAAAAGTTCGGGACCGCTTCGCCCGCCGCAAACCGGCGCAAGGAAGCTCGGATACGCGCAAGCAATTCCTCGATTCCGAAAGGCTTCACCACGTAGTCGTCCGCTCCGGCATCGAGCGCCGCCACTTTATCGCGTTCGGCGTTGCGCACAGTAAGCATGATGATCGCCGCTTTGGAAGATCGGCGGATTTCGCGGCAAGCCTCGATTCCTCCGATCCCGGGCATATTCACATCGAGCAGAACCAGATCGGGTTTGTCCTTGCGAACAATATCGATGGCATCCTCGCCGGTCCTGGCGTCCATGATGACATACCCGTGAGTGGTAAGAGTCGAGCGCAAGACGCGCCGGATTTGCGGCTCGTCGTCAACGACGAGAATGGTGGCCGGCGGAATCAGTCCCGAGGCACTCATGAGAGCGCCTCCCGGCCGGCGACGGGAAGCGTGAACGAAAATACCGACCCATGCCCAAGCTGGCTGGTCACGCTGATGGAGCCTCTGTGCGCCGCAACAATCGCTTTGGCGATGGCTAGGCCCATTCCGGTGCCGCGAATCAGGTAACGCTGGTCTTTGCCACGGTAGAATTTGTCGAAGATCATCCCTTGCTCGAAATCGTCGATGCCCGGCCCGCGGTCGGCAACGCTGATGACCACGGAATCTCCGTTGCGTTCCGCGGAAATGGTGATGGGCTGATCCTTGGGCGAGTACAGATTGGCGTTGTCTACCAGTTTCATGAGCACATCCACTGTGCGCTCAACATCAGCGCGGACCGTCGGCAGAGCGTCGCTGATGCGAACGTTCACCGCGCGCCCCGCCAGTGCGACGCGAAGTCGAGCCAATGTTTGGTCCACGATTTCGGTCACCTGCGCGGGGGCGAAGTGCAATTCCACCTCGCCCGCTTCCAGCCGGGCCATTTCCGCGGCTTCCTCCACAAGATGGTTAAGCCGGTCGCATTCTTCGTCAATGATGGCGAGCAGCTCGGCAGTCTGTGCGGAAGGAAGGGGCTGTGGTCCAAGAAGGCTGCTGACAGCGGCCTTCATCGATGTCAGAGGTGTGCGGAAGTCGTGCGTGATCGAGTCAAGCAGTGCCGATTTTAGCCGTTCACCCTGCCGTTCCGCCTCCGTTTGGCCCAACTGTTCAATCGCGCGAGCGCGCTCGACCGCGATCCCAACGAGGCTTCCCACGGCTTCCAGCGTTTGGCGGGTGAGGGCTGCGCCGGAAATCCCCAGGCTGCCGATAGCGCGAACGCCGAGCCGGACGGGCGCAAAATACCAGCCGTGAGCGGAATCAATAATGACCTCGTCGCGCAGGAAGGCCGCTTTCATCTTTTCTTCATCCAGCGTAACGGCTCCGAAGCCGGAACGATAGAACTTGTCCTT
>DASRCZ010000171.1:0-15431 GCA_035652855.1 Candidatus Acidiferrum sp.
TTCCACGGACTCTAGCTGAAGATCGTAGCTCCAGCCCCAGGGTAGCTGCACCGGCGCGTCGCGAAGCTGGCCGTGCCAGCGCAGCGGCGATTTCAGATCGATTGCGCCGGACTCGGCCAGCGCCAGCACATGATCGGCGGGCTTCGCTTGGCCGGCAACACGCGCGGCAAGGACACCGAGCGTCAGCCATGAGAACAGCGCAAGTAGTCCCGCAGCCAGCAATCTGCCTTTGCCGGCCAGCAGGCCCGCCGTCAACAGCGCGAGCGCTACTGCGGCAAAGCCGGTAAACATCTCCGCGCGCCCGGAGCTGTTTTCGCGAGCAAATGCCTGCAAGCCCAGCGCGATTCCGCTCGCAAAGGAGACGGTAATCGCCAGGGCGGGAAGTTTCATGATGCGCCTGGCGCTCTTTTCAGGCGAACGAAAGTTTCGATGTGAAAGGTCTGTGGAAAGAGATCGAAGAGATGCACTTCGGTTATGGTGTAGCTCGCCTCTGCCGCATTGGCAGCTTTTCTCGCGTTTGTACCTGCAAGGATGGCCAAATCCCGTGCAAGCGTCGAAGGATCGCAAGAGAGATAACGGATCTCAGGAGCACCGAGTTTGGCCAGATGAGCGGCGGCATGCGGCCCCAGGCCCGAGCGCGGCGGGTCGAGCACGATCAAATCCGGCTTCACGTCCGCGTTTGTTACAAATTTTTCGACATGCTCGTTATGCGATTCAACGGTGATTCCCGCGCGGTCAGCATTCGCCAGCAGATCGCGTGTTGCAGCGAGATTCGCGTCCACCGCAACGATTTTTTCGAAACGCTTGGCGAGCGGCAGCGTGAAAAAGCCGACTCCCGCGTACAGGTCGAGCGCGAGTCTGCCGCTCGAATCCGAGGTCATCGCGCGGAGGAGCTCCTCGAGCAAAAAGCGGTTTACCTGAAAGAACGAAAGATGGCTCACCCGGAAGCGAAAACCGCCGGCGTCCTGGAAAAGATAGCCCGGTCCGGTTAGCTCGAACCGGTTCTTTCTCTGATCCAGCAGGAGCAAGCTTTCGAGCCGCGGAATCGCGCCGCGAAAGATGCCGGCTAGCTGTTCCGCCGGCTCGGGGAATCTAGCGAAGGCAATGTTCAACGCGACTTTGTCGTCCGCGGAGTCGGCGAAGGCTTCGATTTCCTTCACCCCGGGCGGCAATGCTCCTGAGCGCGTCATCTCCTGGAGTCGTGAGAACGCTTCCGCAAGCCGCGGCGAAAGGACAGCACACTCATCGATGGGAATGACAATGGAACTCTCCGGCAGAAAGTAGCCGATGGCGCGGGGCTTGCCCTCGCGCAGGGCCCATTGCGCTCGGTTACGGTATAAGTAGGGCTCGGCGGTGTGCTCGGTGATCGCTCCTTCCCAGCGAATGCCACCGAGCCGCATAAGTGTCTCCCGCAGGATTTCCTTTTTGAGCCGAACCTGCTCCCCGATGGCAACGTGCTGGTAGTGGCAGCCTCCGCATCTCTGAAAATGCGGGCAAAAAGGCACCTGCCGATACGGCGATGCCTTGGTAATTTGCGGGGCGCCCGTCCAAATTAGGTTCTTCTTGCGCGTGCGCACGGGCGCTTGCACGGCTTCGCCGGGCAGGACGTACGGCACGAACACCGTGCCCCCCTCGGCGTGCGCCAAGCCATCCCCGCCGTACACTAACTTCTCAATCGATAATGTTAACTCTTCTGACATAATACCGCCCTATTCTGCTACGTCTTGCCGGAAATGGGTAGAGTGAAGTGCGCGCTTCGCGCCGGCGCATTCGTTGCGGCGAAAAATCTCGCTCAAGAAAAATAATACAGGCTCAGCCGCGGAAGCCCAAATTCCTCCAGCAAACGCCTTTGCATGTACTGTTTTTCGACAAGCGCCAGTTGCGGCGCCCTCATCTTGCGGCGATACGCCGCCAGCTGCGAATCCATGCTGCGGCGAATCGCCACGAGCAGCTCATCGCGGGCGTGCGTGAGCAGTGCGGCATGGAGCTTGTCGTCGAGGACGGTCAGTTGGCATTCCAAATCCTCCAGGTCCAGCGCGCCCGCCGTCGCCAGAGTGTTGATGATCGCTTGCAAAGACCTCGCAATCGCGCCGATCTGATCTCCGAGCGGGGAACCTGCCTTTTCCCGGGAGCGTGCTGTCGTCAATCGTTCCAGATTGCGCGAGAAATACGCGCGCAAGTCCTCCCTGGAAAAAGGTTCCGCCTTCGCGCGGTCTTGCTTGGGCATCGAGCCTGCCGCCGCTTCGGCTTGCTCCTCCGCGGCTTCGAGCACGGCGTCGCTGCAATAGGCCAGGCTCTTCAGCGTCTTCCCGCTGCCCCTGCGCGATTTCGTGTAGCTCTCGAAGGCGCGGTCAATCCCTTTCAGCACGGCCTCCAGCGGAATTCCCGCTTTCTGCCAGGCTTCCATCAGCGCCCAATCGACCGGAGACACGAGCAGGTGGGCGCCCCGCTTTTTCCAGAAATATTCTTCGATTTCTGTGAAATAGTTGAAGTAGTTCCAGGCTTCCATGCCGGATGGCGGACGTCCGCGGACGCTATTCCCGTGCCTTCCTGACGGACCCTGCCGCTGGCTTCTTCCCAACACGATCGGCACGGCCGCCCTCCGGCCGATTTTTCTCCCAGATAAGCCGCAGGCCCGTCAGCGTCAAGAACTCGTCCGTATGCTGAATGTACTTCGAGCCTCGCGATACGAGCGAGGCCTGGCCGCCCGTGGCCACCACTGTAGGCGTTCCGCCCAGCTCGGCGATCATCCGGCCGAGCATGCCATCCACCATGTCCACCGCGCCATAGTAGAGTCCCGCTTGCATGTGCGTCACGGTATTCTTCCCGATCACCGTGCCCGGATCCTTGATTTCAACGCGCGGCAGCCGGGCCGCACGCGCAAACAGCGCCTCGGATGAAATCCCCAGCCCCGGCGCAATCACGCCGCCGAGATATTCCCCCTTGGCGGATATTGCATCGAACGTAATCGCCGTGCCGAAGTCCACCACAATGCAGGGTCCTCCGTATTTATGCAGGGCGGCTACGGCATTCACGATGCGGTCCGCGCCCACTTCCAGCGGGTTATCTACCAATACAGCAAGCCCGGTTTTCACTCCCGGCTCGACGAACAGCGCGTTCTGCCCGAGATAAGCGCGCGACATCTCCCCAAGAGTCCAGTTCACCGGCGGCACCACTGAGCTGATCATGACTCCGCGAATGGCTTCGTGCTGCAATCCCGCGAAGCTCAGCAGATTGCGCGTCAGCACTCCGTACTCATCCACGGTTTGCGCACGCGCCGTGCTCAATCGCCAATTTGCCACGAGTGCTTCTCCCCGAAAAACGCCGAGCACCGTGTTCGTGTTGCCGACGTCAATGGTCAGCAGCATCTAGCGCGCCTCCGTCACATCACCCGCGATCACCGTCACGATTTCTCCGCCCTCGCGTTCCACGCGAAGCAGGCCTTCGGGGGTCAGTCCCGCCGTCACGCCGCGAAATTGCTCGTTCCCGTTGCTCACGCGCACCCGCTTTCCGCGCGCGTAACCCGAAATGCCCTCAAACCGCTGCACCACGCTCATGGGCCCTTCGGCCAAAAAGCGATTGTAGTCGCTCTCAAATTCGACGAGCAACTTGGCCAGCAATTCAATCCGCGAGATGCTTCGCCCGGTCTCGCGCCGGAGCGATGTCGCCATGCCCGCCAGCTCTCCCGGGAACTGCTGCTGGTTTACATTGATGCCGATGCCCACCACCACGAACCTCACCAGCGTTGGTTCCGCGTGCATCTCCGTAAGAATTCCGCCCAGCTTCTTCCCGCGGACCATCAGGTCATTCGGCCACTTCAAGTCCGGTGCCACCCCGGCAGCCGCCACGACCGCAGCGTGCGCGGAAAGTCCCGCCATCATCGTTAGCAGCGGCGCCTGCACGGGCGCCAGCTTGGGCCGCAGCAGCAGCGTCACGTAAATTCCGGCGGCTCTCTCGGAATGCCAGCTTCGTCCCGCGCGGCCGCGTCCCGCCGTTTGTTCCTCCGCGAGCACGAGCGTGCCCTCCGGCTGGCCGGCATGCCCTAGCTCCATGGCTACGCGGTTCGTCGAATCTACCGTGAAGAAGTGATGAATCCGTTTGCCGAAGAGGCTGCCGCGCAATCGCTTCTTCAAGAGATCGGGGACCAGGATGTCCGGCACTGTTTCCAGGAAATAGCCCGTTCGCGGGTGTCCTTTCACCTGCATGCCCAGTTCCCGCAGCCGCTCGACCCAGCGCCACACGGTGGAACGCGAAACACCGATTTCGCGCGCGATCCAGGCGCCGCTGACGACAATTGTTGCGTTTTCCCCAAGCAAGGTGGCCAGCGCGGCAATACGCCGGTCGGTTGCGCCAGGAATTATGGTATGCGGCATGGTCGTCGAGCCATTTTGTCTGCGGCGCGGTTAGCTTACGTGGCCCGGTCGCCCGCGACAAGCATTCTTCCAGGCTGAAGACTCGGCAATCCGCCGCTGTAACGGCCGGTTCGAGTCTGGAATGCCGGTAACTTCTCTAGTTTTTCGGCAGTTGGGCAATCCGGTCCGTTAGCTTCGCCAACTCCGCCCGGCGCTCCGCCAGAGTCGTTTCAATTCCCCTCACGATTTTCTCCGGAGCCCGGCTCCGGAACGTTTCGTCCGCAAGCTGCCGGTCCTTGGCTGCAATGTCCTTGGTCAAGCGATCGATCTCTTTCTGTAAGCGGGATTTCTCGGCTTCCATGTCAGCCGCTTGTTCGTACGGAATCCGCGCGTCAAACTCCGCGGTTGAGCGCACGGCGCCGCCCGCTTGGGGCAGTCGTTCGCCGCCAATTTTGAGGTCCGAAAGCATCGCCGCGCGCAGAATGCCGTCTCGGTTGGCCTGTACCAGCTCACGAAACGCGGAATCCGCGCTCGAAAACTCGCCTGCCAGTTTTTTCTTCGGATCGACCTTCATTTCCGCTCGAATGTTGCGCAGGGAGGCGGTCACCTCTTGAAGCAATCCGAATTGGCGCAAAGCCTGCGTATCGTTCCATTCGGCGCGGGCTGCGGGAAACCTTTCCAGAGCAATCGATCGTGAGCCAGCTTCCTGCGGCAGTTGATGCCACAATTCCTCCGTGAGGAAGGGCATGAGCGGATGCAGCAGCCGGAGCGCCGCATCAAAGGCCGCAAAAAGGTTTCTCCAGGCCACCGTCGCCCGCCCTTGGTCCGCGCCGGTCAGCTCCGGCTTCACCCACTCGATGTACCAGTCGCAGAAATCACCCCAGAAAAATTGATAGACCGTCTGCGCCGCTTCATGGAAGCGGTAGCTCTCCAGCGCTTGGTTTACGTTGGAAATGGTCATGGCCAGCCGCGCATATAGCCAGCGGTCGATGAGCGGTATTTGGCCCGCGTACGCATACGGCGCGCCGGCGCGCACTTCCGGCGCGGCCAGGTCCTCGATCTTCGCGCCACCTGACTCGAACTTGTCCAGATTCATGAAGAGAAATCGCGCCGCATTCCAGATCTTGTTCGCGAAATTCCGGGAGCTTGCCAGCCGGTCGTCGGAGAGCACGATATCGGTTCCCGGCGCCGCCATGGAGGCGAGGCAAAAGCGCATGGCATCCGTCCCGTATCGCTCGTTGAGCTGGACAGGATCGAGTCCAGTGCCCTTGGATTTCGACATTTTCTCGCCGCTGGCCGTGCGCACCAGCGAATGCAGATACACCGTGCGGAACGGAATTTTCCCGGTGAAGTGAATCCCCATCATGATCATCCGCGCGACCCAGAAAAACAAAATGTCGTATGCCGTAATCAGCAGCGTCGTTGGATAATATTTCTTGTAGTCCGCGCCGTCCGGCCACTCAAGCGTCACAAAAGGCCACAGCGCCGAGCTGAACCACGTATCGAGCACATCTTCGTCCTGTCGCAGCTTGCCGGAGCCGCAGCTCGCGCACTGGAGCGGCGGCTCCTCCGCAACGGTCATCTGGGCGCAATCATCGCAGTACCACGCGGGGATGCGATGCCCCCACCAGAGTTGCCGGGAGAGCGTCCAGTCGCGAATGTTGCGCATCCAGTGGAAATATTCCTCGCGCCGGTTCTCCGGGATCATCTGAATCTCTCCCGATTCCACGGCTGCAATGGCCGGTTCAGCCAGCGGCTTCATTTTGCAGAACCACTGCGTCGAAATGCGCGGCTCGACAACCGTGCGGCTGCGCTCACAAATCCCGATGGCATGCGTGTGGTCGGTGATCTTCTCGAGGAGTCCCTGGGCTTTCAGGTCCTCGACCACGCGCTTCCTGGCTTCAAAACGGTCGAGTCCTGCGTACGAGCCTGCGGCCGCGCCCATTCGGCCGTCTTCCGTCATCACGTCGATTTCCGGCAACGCGTGACGCCGCCCGGCCTCGAAGTCGTTCGGATCGTGCGCAGGCGTAATCTTCACGGCTCCGGTGCCGAATTCGCGATCCACCATCTCGTCCGCGATGATCGGAATCTCGCGGTTCATCAGGGGCAGGGTCACGGTTTTGCCGGCGAGGTCCTTGTAGCGCTCGTCTTTCGGATGAACCGCCACGGCGGTGTCGCCGAGCATCGTCTCCGGCCGCGTCGTCGCCACAACAAGATAGTCTTTGGTTCCGCTTACTGGATACCGGATGTGCCAGAGATGCCCTTGCCGCTCCTCGTGCAACACCTCGAGATCGCTCAGCACCGTTAGACAGACTGGGCACCAGTTGACGAGCCGCGTCTCGCGATAGATCAGGCCTTCCCTGTAGAGTTTCACAAACACACGCCGTACCGCCCGCGAATATTCCGGGGTGAGCGTGAATCTCTCGCGCGACCAGTCGCAGCTTTCCCCGATCTGCTTCATCTGTGCCGTGATTTTTCCGCCGCTCTCCTTCTTCCAGCACCACGTCTGGCGCTCAAACTCTTCACGGCCGAGCTTTCGGTAGTCGATGCCTTTCTCCGCAAGCTGGCGCACGACCACGCGCTGCGTCGAAATCCCCGCGTGATCCGTTCCCGGCAGGTACAATGTGTTGAAGCCGAGCATCCGCCGCCAGCGCGTCAAGATGTCAATCTCGGTATGATTCAGCATGTGGCCGATGTGCAGCGTGCCCGTCACATTCGGGGGCGGAATCACAATCGAGAAAACCGGCCCGGGCGCGTTCACGTTCGCGCGGAAGAGTTGCTCCCTCACCCAGAAATCGGCCCAGCGCGGCTCAATCCGCTGCGGCTCATACGCTTTGGCGAT
Organism: Candidatus Acidiferrum sp.; assembly: GCA_035652855.1. Taxonomy (GTDB): domain Bacteria; phylum Acidobacteriota; class Terriglobia; order Acidiferrales; family UBA7541; genus Acidiferrum. Next base: position 7,195 of record DASRCZ010000171.1, read on the forward strand.
TTCGCGCGCCATTCGAAAAAGGCTCCTTCGTCTGCGGCAAAGACGGGCACGGCCGCTATTTCGTCGTCAGGGCAATCTTTGACTATAAAGGGAACGCGCAAAGCGCGTCAATTTAGCCGCGAAAAAGAGAAGGGAACTACGGCTTCTTCGAGCTCAGCTCATCGCGTACGATGGCTTCCACGACCGGCTTCAAAATCTCGCGCGTGACCGCCTGCAGCACTTCAGGACTCATTTTCGCTAGAACCTTCGCGACCAACTCGTCCGTCGACGCCGCAGGTGCTTGCTCAATCCCCTTGCCAGGTTCCGTAACCGCGGGTGCCGCGGCCTGATTTGCGTTCTCGGTGACTTCCGCCACTTCCTCGCGAATGGCCTCGACCGCGTGAGCCGTAAGTCCGGCCTCTTCGGCCTTGGCCATCACGGTTTCCGCCAACTCGTTGTCTTGCGCATAGACGCTCGGCGCGCCAGCGGTTTCGTTCTCTGCTTCGACTGCATGAGCCGGTTTCGCCGCCGTAGCCTCCGCGGAATCCGCTGGTACAGGCGATGGCGCCGCCGCAGCCTTCGGCGCATCCCACGTCGAAGCGAGCTGCGAAGCCTTCTGTACTTCGGTGTCCCACGGACTTGGCGCGGTGGTGAACCACGAATTTGTTGCCACAGGCTTCACCGCCTGCTGCGCTGCCGCCGGAGTCCTCTCAAGGGCTGGCGGTGCAGCGGCAAGCGCCGGAGGCGCTGTATCTTCGCCAACGACTGCCGCGGCAAGACTTGGGCCGCCGGGTGCGCTCTGCGTCTCGCTCGGCTGCGCGGCGATCGAAGGTTCTTCGACAGCAGCGGTTAAACGAGAACCGTTTTGCGCCGTGACCACGGGAGAGTTTTCCTGCGCAAATGGCGAGACCGGAATCGGCCCTCTGCCTTCGCTAATCGAAATCGGATTGCCTAGTGGACGCACTTCCTGCGCTGGAGCCACCACATCCTCTGCTGCTTCCGTTAACGGAGTCTTTTCCTGACTCGGCTCCCACCCACCGTTCGAGCTCTTTCGCGGCGCAATGGCTGTTTCATCGAAGGCGGTTTCACGCCAATCCCTGACACCGGCCGCAGCCTCGTCCTTCTCGTCCCCAAACGTGTCGCTTGCCGCGCGCCAGGAGGGCTGTGGCCGCTCGTCTTCCTCATTCTCCTCTTCCTCATCTTCAGCGTCCGAAGCGCCCCAATCCCGCTCTGTCGCTGGCTGCACCGGCGCGGCGTAGCCCAAATCCTCTTCCTCTTCTGTCGGCGGTGTTTCCAGCAGGCTCCCGAACGCCAGCGGCGCCCCCGAATCGATATGCAAGGGTTCCGCTTTCTTCATCACCGGCTCAGGTATCTCCTCAGCGTTGGCAGCCTCTGCCACCGGAGCCGCCTGACGGGGAGCTATCATCTCAACCGCGGAAACTGGGGCCGATTCCGGTTTTTCGGCGGGCGCCCCCGAATAGGCCACACCCGAACGCGTCAAAGCCGATTTCACCATCGAAATCAGCGGATCCGGCGGCACGAAAGGCTTCTTCAGCACTCCATCCGCGCCGACTCGCTGGGCTTCCTGCTCATCCAAAGGATCAAATGCGCCAACCAGCAAAATCACCGGGATGTGGGCGAGGGCAGAGTCGTCCTTCACATACTTGCAGACTTCATAGCCATTTCGCACCGGCATAAACACGTCTGCCAAGACCAAATCGGGACGCACATCGGAAATCTTGCGGACAGCGGCCTCGCCGTTTCCTACGGCAACGACGTCAATGCCCTGGTCTTTGAGGGCGAGACCGACCATTTTCTGGATATTACTGTTGTCGTCCGCAACCAGGATCTTGGCCACCGAACACTCCTCCGGGATCGCCAGCTCCGTCAACACGGCCGGCGCTTAGCCGGGCCATAATTACTCACTGTATTGGAGCATCGGCCCCCTGGGGCGTCAACGCAAGAACCTGTCCGATGTGTCGCAAGTGAAATGCCGTGTTCCCCGGACCTATGGGCAGGCCCGCTCGGCTGTATCAGCGTACAGTCATCGACGAGAAGCGATGCTGCGCCGATGCCCCGAATTCTCGCTACGACTATCTGACTACCACGGGACGATCTTGCGCAGTCCTTTCTTCTTCTTGCTCGAAGACTCCTTCTTCGAGTCCGCCTTGCCACTGGACTTCGCGTCGTCGCCATTTGTCTTATCTTGCGCGTCCGCCTGGTTTCCGTCCGTCTTGGCCGGATCCTTCCCTGGATCCGCGCCCGGAGCCGTTCCGTCCGGCGGATCAGCCGCGGGCGAACTCGCGGAGGCTCCGGGATTTGCCGGGTCCGGCCGCGCATTATTTGCCGGCGCGTTCGCAACAGGTTTGTCCGCTGGGCTGGCCGCCGGTGCATCCGTTGGAGCATTCGAATCCGTTGCTGGCGTCCCCTCTGTAGCGGAGGACGTGCTTTCTGCCGAGCTCACCGCCGGCGCGCTCGCCGCACTTGCCCCATTTCCCGCCGCCACCGTCGCCACAATCGAATTCCCCGTCCCGCCGAGCCGCTGCTGGCCGCCGCCTCCCAGAACTTCGCCGCTCGATTCATCTTCGGGGCTCATGTTCGGTGTACCGTACCGTGACGCGGCCTGGATCTCTGCCTTAGGCCCGGGATGGAAGAGTTCCATTGGCCTGCCAATCAGCGATGTACGCTGCCGCGGCGCATTCTGCTCCGCCCTCATCCATGCCACCGCCTTCGGGTCCGCCGGCGGAATCGGCTGCTTCAATTCCTTCAGCCGGCTTTTTGCCTCCGGCACTAACTCTGATAGCGGATAATCCCGAACGATTCGCGCGTAGTACCGCCCCGCAATGTCCTTGCGCTCGCTCTTCTCAAAAATATCCCCCAGCATCCAGAGCGCTTTATCCGAGCGGCTGTAAAGCGGATAGCGGTTCGTTACGATCAACAACCGTCCTGCTGCCGCGCGCTTATCCCCCTTTACGTAGTAGAAATAGCCGATCCGGTAATCGCCCTCGGCCAGCACCTCTTGCACTTCCCGCAGGTGCTGCTCAGCCTTCGGCGCCAGCGGATCGTTCGGATACTTCGTTAAAAATGTTTGAAACTCCTCCTCCGCATCCTTCGCTTGCGAGCGGTCCCGGTCCGGCTTTTCCATCTGCCGGTAGTGCGTCATAGCTACCTGCAGTTGCGCGTATGCCGCTTCCGGAAGGAAAGGGAAGAAGACAATGAAGTCTTTGTATGCCTGGATGGCCTGCGTCATGTTCGCAGTGCCACCTTCTTTGTAGTAGGAATCTGCTATCGCCAGTTTTGCCTTCGCGAGGTATTCGCTATCGGGGTAGGTGTTGATTAGGGTCTGCATCGAAAGCCGGCCGATTTCATGCCGCCCGTGCTTGATATCATCCATCGCCCGGTCGTAGAGCACCTTATCCGGCGCAGCGGAATTGTCCGCAGCGGCCGTCTTCTTCGTCCCCTTCTTCCTATGCAGAACTTGCGCGTGTGTTGAAGCGGCGCTCAGCAGGACCGCCGTGCCGAGCCCGATCAAGACCAGCCGCAGGATTGTATGCCGAGACTCCGGTCCCCTGCGGACCAACCGTCGCCAATTACGCACCAAACCACCTCTTCCCCGGCGGTACGTGCCGGTCAACAGGATTTGCAGCGCAGCGCGGCTGCTGACAGCTGGGAACTTTGCCAGTATACCTGAACGAAGGACCAGGTGGACCCGGGAAACTGTCCTTCCGGACAGGTCATGGCGAGACACCTCGTAATGGGAAGCGCCCCTTCGCGCCGGGGTTGCTCGGGCGAACGCCCCTGAATTCCGTAGCTTAGCCGCCGCGAGCCGCTGGTTACGCCTCCGTGCCTTGAAGCGAACCATGTTTCTCCCTGGCCTGTTGGCGCGTTCTACGCCGATTCTGCCTCACCGCGATTCCGGCGTGGTGCGCCAAAACGCCCGGTGCCCAAACCGGCGCAGGACCTTCTTCCTCTTTCCCCCCTACTACTCCTTGAATTTCTTACTCGCCGTAGCTTGCTTCTCCCGCTGCAGCTCGATAATGTCCGCACTGTCTTCGGACGTTCCCAGCAGCCATTTGGCGAAGAAATCTCCCCGTGCCATGATCACATAGCTGTTGATCGGCATGTAGCTGTGCCGCATCCCCGGAAAAACCATCATCTCAAACCGCTTGTTCGCCTTAATCAGCGCATCCGCCACGCGCATGGTGTTGATCATACTCACGTTGTCATCCATGTCGCCTGTCGTGAGCATCAGATGTCCCTTCAGGTTTTTCGCCAAATCCTGGTTCTTGTCAATTTCGTAGATGAATTTGGCCGTTCCATCTTTCTGGTCCTCTTCGCGCACGCCGTGATACTTCTCGCTCCATGTGTACCCGTACACACTGTTATCGTGATTGCCCGATTCCGACCATCCCGCCTTGTAAAAGTCTGGATACTGCATGATCGCCGCCGCGGTCATGAATCCGCCGCCGGAGTGCCCCCACATCCCGACGCGCGACAAATCAATATACGGATGCATCGCGCCCAGCCGCTCCGCGGCTGCCTTTTTGTCGGCGAGGCCGTAATCGCGCAGATTTCCATAACCGTAGCTGTCGTACCACTTGTCCCGCTGCGGACTTCCGCCGCGATTCCCTACCTCGATCACAATGAATCCGAGCTGCGCCAGCGGCACGTTTGGACTCTTTGGCGAAAAGGTCTTGTTTACCTGCTCGACCTGCGGCCCCGGGTAGACAAATTCAATCAGGGGATATTTTTTCGCCGGATCAAAATCAAACGGTTTGTACATCACGCCGTAAAGGTCGGTCACTCCGTCGTCAGCCTTCAATTTGAAGGTCTCCGGATACTTAAATCCCGCGGCCAGCAGTTGCGAAACGTCGGTCGTTTCGAGCGCGGCAATTTGCGTTCCCTGCGCGTCCAAGAGAACCGATTTAGGCGCCGTGTCCACGCGCGAATAGGTGTCCTCGAAATATTTTCCGGAATCCGGCGCACTGATTGCGTGTGAATATCCGGTTGTGGTCAGCAGCTTCAAGCCGTTGCCGTCCAGTCCGATGCGGTACAGCTCGATGTAATACGGATCTTCCGCCTCGCGCCCGTTCGCCGTGAAATACATCACCCGCGCTTTGTCGTCCACGGAAACAATCTGATCCGTCACATACTCACCCGAAGTCACCTGATTCTTCAGCTTTCCGTCGCCGCCGTAGAGATAATAATGACCCCAGCCATCCCGCTCCGACCACCACAACAACTCCTTGCCTCCGTCCACCAGCCGCAACGGCTTCGTGCTCACCCAAACGTTCGATCGTTCCTCGATCAGCTTTTGGAGTTTCCCGGTCGCTGTGTCCGCGACGAACACGTCCACCCTTCGGAAATCCCGGCTGCGGCTGGTCAGGTACAACTTGTCCGAGCCGTCCGACAGCCATTTCGGGCTGAAGCGCTGCAGCGGCGTCCGGTTCTCTCGGTCTTCCTCCTGCATCTGCCGGATCTCCTCGCGGTCCCGCTCCGTTTGCGCCGCGTCTTCAATCGAAAGCGCTTCGTCCGCAAAACTCTTCGGCTGCAGCACGACGCGCTGCTTGCTCGCCAGATCAAAAACATCGATTTCCGCTATCGGCACATTCGCTTCGCCGGGCAGCGGATACGGCCGCCGCTCGAGAATCGGCCGCGGATTCGTCAGCGAATGAATCACCCAATAGTCGCCCACTTTGCGATCATCCTGCCGCTCGACTGCAATCTTCGTCGAGTCCTTCGCCCAGTGCACCGTGATCGCCGGCGTTCGAATTCCTGCCTTGTTCGTGTCCCCCTTGTCCTCCTTCTTGAGCTGTTCCTCCTGCTCGGGCAGCAGCAGGCGCGCATAACTGTAGCGCTCCATGCCGTCGGTGGTCAGTTGCGTTTCGGTTACGCTCGCGTCGCCCGCCTTCTTCAGCGCCTTCGCGTAGTTGTCCGCGTCCACGAAATACAGGTTGTGCCCCCGCGCGAATACCACGGTCTTTCCGTCCGGCGAAACCGAAGCCCACATCGGCTTTTTTTTCGGAGCCTCGTAGTTATCCAGCCGCGTGATCTTTCCGGTGGCGAGCTCGTACTCGAAATAAATCGTCCGCGTGTCCTCCGGTCTGTTCGCGCCCGCGCTCGCCTGCGCCGCGCCCTGCCGCTCGCCTTGCTTTTCTTGACCCTCCTTGCCCGCTTCCTCCACGTCCTCCTGGCTCTTCTCCTTCGGCGGTTCATTTGGCACGACCGCGTCCTTCCGGATCTCGACCGCGAACTGCATCTTCGTATCTTTGTCGATGAGCTTCAGCCGCTTTACCGGCAGGTGCTGCGCGTCGTAAGGGAAATTTGTCAGCGTCGAAAGCGTTGCCGCCACCTTCGCGTTATCCCAGAGCGGCGTCTTGGTCCGTTTCACCGGGTCCACTACCCAGTAGCGCGTCCCATCGGTGGTCTGGTAGCTGTACCAGAACCGGTCCGACTCCGTGAACCAATGCGGCGTCACCGCCACGTCAAACACCAGCTTGCTCACCTCTTCCGGCAGGAACCGCGCTTCCAATTCGTAGTTCGGTTCGACCCGTGCCGTGTTCTGCCCCTTCAATTCCGCCGCGCTCTGCGCTTTCGTTTCGTCCGCCGCAGGCTTTGCCCGCGTGCTCGCGATCAACACCAGAGCTGCCATCGCGCCCGCAGCCCATAGCTTGGTGCCCCGCCCCAGCACTTCTCCAGACCAAGACGCTTTCGCGCCATTTGCCTTCATTGTCGGTGCCCTCTGTTTGAATTCCCGGCTTTCGTCCAAAGCCGCACATTATAGTCGAAACATTCCTCCCCGGCGGTCCACACAAAAACTTTTCCGCTTTTGACCGAGCAAGCGACCCGCATCATTTTCGCCTCATCCCTTTCTAATCGGTGCGTGACCTGGGCCCGTTTCTGCTAAAGTTCCACCGAAAGCATTTTCTTCACGAGGTCTCGGCACATGAATTCGCATGAAACGCCCGATTCGAAGCTTGGTTCGAAGGCCGAAGCGAAAAGCATCCTCTCCCGCCGCGACGTCCTCGGCGCTGCTTCCCTGGCCGCTTTGGGCGCCACGTTTGCCGCCCCCGGCGCGTGGTCCGCCGCCAGCCATCAGGCCACCGCCCACCAGCAGTATTCGGAGGGAAGAGCGCCTGGAAAGCATGAGCCTATTCCCGATTTCAAGTACGACATCGAATCCAGCGTTGGCTGGGTGGGCGAAGCCGGTTCCGCCAAAGAAGCCACCATCGAGGAATTTCCCATTTCCAAATCCATTGCCGGCGTCTCCATGCGTCTGAAGCCCGGCGGCATTCGCGAACTCCATTGGCACGCCGTCGCAGCCGAGTGGGCCTACGTCATCACCGGCCGCGTTCGCACGACGGTCATCAATCCTGAAGGTCAGGCTTCCGTCGACGATTTTGAACCGGGCGACATCTGGTATTTCCCCAAGGGCCACGGCCATTCCATTCAGTGTCTCGGCCCGGACGACGCACACTTCATTCTCGGCTTTGACGACGGCCAATTTTCCGAATTTGGCACCTTCAGCATCACCGACTGGCTCGGCCACACGTCACCCGAAGTCCTCGCGCGCAACCTGAACCTATCGCTTGAAACCGTCAAGTCGCTCCCCAAAATGGAACGCTACATTGTCCCCGGCACGATCCCCACCGCTGGCCCCGAGCCGCTCCGCTCTGCTTCGCTTGCTGCGCCGCAGTCCGCCCACAAGTTCCGCCTGGGCGCTATGAAGCCTATTGAATTTCCCGGCGGCACCGAGCGCGTCGTCAGCTCCAAGGAATTTCCCATCCAGACGACCCTCACGTCCGTCCTGCAAGACCTCAACCCCGGCGCTCTCCGCGAACTGCACTGGCATCCCAACGCGGACGAATGGCAGTTCTACTTGAAGGGCCGCTCCCGCGTGACCATCTTTGGCGCTCACGGCCGCTCTCGCACCGAGGAATTCGGGCCCGGCAATATCGCCTTTATCCCTCAGGGCTTTGGGCATTGCGTCGAGCAAATCGGCAGCGAACCCACGCGACTCGTCGTCCTCTTCAACAGCCCTGTTTTCCAGGAAATCTCCATTTCCTCCTGGCTCGCCGGCAATCCGCCTACTCTCGTCGCCGACAACCTCGGCCTTAAGCCCGAGCAAGTTGCCAAACTCCCTCGCTCCCATGGCGGCATCCTCGCGTGAATCCGCGAAACCATACGAGAATTCCGGCTGCTTTGTTCAGCGCCGAGTCCGCTACCTGCGCGTAATGCTCCTGCTGCGCTGCCCTATC
>DASRCZ010000172.1:0-2536 GCA_035652855.1 Candidatus Acidiferrum sp.
CTCAGTGTTATCGAAGGCGTGCGTTTTTGGCGGGGCGACGGAGAGGCGTGGAAACGGCATGACAAGAAAAACAAGATGCCAAAGAGCAGCGGCGATAAGGGCGCGGCTCGGAAATCCCGGCTCGACAAGAGATCCGCTGAAAGAATTGGAAGGAGAGCGTTTCGGCATCCAAGCGAGAGCAGCGCGAAGGCTGCTCCAGAGGCTTTGGCGGAACTCGCCCCAGGCGATTTCGAGCGCGGGAGCCGAGCCGTGCGCTAGCCGAACAGCTTCCGGGGCTTCTGCGCCTTGACCCAAAAGGTCGAATGCATTGATGACCTGATTGGTCGACATGGGTCGAGGATTATACCGCGCCGGCGGGGCTGCACACGGCCAACTTACTTAGAATGAGATGGCACAGCCGGGCGAGAGGTTGATCCCTCCCCCTTCTCAAACACGTGTGTAAGCCACGGAATGTATTGGGACTACAGGCGTTCCGTCAAGGCAATCAGGATTCGATGAATCCAGGGATGATCGCCAGCCACTTGCGCACCCCATTCCGGCGAGCCGAGCTACGCTACAGTTTGCTGGCCTGAGGTCTTGTCTCACTCCTTGGGTCCGGGGCGGCGGCAAGCAACGGCCCACGCGATTTCTGGACGAGGCTGCGGAAAATCTGACCAGCAGGCGAAACGTCGAGAAGCGCAAGGGGCGTCATACAATTTACGGTCTCAGGCGGCTCCGATGGCTCGTAGCGTGTGGCGTTCTGCTTTTCGTTGTTTGTACAGCATCGCTGCGCTTGCGGCCGTTACGTTCGTCTGCTTTCGAGCACATTTGACGCTCGCTCTAACGACCTGCATTTTTCTGATCGTTGTCGCGCTGCTATCGCTGATCGGCGATCTTGTGTCGTCAATCGTGCTGTCCATAGCGGCTGTACTGCTGCTGGTTTATTTCTTTGCAGCTCCCATTTTCAATCTGCGAATCGAAAGTCCATTAGACGCCGTGGCGCTGGTTGCTTTTCTTACGGTATCGATCTTGATGACGCGGTTGCGCAAGCAAGGCGAACGCGCGAGGGAGAACGTTACCCACAAGTTGATGGAGGCCGAAGAGCGGGAGCGCCGGCGCATTGCAAGAGATCTGCACGACGACATCAGCCAGCGACTGGTAGCGCTGCTTTGGGAACTCCAGAGCGTCGGCCAGCGATTGCCGGTGGATTCACCGCCTGAGGTGCGTGAAGAGTTCGAGCAAGCTGTCGAACAGGTCTCGGAGATTTCCCGCGCGGTTCGGGCACTATCGCACGAGTTACATCGTTCCGAAACGCAAGTGCAAGGAGCGGCTGAGGCGATGAGAAGCCTGTGCGGCACAGTCGCCAAGAAGCACAAAATCAACATTCATTTTACCAGTTCCATTAAACAGGAGGTGCCGCGAGAGGTTTCGGTTTGTCTGTTCCGCGTATTGCAGGAAGCGCTCCTGAATGCGGTCAAGCATAGCGGCAGCGCGCAAATTGATGTTGACCTGAGTGAAGCGTCGAAGTCGATCCGGCTTACGGTGCGCGATTCCGGTTCAGGATTCGACACTAACGTGTCGAACAGGCCCGGACTGGGATTGATCAGCATGGAAGAACGCGTCCGGATGTTGCGGGGAAATTTTTCAATAGAGTCGCGACCGAATTCCGGCACGACAGTGCGAGCCGCAGTGCCGCTTAGAAAGCCGGCTTGAGCGGTTCTGTAGGCGCACATCGCGCCCTGAGTGATCGCAGTTGCGAAGGGGGCTGGTCCGCGAGCCAGGAGTCAGCGGCGGCGGAAGAAGGTGAGGGCGGAGTCGCCGTGGCGGAGGGTGCGGACCTGATCGAGGTCGCCGACTCGAGTGGGGAGCGGGAAGGCGCGGTGATGCTCGGCGACGACGATGGCGTCGGGTGCGAGGAGAGGGCTGCCTGCGAGAAATTCGAGGACGCGGTCGTATTCGGTTGCGGCGGCGTAGGGCGGGTCAAGGAAGGCGTGGGTGAATTGCGGCAAGGAATCGCCGCGACGCGCGGCGAGACTCTCGAGCCCGCGGAGAGCGTCGAGCGGTAGGACGGTGACGCCTTCGCGAATGCCGAGGCTGGCGAGATTGGCTTTGATGAGCGCCACGGCGGGGCGATGGGATTCGATGAAGGTGGCGGAGGCGGCGCCACGGCTGAGGGCTTCGACACCGACGGCGCCAGTGCCGGCGAAGAGGTCGAGAAAGTGCGCGCCTTTGAGATGAGCGCCGAGGACGTTGAAGAGAGTTTCGCGAAGATAGTCGCTGGTGGGGCGGAGATTCACTCCTTTGAGCGATTTGAGCAGGCGGGAGCGATATAGGCCGGCGATAACGCGCATGAGAGGAAGTTTAAGAGTTGACCGTTGAAAGTTGAAGAGTTTGGCTGGAGCCGGGCCGATTGCTCTGCCTTTCCCGATAAGCGAACTTAGCCGCGCATGTTAGCCGATGCGCGCGAGTTGGTAGCGGCGCTGCCATTCGGGCGGAAGGGCGGCGAGCGTGCGCTCGAGGTCATGCCGCTTGGCGCAGTCTTCGGCGAGGGCGAAGG
>DASRCZ010000173.1:0-2643 GCA_035652855.1 Candidatus Acidiferrum sp.
CTTGCCGTCGGGCGACCAGGCCGGCTGAAACTCCGTGGAATTGCTGGCGGTGAGGCGCTGGGGCTTGCCACTCGGAAGATCGAGCGTGTAGAGGTGCGTCATGGCGGAGAAGGCGAGCCTCTTGCCATCGGGAGACTGCACAGGGTCCATGATGAGCCGGACTTTTACGGGGCCGGCCGGTTCCTTCTGGGGGAAATCGAGCTTCGGACCAACGTCCTGAGAAACCTTTGCGGTGAAGGGAATGACCTCTTCGGCGCCTGTTTCAAGATTGAGGCGGCGGATCTTGCCGTCCTGGTTGTAGACGATTTCCCTGGCGCCCGGGAGAAACGCGTAGCCGGGGAAGAGATCGCGCGTGAAGAGCGACTCCTGGTCGTCGCGGGTCACCGGATAGCGGACCCAGCGGTCATCGCCGGTTTCGAGATTGCGGAGGCGGAGGCCGGATTCGGTTTCATAGCGGGTAACGTAGAGGAGGAACTTGCCGTCAGGCGAAACGAGCGGACGGAACGCGCTTTCGGGCTGCTGAATGATGGTGTCCTCGTCACCGGTTCTGCGGTCCTTGCGGATGATGACCCACTGCGGAAACATCGCGTTGTAGGAGAAATCGCCATGGCGCTCGGCGAAATAGAGATAGCGGCCATCGGCGGAAGCGACAACGCCCATGGCATTTGGGCGATCCTGGCGGCGCGTGGCGGGTGTGGGCTTGGACTTGGTGATCTGAATGCCAGAGCCGCCGTCAACGTGGTACATCCAAATTTCGCGCGGTCCAATGCCGAAATTCGTTTTCGAGACGAAGATGTACTTGCCGTCGGGTGACCAACTGGGCGAAGCAAATTCGCTGTTGGGGTCCTTCGAGACTTGCTTCTGGTCCGAGCCGTCTGGATGCATGATGAAGACGTTCTCGCTGCCTTCGCGATCGGAGAGGAAGGCAATCCACTGCCCATCCGGGGAGAAGCGCGGCTGACTGTCAAAAGCCATGCCGCCATCGATCAGCTTGGCTTCGCCGCCTTCGATGGGAAGCGTGTAAATGTCGCCGAGCAGTTCGAAGGCGATGGTCTTGCCGTCGGGGGAGACGTCTAAGGAGAGCCAAGTTCCTTCGTCGGTGGTGAACTCGATTTTGCGGCCCGGCTTCAGCGGGAGGCCCTTCTTCTCGTCCTTCTTGTCGTCTTTCTTTTCTTCCTTTTTGTCTTGGTCCTGGGCCGAGTCTTGAGGCCGGGCGACCGCCTGCGCAAGCGAAAACGAGGCAAAAACTGCCGCAAGAAACCAAACGACCCAACGAACTGACGGCTGCGCTTTCATTGGTGTTCCTCCGCTGATCAGAACTGAAACAGGTGGAGCGCTCCGCAAGGTCCGATGCAAACGTCCTGCATGCTTCGAGCAAGCGCATGCTGACCCGCGTGAGGGAGCCGCCAGATTCTACCGGAAAGCCGGTGGAAACGGGCGTGTCGCGCCGCTTTTCCACCAGTGCCTGATTTGCCCAACCAGGTATAGCGACCCGGTCACAAAAATGGCATCCTCGGGAGCCGCTTTCGCCAACACGTGCTCGACGGCCTGCTCCGCGTCCGGAATTACGCGCAGCGCTTCCGCGTGATGCGCCGCCATGTCCTCGAGCTGGCTCGCGGAAATCGCCCGCGACGTTCGCGGTTCCGTAATCACCACTTCCTTTGCGCGCGGAAACAGCGTTCCGGCGATCTCATCCACCGCTTTATCCCGCAGGGCCCCATAGACCAGCCAAATCCGTTTCCCGGCGAAGTGCTGTTCCCAAAACTCCGCCAGTTCCCGCGCTGCCGAAGGGTTGTGCGCGCCATCCAGATAAACGTCCGGCCGCTCCTGCAAACGCTCAAGGCGTCCCGGCCACACAGCCTCCGCGACTCCTCGCTCGATGGCTTCGGTCGAAATCGATGGCAAGCCTCGCGCTGCCAGCAAGCGCGCTGCAGCCACGGCGTTGAGCGCGTTCTGCACCTGAAATTTGCCCCGCAAGCTCGGCCGCAACTCGCACCTCCAGCCCGTGGCGGTTTCTTGCACGCAAACTCGTAAACTCCCATCCGCCGCCTGTTCGGCGCCGTTCTTCGCGCCCGCCAGCATGTAGGCGGTCGCAGTCTCAACCACCGGCGCGCCGAGCGCCGCTGCCCGCGCCAGAATCACTTCCCCCGCTTCCTCTCGCTGCGGCGCCACCACTAGCGGCACGCCCGCTTTCACGATTCCGGCCTTCTCGCCCGCAATCTCCCGCAGCGAATGCCCCAGGTAATTTTCGTGATCAAAATCCACACGCGTAATGACCGTTACCGCCGGCGTCAAGATGTTCGTCGCGTCCAGTCTTCCGCCAAGCCCCACCTCGAACACGCCGACGTCCACCCGTTCCCGCGCGAAATGCTCGAAAGCCATCGCCGTCACGCACTCAAAATAGGTCGGATGCGCGCGCAGCTTGCCTGCGGCCAGTAACTCCTCGATCACTCCCTGAATGTGCGTCAGCGTCTCCGCAAAGTCGGCATCGCGAATCTCTTCGCCATTCACGCGGATGCGTTCATTGATTCGTTCGAGGTGCGGCGAGGTGTTCAGGCCCGTGCGCAATCCCGCGCGTCGCAAAATCGATTCCAGAAAAGCCGCGGTCGAGCCTTTGCCGTTCGTTCCCGCTATGTGCGCCGT
>DASRCZ010000174.1:0-4599 GCA_035652855.1 Candidatus Acidiferrum sp.
GCCCTCGCGCGATTCCGAGCTGACGATAACGATGGGACGCGGATTGGTGGTCATGATCTCCGCGGTGGCTTGCAGGCCGTCCACGTGAGGCATGTTGATGTCCATGGTGATGACATCGGGTTTAAGCGACTCCGCCAGCGAGACCGCTTCGCGGCCGTCCTTGGCGTGCCCGACGACCTGGAGTTGTTCGTCGGCGTTGAAAATGGTTTCCAGCACCTTGCGCATGAAGGTGGAATCGTCCACGACGAGGACGCGGTGCTTTTTGCTGCCGCTAGCTGCCATAAATACCTATGCGACCGGCACGACCGGACGCGCCGCCTCCGATCCCATGAGTTGTTCCACCGCCGCGATGAGCTGATCTTCCTGCACCGGCTTGGTGAGGAAGGCGGTTGCGCCTTCCTTGATGGCGCGGTCGCGATGCTTCGCGCCTGCGCGCGAGGTGACGACCATCACCGGGATACGGCGCGTGGCTGGACTCTGGCGCAACTGAGCCATCAGCTCGTAACCCGTCATGCGCGGCATTTCGAGATCGGTGATGACGAGATGGCAGCCGTGCTGGGAGACGAGTTCGGCGGCTTCGAGGCCGTCGGCGGCCAGCTTGACGCGATAGCCATTCTTTTCGAGCATGCGTCCCACGAATTTGCGGACGGAGATGGAATCGTCGGCGACGATGATGACGCGTTCGTGCTCGACACGATCGATGGCTTCGGCCGGTATAGAACCCTTGGCGACGGCGGCGGAGCCTGGTGCGAAGATGCGCGCGGCGCTCGCGCTGGCCTGAATGGCGCGGCGCTCGGCAGGTTCGCTGGCAACCATGCGGTTGAGGTCGATGAGCAGAATCAGGCTGCCATCGGGAGCGATGGTCGTGCCGGGGAAGAGTTTGACGCGGCGGAGATACTCGCCGAGGTTCTTGATCACGATTTCGTCTTTCCCCAGGACTTCCTCGACGACGAGGCCGATCTGCCGGTTGCCGGCATTGGCGACGACCATGCGGAAGTAGCCGTTGACGGGCTCGAGCGGCGGAAGGCCGAGGTAGGCGTCGAGACGGACGACCTCGGTGACGACGTCGCGGACCTTGGTGAGGAGCTTGCCGCCAACATCCTCAATTTCGTCGGCGCGGATACGGCGAATTTCTTCCACCACGGCGAGCGGGAGGGCGAAACTCGTGCCGCCGCAACGCACGAAAAGCGCGGGGGAAATGATGAGCGTGAGAGGAACCTTCAGGGTAAAGCGGGTGCCCTGGCCGCTGGTGCTCTGGATATCGATTTCGCCGTTGAGCGCGGCGAGATTGGCGCGAACAACGTCGAGACCGACGCCGCGGCCGGCGAGTTCGGTTTTGACGGGTGCGGTAGAGAAGCCCGGATGGAACAGCATTTCGCGAAGGTCGCGCTCGGTCAGGCGGCCGGCGGTCTCGGGCGAAACGAGTCCGCGCTCGATGGCGCTTTGCTTCACGCGTTCGTAGTCGATGCCGCGGCCGTCATCTTCGACTTCAACGTAGATGTGATTGCCGCGATGGTAAGCGCGGAGGAAGACTCTGCCGGTTTCGGGTTTTCCGGCGGCGAGACGGTCGGCCGAAGGCTCGATCCCGTGGGCAACGGAGTTGCGAACCAGGTGAACAAGGGGATCGGAAATTTGCTGAATAATGTTGTTGTCGAGTTCCGTTTCGCTGCCTGTGAGATCCAGTTCGACCTGCTTGCCCGCGGATTTGGCCGCATCGCGAACGGCGCGGGAGAGCCGCGAGTAAAGCGTGCCAATGGGAACCATCCGCGCCGCGGTAAATTCATCCTGCAGATGGTGGGCTAATTTAGTGAATTCGTCGATGTCGCCTTCCACGCGGCCGATAAACGCCTGGAGCTGCGAGAGGACTTCGTTAACGTCGGCGGAGATTTCAGCCATGGAGCGGGAGAGGATGTTGAAGTCGTCGTAGCGGTCCATTTCGAGTTCGGAAAACTCGGACCAGAAGGACGTGTCGCCGGCAGCGGCGCTGGTCAGGACTTTGGGCGTGGCGGAAGCGTTCCAGGGCTCGCTGGAGCGAGCCTGGCTGATGCGGTTGAATTCGTATTTATCCTGAAATTCGGAGACCTTGCCCTGGAGACGCTCTTTCGAAAAGCTGAGAGTCTCGATTAGCTTCTCAAGTTCGGAAACGCGACCCACCATCCGTGTGCGGTTGATGACGAGTTCTCCCACCGTGTTCATCATGCGGTCGAGGCGTTCGAGCGCAATGCGGACGGACTTGGCATTGGACGCCGCGGCGGACTGCTTGGCGCCCTTCTTGAGTGGCGCCGCTTGCGACGCTGCTGCGGACGGCTCGGTCTCCCGTTCGGGCTGCGCTTCAGCGGAAAATTCCGCTTCTTCGGCCTCGGCAGGGGCGTACTCGGCGATGCGGCCAAGCAGGGAATCTATGCCAGTGCGCATTTCGGCTTCGTCGGCCCACTGGCGATGCAACGTCTTTTTCAGGACGTCGACGGATTCGAGGCAAATATCCACGACGGCGGGAGAGGGCTCGACTTCGCCGTCACGAAGGCGGCCGATCAAATCCTCGACGCGATGGGCGATAGCGCCGAGGCGGCGGAGACCGACTTGGGCGGCGGATCCCTTTACGGTATGAATCGCGCGGAAGAGCTTGTTGATTTCCTCTGGATTGTTGTTGCCTTCGAGGGAAATCAGGCAGTCGCTGACGATTTGCAGATGCTCATCGGCTTCGGGCTGGAAGAATTCAAGGATTTCGTTCGGTACGTCATCGTCCGAGGGCAGCGCGTCAAAGTAGGAGCCGGTGGCAGCCGCGGCAGCCCCGCGCGGTTCCGGTTGCCAAGCAGCGTGATGCGAAGCGCCGGAATCGTGCTGCGAAAGATTGAGCGGGGGTGGCTCGGCCGGGAAGGCAAACTTGTAACGCTCCTTGAACGCGGCGATGTCCTCGATACTTTCCTGGCCGGTATCGCTGATCTCGAGCAAGTCGGTTTCCAGCAGCGAGATTCCGTCGGACAGGAATTCGGTGAGCGGGCCGTGCAAGTCGTCGCCGAGGGGAGCGTTCAAAGCGTACTGGAACACGTGGGCGAGTTTGGCGGCGATTTCGGAAAATCGAGGGAAACCGTAGCTTGCCGAGGTGCCGCCAAGGGTGTGAGCGGCAATGTAGAGGCGCTCGATATCCTCGCGGCGGGGCTCGAGTTCCTGCAGCACGCTGACGTACTCGCGGAGGTATTGCAGGTGCTCCGAGGCTTCCTGGAGGAAAACTTCGACGGCTTCGCGGTCGATCGAGCTCACGCGCGTCCCTCCGTCACGAGTTCGGGCTTCTGCAGTTCTTCGGTGGTTGGCTTGCGGTACAGAATGCAGTCGTTCAGCACGATGGCCTGAAACTTCACGGGCATCTTGGAAATGGATTCGGAGTGGCCTAGGAACAGGTAACCGCCGGGTTCGAGCGTGTCGTAGAAGCGCTGAACGAGGGCGCGCCGGCGCTGCTCGGAGAAATAGATCATCACGTTCATGCAGAAAATCACGTCCATCCGTCCCAGATAGATGGCGGAGGCAAGATTCATTTGCGTGAAGGTGACCATCTTGCGAATGCGGGGGCGAACTTGCCGCCCGCCTTCAACGGGCGTGAAGTGCGCAGCGAGCTGGCGCTCGTTCACGCTTGCCAGGCTGCGGCCCGAATAAATGCCGCGATCGGCGTGCTTGAGGGCCTGGCGGCCGATATCGGTCGCCAGGATTTCGACGTTCCAGGAATCGGCGAAGCTCAGGGAATCCGCGATGCTGATGGCCACGGAATAAGGTTCTTCGCCAGTGGAACAGCCCGCGCTCCAGATGCGCAGCGTGCGCGGATTCTTCCAGAATTTCTTGACGTGCAGCTCGGGAAGCACGCGCTTTTCGAAGGCTTCATAGACGCCAGGATAGCGGAAGAAGCTGGTTTCCTGAGTGAGCAGCCGTTCGAGCAGGTCTTCGTATTGGATATTGGATTTGCGAATGGCGCGAAGGAGGTCGGTGCCGCGTTCCATCTTTTTGGCGCGCAAATGCTCCCTGACGCGCGTGGAGAAGAAGCGCTCGCGCGAATCGTCAAAGCAGATGCCTGTCCGCTCCTCGATCAGCATGCGGATCTCGCTCAATTCGTGTTCGCTCAGACCGTGTCCCTGTCCCTGGCGTTCGCTCATCCTGGCCACGCAACGTTCCGGCGGGGCCGGAACGGGGAATTTCACTGCGCCGTGCTACCGCAAAGCGGCGACTGGAACGTGCTTTTCGGAGTCGTCGTGCGCGGCAACCGCGGCGGGCTTGTTTGCGGCGCGGAATTGCGCCAGAGCTTCGTTCAACTGGTCCGAGAGTTTCACCAACTGGCTGACAGTTGCGACGGTGCCGCGGGTACCCTGCGAAGTCTGCCGGGTGATATTGGAAATGATTTGCATGGCGTGCGCCACGCCCTCCGTGCCGCGCACCTGCTGTTTGGAAGCGAGCGAAATTTCCTGCACGAGCTCCGCGGACTGGCGGACGACGTTGGAAATGGCGTCGAGAGCGCGTCCGGCCTGATCGGCCAGAGTGGCGCCGCTTTCCACTTCCTTGGTGCCCTCTTCCATGACGACAACGGCCTCGTTCGTTTCGGCCTGAATGGCTTTG
>DASRCZ010000175.1:0-7005 GCA_035652855.1 Candidatus Acidiferrum sp.
GCACACGCCATGTCTCCCTTGATGCATGCGCTGATTACGCTCACTCGCTGTAGTTCCTTCTGACTCAACGTGAATGTCTCCTGTCTCATGGGGTGACATTTTCACGTTGCCGTTAGGGGGTGACAAAATTATGGAGCTAAAACACGGCCCTCAGGCCGACCTTGGCAAGCTCATAGGGGCTTGATACATTCGAGAGAACCCCAGCTCATGCAGTTCGAAGCGACTCGCAGCAAACGAAATTGTCCCGCACAAGCGGGGAGGATTAGGACGAATGGCGGAAGAGACACGCGCGGCCGTGCGAGCGATCGATACTCAGGAGCGCAAAGACCGCGTGCTCATTGTCGAGGACGAAGACAACGCGCGCAAAGGCTATGAGCAGTTACTCCAGCGCTGGGGCTGCGACGTGCTCGGAGTAGCCAGTGCCGAGGATGCCCTGGCGAAGTTCGCCACCTATCAGCCCGATACGCTGATCGCCGATGTGGAACTGCCCGGGATGAACGGCCTCGACTTACTGAAGCAGCTTGGGCCCGAACTGCAGGAAGTTCCCGCGATCATCATCACCGGAAAGGGAAGCGAAGAGCGTGCCGTGGCGGCCATCGAGGCCGGCGCATTCTGGTACATCGAAAAGCCCCTGAAGGGTCCTGTTCTGCGCGCGCTGCTTGACCGCGCCCTCGGCAAAGCGCGCACCGCGCGCCAGCTCGTTGTTTTGCAGCGGCAATTGCGCGAGGCGGGAAGGCTCGGCGACTTGGTGGGAGCCTCGAAGCCCATGCAGCAGGTCATGCGCATCGTGGAGATGGCCGCCCCCAGTTCCGCCTCCGTCCTCATTACCGGCGAAACCGGCTCCGGCAAGGAAATCGTCGCCCGCACCATTCACAAGCTCTCTCCTCGTTCCACCGGCCCGTTTGTTGCCATCAACTGCTCCGCCATTCCTGAAACGCTGATGGAGAGCGAGATCTTCGGCCACGAACGCGGAGCCTTTACGGGAGCCGCCGAGCGCCGTGTTGGCTGCTTCGAACTGGCCGACAGCGGAACCCTGCTCCTCGACGAAATCGGCGAGATGCCTGCTCCCACTCAGGCGAAACTCCTTCGCGTCCTCGAAGACCGCAAGGTCCGCCGCCTTGGCAGCAAGACCGAGACTCCCGTGGATGTTCGCGTCGTCGCCGCAACCAATAAGGACCCAGAGCAAGCCGTCAGCAACGGCCAGCTCCGTCAGGACCTGTATTTCCGGCTCAACGTCTTTCATATCCACCTTCCCCCGCTCCGCGAACATAAGGAAGATATTTCCCTCCTCACCGAGCATATTCTCCGCGACGTCAACGCCAAGCACGGCAAGCACGTCCGCGGCATCGGCTCCGAGGTGCTGGACATTTTCATGAGCCACACCTGGCCCGGTAACATTCGCGAATTGCGCAACGTCATCGAGCGCGCGGCCATCATGTGCGAAAAAGACATGATCACGCGTTCCTGCCTGCCCGACGAGTTCGGCAGGTCGGCGGCCAAGGCCCCCAGCGATCTTTCTGCCATTAAGTTTCCTATTGGCACCACCGTTGACGCCATGGAACGCGAACTCATTTTGCAGACCCTGGGAGCGACGGGAAACAACAAAACGCGCGCTTCGGAATTGCTGGGGATCAGCCTCAAAACGCTGCACAATAAGCTCAAGGAGTATTACGGCGAGCGCGCCGAAACCGAGTGAAGCCCATGCAGCTGCGGCTGCGCACAAAACTTACGCTTGTCATGACCGCGCTGGTGATGCTGGTCGTCACGGTCATGTCCGTAGTGTTCGTCGGCCAGTTGCTCGAGGAAGTTCTTCAAGAAACGGATCAGCGCGTCCAATACATCGCACGGCTGGTGCTCCTCCAGGCCCAAGGCGCGCTATACAGCGCCCCCGATCAGGGCCTGCGACCCGCTTCCAATTCGCCCGAGGACGTCCACGACTACGTTCGCCATTCCTTCGAAATCAATGACGGTTTGCAGAGTCAGCTCGAAGCGGCCAAGGCTTTCTATCCGCCGCTCTACGAACTCTCCATCGTTGATGATGACGGCATCGTGCTCATATCCACTGACCGGAAACTCCCCGGCAGGTTCGAGCCTCGCCGCTTGCCGCTTTCTCAGCTCGTGCAGCGCGGCTTTCTCCACCAGGTCAAGGTCCTGCGCGGGGCGGACCGCCAATATGAACTGGCTTTGCCCTTTGACGTGAACAAGCAGTCCTTTGGCGAGGTCCGCGTGGTCTTGTCCTCGGGATTGCTCGTCAACCAGATCAGCCCAAGCATCAGAACTTCCGGGACCATCGTAATCGCCGCGCTCGTCTTCTCCACCTTGCTGGCCGCCGTCGTCAGCGGAGCGACCCTCGCTCCCTTGCGCCACATTTCCGCGCAACTCGACCGCATCTCCGCCGGGCAATTCGATGAGCCGCCGCTGCTGACCAGAGGCTTCGCTCTGAGCGGCGACGAAATCGGCCAAGTCAGCCGCAAAATCACCCAAGTGGGCCAGCAACTCCGCGGCGTCCACGAAATCTTCAGCACCATGCGCGAAAACATGAACTCCGTGATGGCCGGCCTCGAGGATGGCCTGCTCCTCTTTACCCGCGATTCGCGCGCCGTGATGGTCAGCCCCGCGGCGGAAAAATTCCTCGGCGCTCCAGCCGGGCAATTCTTGGGCCGGCGCGTCACGGAAATTTTCCCCGTCGGCCACCCCTTGCGCGAGGCCCTCAATTTGAACGGCGACGAGCTTAGCGAAATCGCCGCCGAAACCGAGTTGCGTACCGCGGACGGGCCGAAGCGCGTCAGCGTCAGCGTGCAAGCCATTCAGGAGGACGGCGAGCGCATGGGCGCCATGCTTACCCTCCGCGATCTCGATTCGCTGGAAAGCATCAATACTCAGTTGCAAGTCAGCGAACGGCTGGCCGCGCTCGGCCGCATCACCGCGGGCGTCGCCCACGAGGTCAAAAATCCCTTGAACTCCATGCGCCTATGGCTCGAAAACCTTCGCGAGTCGCTCCCCGACGACCAGGATGCCGGTGCGCAACAAGCCGTCCAAGTATTGGACAAGGAAATCGACCGCCTCGATGCCGTCGTCAAACGCTTCCTGGATTTCACGCGTCCAATGGATGTGCGGCTTGAGGCGACTCAGCTCGCCGACCTGCTGCGCGACGTCCTCGAGGTGGCGCAACCGCAGCTCCGCCAGGCCAACGTGCAAGTCGCTCAGCTTTTGCCCATTGACGTGCCTGAGGTCTTCGTGGACCGCGCGCTTTTGAAGCAAGCCATACTCAACCTCGTGCTGAACGCCATCGAGGCCATGCCCAACGGCGGGCAACTCCGCCTCGTGCTCAGTCGCCGAGGTGAAACCGCTGAAATTTCTGTCGGCGATACGGGGAATGGCATTCCGCCGGAAAACCGGCAGAAAATTTTTCAGCTGTTTTTTACCACCCGTCCGGGAGGGAGCGGAATTGGGCTGGCCAGCGCGTTCCGAATTGTGCAGCTTCACAACGGTTCGATAGACTTTACTTCGGAGGTCGGCCGGGGCACTACGTTCCGGATCGAGCTTCCGCTCGCGGCGTAATGGCGGTCAAATTTTTGCGGACTCCGTGCCTGGATCGGAAGCTCTGCGCCTGCTTTTGCCTCGCGAGCCAGGAGGTTCTGTCCTCCGGAAGGCCCAGACGCCAGCGATGACCGAAATTGCGTTCACAAGCCGGACGTCGCCCGTGCGGCGAATCGTGTTACAGGCTTCCGCCGCGACAGCGCTTCTGTGCCTGCTGCTGAGCGGCTGCGCGGCCACCCGCAAACGCCCTGCCTTCCCCTGGGCTACTGCTTCCATTGTCCGGCCAATGATTCCCGCACCGGAAATGACCGGCCCCGGCGACGCGCCCCCTCCTCGGCTCGAGAGCGAAAATGCCGATGCTCTTCCCATGCCGTCCGCGCTCGCGCCGGCGCGTCTCAGCCCCGCGCGTCCGCGCGCGCTGCCCGCTCCGGCGCCCGAACCCGAGCGAACTTTGGCCGCGCCCCCGGTCATCGCTGCGCAGATGACCGCTGAGGAAGCCGCCGCCGCGCAACTGGAAACAAACGCCGGTCTCGGCGAGGCGGAAAAAAATTTGGCGAGCATGAATGGAAGCAAGCTCAATTCCGTCCAGGCCGATATGGCATCCAAGATTCGCGGCTTCATTGAAGACGCGCGCCAGGCTGCAAAAGGCGGAGATTGGAGCAGGGCCCGCAGCCTCGCCAAGAAAGCGCAAGTTCTTTCGGAGGAGCTGGTAAAAACGCGCTAGCGGCCCCGTTACCGAGCGGCCGAACGCGATAGGCCAGTTGAGCACACTGTCTCTTCGGCAAACACAATGAAGACCTTTGACGTGGCCATTGCAGGAGCGGGGCTGATTGGCGGGTCCATCGCATGGGAACTTGCCGGCGCGGGGCTGCGTGTCGCCCTCTTCGACCGGCAGGAGCCGGGACGCGAGGCCTCCTGGGCTGGCGCCGGAATTTTGTCGCCTGCTCCCGAAAATCCCGGGATGATCGCCGCCGTGGAGCTTGGCAAAGCCAGTCTCGCCATGTACGCGGACTTTGTCGCCCGGGTCGAAGCGGCATCGGGACAGCAAGCGGGCTTCCGTCCAAGGGGCACGGTCCAAGCGCTTTTTTCCGGCAATGCCCGCGAGGAGCTGAGCACCATCATCGCCTTGCATCACGGGCTGGGGTTGCAGGCCGAAGCCCTCTCCTCCGAGGATGCGCGTGAACTCGAACCCGCGCTTAGTCCCGACCTAGAAGCGGCTGTCCTGCGGCCCGGGGAAGCATCTGTCGATAACCGCGCTCTCACGCAAGCCGTGCTCGAAGCCGCTCGAAGAAACGGCGTCCAAGTCTTCCCGGGCGTTGAAGTGACCTCCCTTTGCCGCGCAGCTCGGCGCTGCACCGGTTTCCGCGCCGCCGGCGAGGAAATCGCTGCCAGGTGGACCGTGATCGCCTCGGGTTGTTACAGCGCAGCCATAGCAGGCGCGGAGCATTACGCAGCCGTCAAACCCGCGAAAGGTCAAATGCTAAGTTTGCGTGCGCCAGCCTCGAAATTCGAGCGCGTCCTCTGGTCGGACAAAGTCTATCTCGTCCCGCGGAACGACGGGCGCATACTCGCGGGCGCCACCGTCGAATACGTGGGCTTTGACAAGGGTCTCACAGCTGGCGCCATCGAGAGGCTGTTGGCCGCCGCCATCGAGCTTGCGCCTGGTCTTGCGCAGGCCACCATCGAGGAAATGTGGGCTGGGCTGCGACCCGATTCGCCTGATCATTTGCCCATCCTGGGACCGGCCGATCCCGATGGCTTGCTCCTTGCCACCGGTCATTTCCGTGCCGGAATCTTGCTCGCGCCCATTACCGCCCGGCTCATCCGCGAATGGATTACTCTTGGCAGTGTAAGCATCCCCTGGGAGCGCTTCAGTCCCTTGCGCTTCGCCTCCGCCGAGGCCGTCCGCCACCAGTAGCTTCCGGATTCGCTTCGACATGCCGCGGCTTTTTCGTTTACCCGGTACGTCGACTTGCGCCCGCTCCTGCAGGAAACGATGTATGGCGCACCGGCGGCCGCGACGGAAAGATGGGCGGCGTTTTTGGGCTCGGTCGGGTGCATCACAGTTCATCATCCTTCCGCTTGTAGCAGGCAACCCAGCAACCCTTCCGGCCTGCCGCAGGCAAGCGGATTCAGGAGTTCGCATGGCAGCAAGCGTTGCAGTGCACAGCGCTCCCGCAACCATCCTCGCCCCTCCGGGAGTGACTGCGGACGCGGCGACGTTTCGCGAGCATTTCGATCGCAAGCCGTTTTGCCTCGAACACGGCTGGTCCGGCCACCCGCTCTTCCATCTGCCGCGCCTCCTCGAACTCGCCGAAGCTTTGCAACGTGACCCCTACTGCGTCGCGTTCGATGCCGGCGATATCCGTGTCGAGCAGAAATGGAATCACGGCGTCAAGAGTTCGTACACGCTGCGGCAGGCGATGGAAAATATCGAGCGTGCCGGTGCGTGGATCATCCTGAAGCACAGCGAAACCGTTCCGGAATATCGCGAAGTGATGGAGGAGATTCTCTGCGATATCGAAGACCTCAGTGGAACCGATCTGCGGCAATCCATCAAGAATGCCGAAGCGCAGATCATGATCACGTCGCCCGGACGCGTCACGCCCTATCACTTCGATAACGAATGCAACGTGCTGCTGCAACTTACGGGCGAAAAGGACCTCTGCGTGTTTGACCAGACTGATCGCGAAGTGCTCACCGAAATGGAACTGGAGAGGTTCTGGGCCGGCGACTGGAATGCCGGCGAGTACAAGGCGCGCTGTCAGGAGCGCGCCCAGGTTTTTCGGCTGGCGCCCGGCAAGGCCGTGCACATCCCCGTGAATGCGCCGCACTGGGTGAAGAACCAAGCGAACGTTTCCGTTTCACTCAGCGTGAATTTCGAGTGGCGCGACGAATCGCTCTTCAACGTCTATCGTGCGAACTATTTTCTTCGCAGGCTGGGCTTCCAGCCGAAGCCGCCTGGCGCATCGAAAATTCGCGATCGCTTCAAGAGCACCATCATGGCCGTGGCATTTGTCCCGGCGCGGAACCTGGCGCGGGACGGAGTGCGCTGGCTTCGCCGCCTGCGCCACCGGCGCTTTGCCGCGCGTCGCGGGCGAGCCGCCCCGGTTGCCCCCGTCGCTGCTACTCGCAGGTGACCGCGGCGACTCCTGCCGGCTTTGCTGCGTGCCGCCGCTCCAGCACCACGCGAATCCCGTGCTTCGGCCTCAGCGTGATCGAAGCCAGCGGCTCGACCGGATGGCCCGGCACGATCCGGAACCGATACCGTTGCGCGATTGTCGCAAGGCTGAGTTGCGCTTCCATCAGCGCGAAGGAATTTCCAATGCACTGCCTCGGCCCGCCGCCAAAGGGGAAGTAGGCAAATCGCGGAATGCGCTTCTGCAATTCACCGTCCCAGCGTTCAGGGCGGAATTCGAGCGGTGCGTCGTACCAGCGCGCGTCCCGGTGCACCACCCATTGCGA
>DASRCZ010000176.1:0-15444 GCA_035652855.1 Candidatus Acidiferrum sp.
CTGGAAGCGCCAGATGGAAGCCGTCCTCTCAAAAAACGGTCTTCTCAGCTTCATCATTCATCCCGACTATTTGTTCGATCCAAGGGCGCAGCAGACCTACGCCGCGCTCCTTGCGCATCTCTCGGCCTTGCGCGACGCAGGACGCACCTGGATCGCCTTGCCCGGCGAGGTCAACATTTGGTGGCGCCAGCGCGCTCGCATGCAGCTCCTCCAGCAGGATGGTGAGTGGACCATCGTGGGGCAGGGCAGCCATCGCGCTCGGCTCGCCTTTGCCAGTCTCCAGGATGGTGTTGTCGCGTACTCCATCGCTCCCTCCGTAACCTCGGCCGTCGCCTTTACCTCCGGCGAACCGCCCGCACACGTGCTGCCATCTTCGTCCGAAACCGTGCCTTGATCTGGATCGAGAAAATCCGCTTGCAGCCGTCGTACTGCCGCCGCGCCACCCGCCCACTGCTTTTTGCATCATCCCATTCGCGTTCGGTCCGTCCAAGCTACACCCCAATCAAGGTGCGCTCATGAAGGTTCGCCTCGTAAATCCCAGTTGCGTATCGTTTGGCACCGCCGTGATCACGCCAAGATGGATCTACGTGATTGCCGCCGCAACGCCTGCCTCCTTTGGCGATCCGGCGATCACCGATGAAACGCTCAGTCCGGTGGATCCAGCCTGCTTCCAACCCGGCGATATCGTCGGTATCGGCATTCATACCCTCAACGCCCTCCGCGGCTACGAGATCGGCAGAATCGCTCGCCGGCGCGGCGCCTATGTCATCTTTGGCGGCATTCACGCTACTCTCTACCCCGAGGAAGCTCTGCGTCTTGGCGAGGCCCATTCTGTCGTACAGGGTGATGGAGAAATAGCCTGGCCCGCTGCACTTTCCGACTGTTTGAAGGGTTCTCCTCAACCCATTTACCTCGGAGGCCGCACCGATCCCTCGAATTTCGTGCCCGCCCGCTGGGACCTGGTTCCCCGCGACCGCTATATGTGGGCATCTGTTCAGACCGTCCGCGGCTGTCCCAAGCACTGTTCCTTCTGCTCCGTCTGGCGAACCGATGGCCAGCGTCCGCGCGCCAGTGCTACTAACGCCGTCGTCGAGGAGATTGTCCAGTTGCGGCAGCTGGGCTTTCGTTTTATCGCTCTTGCCGACGACAACTTCTACCCAGTCACATTGACGGACCTGCGCTTGGCCGCCCGTCAAGGCAACTCGCAAAGACTCGAGGAACTCCGCGCCATCCGCCAGGAGCGCTTTCGACTTATGGAAAAGCTGGCTCTTCTACCCAGCGATCTGGTGTTTTTCACCCAAATCACTATGGAAGCGGCGGAAGACCCCGACTATCTCGACGCCATGCGGCGGGCGCGCATCTGTGGGGCGCTTGTTGGCATCGAGTCCGTAACTCCCGAAGGACTCAAAGACATCTATAAGGATTTCAACTGCGCAGGCCGTCAGCTCATCGAGCGCCTGCAAGTATTTCGCCGCCACGGCGTGCATGTTTTGGGATCCTTCATCTTCGGCCTGCCTAGCGACCGCCCAGAGACTTTTGACGCCACCGTCGCTGTGGCCAAGAGCTCCGGCATCAGCTTCGCGCAATTCGTAATGCTCACGCCTTTCCCGGGCACCGTCGACTTCGCGAAATGGGAAAGCACCATGCACGATTGTCCGCGCATAGCGGGCGTCCCGCTCACTCGATACTGGCTTATCCCGCAGTCTCTGCGCCCCAAGCTGTATTGCCAGCATCCCGTCATGTCAACCGCCGAAATCCGGCGGCGCACCCAGGAAGTTTGGGATCGCTTCTATAGCCTTCGGTCCATTTGGCAGCGGTCCCGTTGTGTCAAATCCCTCCGCTCACGCCTCGCGTTCGTATTGATTTCCAAGCTCTACCGGCAGATGTATGCCAATACGGGCATTGCCACCGATAGCGCCAGGGTGGCCCGCTCAGCCCGATGGGCTCGATGGATCGCCAAGCCCTGCCGTTTCCTTTTTTCCGCGCGTCCGATGCCTCAGCTCCGGTCTTTTCAGTCTTGAAAACCTCCCCTTCCACTTTGCATAGCTCCAATGCTCGATTGTGACGTTGCCATTCTCGGCGCCGGACCCTTCGGCCTCTCTGCTGCTGCTCATCTCCACCGCGTCAAGGGACTTGACCTTGCCGTTTTTGGCGACACCATGGCCTTCTGGAAGCACTGCATGCCCGATGGAATGCTTCTCCGCTCCGCCTGGTCCGCCTCCCACATCGCGGACCCCGATTCTTCTCTCACCTTGGATGCTTTTCGCGCCGCTGTCCGCAATCCCTTTGCCGCCCCCGTTCCGCTGCGTCAATTTATCGAATATGGCGCCTGGTTTCAGCGCCATGCCGTGCCTAAAATCGAAAGTCGCTCTCTCACGCGCATCGACGTGCAGCCGTCCGCCTTCGCTCTTACCTTCGCACATGGCCCCTTAGTCAAGGCTCGCCGCGTTATCGTTGCCGCTGGTTTGGCCGCCTTCGCGCATCGCCCCCCGCCTTTTGCCGGACTCCCTTCTGCTCTGGTCTCCCACTCCTCTGCTCAGCCTCACTCCAGGTTTCTCTCGGGCAAACGGGTTGCCGTCATCGGCTCCGGTCAAAGAGCTCTCGAATCCGCCGCTCTCCTCCACGAAGCCGGTGCCGAAGTCGAAATCATCATGCGCCGAGCCTCCATTCATTGGCTGGGTTGGAAGGAGCGCCTGCTATCGCTCGGCCCGCTTGCTCGCATGGCCGTCTCCCCGGCCGATGTCGGCCCCGCCGGAGTCAGCCGCATCGTCGCTTTGCCCGATCTCTTTCAGCGCTTGCCCAAGTCTCTTCAGGACCGCCTTCATCTCCTGTGCATCCGTCCCGCCGGTGCTCGCTGGCTTCGTCAGCGCCTCTTTGCCGTTCCCGTTACTTCTGGCTGCGCCGTCATCAGCGCGAAAATCCAAAACTCTTCCCTCCGGCTGGTCCTCAGCGATTCCTCCGTCCGCCAGGTGGATCACGTCGTCCTCGGCACCGGCTATCGCGTCGACGTCTCCCGCTATCCCTTTCTCTCCTCCGCGATCAAAAATAACCTGAAGACCGTTCACGGCTTCCCCGTCCTCAATCGCAGCTTCGAATCTTCCGTTCCAGGTCTTCACTTCATCGGCCCTCCCGCTGCGGGGAGCTTCGGTCCGCTTATGTATTTCGTTTCCGGCACGCGTTATTCCGGCGGCGCGCTGTATCGGGCGTTTTCAGGGGGACGGAATGTGGCCGGCAAAGCCGCCTAGCTCCCCCCCTGCTCTTTCCGCTCTCGCTCGTTCCAAATTGCCCGGAGCCGTCGTCCTCGGCGGTGACTACCAAGGTCTCGGCGTCGTCCGCAGCCTTGGCAGGATTGGCGTCCCCGTTCTCGTCCTCGATGACGAACGCTCCATCTCCCGCTTCTCACGCTACGCCACTCTCGCTCTGCGCGTCGCCGACCTCAGAACTGCTCAGGCCACCGTCGAAACCCTCGTGGACATCGCTCATCGCTACCATCTCCAAGGTTGGCTCCTCTATCCCACTCGCGACGAACAGGTCGCCGCTCTCTCGCTCTACCGCGACGCCTTGTGTCCCACCTATCGCGTGCCTGCTCCCGCCTGGGAAATCGTTCAGTTCGCCTGGGACAAACGCAAAACCTATGATCTCGCCCGGCAGTTGAATCTTCCTATTCCCCGCACCTGGATCTCCAGCAGTTTTCGCGGGCTCGATGACCTCGATTTGCCCTTTCCTCTCGTTCTCAAACCGGCCATCAAGGAAAACTTCTTCTACCGCACTCGCGCCAAAGCTTGGCAGGTCAGGAATCGCGCCGGTCTCCGAGACCGCTTCCGCAGTGCCACTCGCTTCCTTCCACCGGCGGAGATCCTCCTTCAGGAATTTATACCCGGCGACGGCCGCCATCAGCTCAGCTACTGTGCTTTCTTCAAGCGCGGCAAAGGCGTCGGCACTATGGTCGCTCGCCGTCGCCGTCAGCATCCCCACGATTTCGGGCGCGCCAGCACCTTCGTGGAAACCATCGAGCTTCCCGCCGTCGAAACACTCGCCGAGCGCTTCCTCAACGCCATCAACTACTATGGTCTCGTCGAAGTGGAATTCAAGATGGACCCACGCGACGGCCAGATCAAACTCCTCGACGTAAACGCCAGAACCTGGGGCTACCACGCTCTTGGTTCCACTGCCGGTGTCGATTTTTCCCGCTTGCTGTATGTTGACCAGGTCGGAGGCCACGTCGAATTTTGCCGCAGCCGTCCAGGTGTCTCCTGGGTTCGCCTTCTCACCGATCTCCCAACCGGTCTGCTCGATATCTTGGCCGGCCGCCTCCGCTCCTGGGACTACCTACGCTCGCTCCGCGGCTTCCATACCGAAGCTGTCCTCAATCTCGAGGACCCTCTCCCCGCCCTCGCCGAAGTCGCGCTCCTCCCCTACCTGACCTTCAAACGCGGCTTCTAACCTGACGCCACGCCGGCATTTGCTTCCCGTGCTCTCCCCTGCCGTCCCCTCCTCGCGTTCCGCGTCGCTCTCGAAGAGTTCCGGCTGAGCGCGGCTGGCTAACAGCCTGCGATTTCCTAAGCTGCTAACCAGGCGAGGAGCCGGCAAGTACCCGGTCCGACGGAGGGGGCGCATGCCTCCTCCGCCACAACCGCTCCCGCGTAGCTCTTTGCCGGTTCGAATTGCGCGACCCAATACTCGCGTCCGTGCCCATCACAAAGTCTTCCGGCGTTTAGATCCCTCCTCGCAGCGCGAAAATCGGAAAGTGAAAGTCCCATTCCGTGGCCCAGTCGGTGACCTAGTCCGTAGCCCAGCGCTTTGGCAAAGGCTTCCGTGCGCGTCCACATCCGGAAAAATTCCGCCGGCTGCTCACGCTCGGGTACTCTTCGCAATTCCCGCAACTCCTCTGTATGGAAAAATCTCTCGGCGATTTCGGCCCAATCCAAGTCGCTGCGAATTTTTTCCACGTCGATTCCTACTCCGCGCCCAATCGCGAACGCCATCGCAACCATTTCGCCCGAATGCGACACGTTGAATTCCAGCGGCATCTCGCCAGCGCATCGCTTCAGTTTGGGTTTGCCGTACGGCTCCGTTTCAATCTCGATTCCACCCGGCTCGCGGCCGAGGTATGCGGCGGCAAAGCAGCGCAGTGCTCCGCGCGCGGTCACAAACCGCTCACGATCTTTTGCGAATTGAAATCGCTCCGCTCTCTCGCGTTCCTGCGGCGTTAGCAGCGCACCCAAACTCTCGAGACGGTTCGCGGCGTCTTCTAGCGCAATCTTCCAGACGTGAATCTCACCGGCCGCTAGCTCCGGGGCCTTCGCGCAAATCTCCCACGAGCCCAGCTCACGCTGCTCCAGAGAATCCATCACTCCCGATTTGTGTTCGGAATCGTTCGCGAGAATCGTCATCGCACACGCTCGTCCGCTCGTCCGACGTACGCGTCGATTTCCTTTGCCAGACTGCTCACGTTCGGCGGCATGTAAATCGTGTAGTGATTCCCCGGAACTCGGCGGACTTCCATTCGCGGCATCCACTGGCGGTCCCAGCCGAGTTCTTCGTTGGCGGCGAAACCGATGGTGCGCTGGGTCGCGCGCACGAGCAGCACAGGCCCGTCGTAGGGTTGCGGCACGTACTCCGCGGCGGCTCGGTATAACACTTCGAGCGGGTTGATTCGGGCGGCCCGGCCAGGAGCCGCTCTCGCTGACTCGGCTTTGCCGCTGGCCGCTCCCGCGAATGGCGTTCTGTGCAACTTCTTCGCGATGCGCGCGCCGAGATAGTCCACCGCGCGGTTCCAGCCAAGGTGCCGCACGTACAAACACTCGAAGCGGAAGAGATGCCACTTCAGTTGGCGCCGCGCGATCATGCGCCGCCACGAACTGTACGCGTACAACCTGACCGGATTGGCCGTCTCGAGCATCACGAGTCTTGCGACGCGCTTGCCTCGTGCCGTGAGCTGCTGGGCCACTTCGAGCGAGAGCAGTCCGTGCGCGCACCATCCCCCGAGCGCGTACGGCCCTTCCGGTTGGCGTACGAGAATGGAGCTGACAAAGTAGTCCGCGAGTTGCGAAAGCGATGGCTGCGGTCCGAGCGTTGCAATCACGCCGGCTTGCAATCCGAGGCTATGAAAGCGCCGCAAGGCCGCGAGACTTTGAGAGAGAGGGCGAAAGGTTGGATCGCCGCCGAGCAGAAAGAAATGCTGCTCGCGAGTTTCCGCTCCAACCGGGACGCGCGCGGCTCCGGTTTGCATTCGCGGATTTGGGGCCGCTTCCGCGGCCAACGGCTCCGGGCTCTGCTGTTCCTGCTCCGGCAGATCCTGTGCCGGCGCCTCTGCATGAGCCGGGGATTCGTCCGTCAGACCGGCATGCGCGCGGGTCGCCGCGGCGGAACTCCGCGCGGCCAGAATCAGCAGCGCCTGCTTTTCGACGGTAGGTGAATCGAGCAACGATGCCATGGGCAACTCGATCCCCGTGGCGGCTTCGATGCGCGCGAGGAGTTTTGCCGCCAGCAGCGAGTGGCCACCCGCGGAGAAGAAGTCCTCATCCGTTTTAGTGATTTCCACGCGAAGCACGGCGCTCCACACTTCGAGGAGTTGCGACTCGATTTCCCGGAGCCTGGAGTCCTTTGGAGGAGACTCGGTGCTTTGTGCGGGGCTGCTCTCTTCTCTGGAGCCACTCTCCGTTGCTCGCGCGCAAGTGGCGCTTTGGCGTTCGCGGGGCAGGCCGGGAGGCGCCGCGCCGGTGCTCTTCATCTCCGAGCAGGGAATTTGCTGCCCGTATCTCAGCGCGATTTCCTCAAGCATCCGCTTCCGGTCTTCCGGCGTGATCCCGGGGTGCACACTCCAGATCAGCTCGGCCTTTCCCTTCGGAAAAAAAATCGCCGAGCAGCGCATCTTTCGTCCGCGAGAAGCTGAGAGCAATTGACGGCGGTCGCTCTGGAGGAAGTTCCGGTACCAGCGCTCGGCGTCGTCCGAGGAAAGCTTGCGCAAATCGTGTTCGTACCAGGGAATGCGCGCGATTCGGGGATTTGCAGTGGCACTTGGGTCTTGATCTGGCAAGTCCGCGTTTGCCTGGAGGAGCGGTTGCCATGCGGAGCGAAACTTGGCGATTTCCGGCGCGTTGAATTCGATGCGGAACTGCTCCGGTGGTGCCACTCCGCCGCTTGGATTGCCGGCCTGTTGCAAGGCCTCAAGTTGCGGTGCCGATGTTGTCGCCATGCCTTTCCATATTTCCTTCTAGGGATGCCCGAAGACGAAGCGCAAATCATCCTGCGATGGAACCGGGCGGCCGTCCACAAGTGTCGGCTCGTAGAGCCACGCGCGAATCGCGCTCATTGCCGCGGCGGCGAACTTCCCCGAACCGCCAACGACCTTTGCTTCCAAGACCTGTCCGCCGAGTCCAATGCTGGCGAGAATTTCCACGCTGCCCGAATCGCCTTGCCCATTCTGGCCGTCCAGAATTGGCGTTGGATTGAACAGCAGGCGACCGACGGTGACGCGCTGCGGCTTGGAATCGAGCGAAGTATCCTGAGGCGGCGCGATCTCCACGGCGCGCCGCGAGGTGATGGCGAGATCGCGCGACGCCAGCAATGTTTCTTCCGGCAGGCTCAGCAGAAGAGGCATGGCGCCGCGGCCGGGTGCTCGCACGAGGACCGAGCTGGGCACCGTGCGCTTAGCGTTACTCCGGTCCGGCAGCGAAAGGGTCTGTGCCCGCGTATTTCCGGGAGCGCCGCCGAATGCGCTTTCGCTTGCCTCGGGTTTCGTTTCGGTGGCAACTGCCGGCGCCATTTCCACGTTTGCGGCTGCGTGGTCCGCTGCAATGTCTGATCCCGAGTCACTTTCGGCGCATGCGTTTGCGGACGAAGCTGCCGGCGCCAAGGCCAAGCTCGCCAAGACGTCGCCGGGTATTTTCGGTGCCGGAGGATCTGGAAGGGGTTGCCATCCGAGCAGTTCGACGAGCGCGCCGACGCTGCCTCCGAAAATGAGTTTCCCGGTACCAATGGCCAGGCCCAGAGAGAAAGCACACGCGAGCGCCAGCAACCAGAAGAAGGTCCGGAGAGCCGAGGATCCTCCTCGCCGCGCACTGGCCAAAAAAGGCGCGACGGTCTCCGGCCGCACACCGAACAGGGACGTGTCGTTCAGCCGATAATTTGGAAGGGCGGGTTCGGCTTGTTCGGATCGCGCATCAAAGGCGACTGCCTGAACTGTTTGAGTGCCGAGGGGATGGCCCGCAGCTTCGGGTACCAGAGCCGGATTCGCTATGCTGGATTCAGGGAACGGTTTTGCAAGGGGTTGTTCCCCAGGAACTGGGCTTTCTTGCTCCCCACTTGGCGATTCCGTGCCTGAGCTGTTGTCCGGGGAATTTTCCGCCGCATCCGGCAACTCGGCGGGTTCGTTTGCGATCCATTCCTCAATGGTTGCGCGGGCCGAATCCAGAAGCTTCACGAATCGGACTCCTGCCTGCTTCTGCGAACACCCCAGCCAGACCACTTCCGCGCTGCCTTCGATCACGCGCCGACTGCGTGGCAGGCGGAATCGGACCGGCATCGGGCGCGCAAGCGGCAGAACGTGCGCGGCCTGCAGTCCCAAGCCGCCTTCAGAGATATCAAGGAGCAGGCCGCCGTTCTCTGTGCCGATCTCGACGTAGGTCATCGGCGACACGCGCCGACGCATGCTTTTGCGGTAGTCGATCAGATGCGCGGTGAGCGTGTGACTCGAGTTGGCGAACTCTTCTTGCATACGCAAACGAATGCCGTGAAACGCGCTTTGCCCGTCGTTGCTGCACGCCCCTGAATGTCTGATGAATCCTCGCACTGGTATGTGCTGCACTCCATACCCGATTAACCCGAGTCGATAAGCGGGAATCCGGCGCAATAAGTCCCAACTTCACAGTGTCTTGTCTTTGTAAGAAACGAATTTTGGAGCGGAAGCCTTGGGGCGCGCCTTTGCCTCGGGCGTCCCTTCGGACGGACTAAGTCGTTGAACGCATCTAGACGATGGCCCGGACCTGCATCGGCACGCGCTGCCGAAGCTCACGCAAGAACCTCGTCAGCGAGACACCAGTGGTTCATGCGAACCCAGCTTCGGAGCCCCAGCCGGACCGAGCATCCTATGCGGAAGCGGACCTGGCCCGTTCCGCATGACCCTGCGGCGATTCTTCATTTCTGCTGGCAACGTCCGATCCGTGCTGTTTTACGACCTTGTTGTAAAGGCCGAGGATCAAGAGTGCTGGCGCCCACTGACCTACGAACAAAGCTGCGTTTCCCTTGCCTCGAGCCCGCAGCAAAGCCGAAACCGCCATGCTGGCAATGGCAGCTGCTAAGAATCCCGATGAGGGGATGCGTGAAGTCTGCGCTTCGATGGCTCCGGTTACTGCATCCTCCCGATGTCCTGACGTTCTCGTTTGCACTGTAGCCTCCTGCGGCGTCCGGCCGTTTCTTGCGGCCAATTCTGATCATGGCACCATGCGCCGCGACGGGCGGGCAATACGCAGTATGTAGTAGTAAGGAGGAGTGACCTGCTCAGCGGTTATCGTTCTGACACGGAAGACAACCCCGCTGACGAATCCTGCGGTTGCTTTCTGGCATATTTCTCGAGATAAATGCGGACGGATAGTTTTCGCGCAGTGTTTTGTGAACTCATATAGCGAACCGTGCCGAAAACCGGGCGTTCGGGTCCCCAGGGCCGGTCGTAGCGGCCCAACACCCAGAAGATTCCGCTGTAGGAATTGGGGTCGCGGCCGTCGATTCCATATTTGTTGTTGAGTTCAATCATAATCCGGGCCGCCTCGCGCGGTGAACGGGACCATTCAAGGATTTTCTTACCCCACAGCATGCGCATGTAGTTGTGCATGCGCCCTTCGCGAACAATCTGATTCTGCGCGGCGTTCCAAAGCGGGTCGTGTGTTGTCGCGGACTCAAACTGTTCCAGTGTATAGACCCGCTCGCGTTCGTCGCGTGCGTGTTCCTGGAGCGTTGCCTGGGCCCAGGGCGGCAACGAGTCATAGCGATCATAGTCCGCCCGGTGCGAGCTGAAGTTGAAACCGGCCTCTCGCCAGGTGACGAGCTGATCCAGGAAATTTTCAGCCGGAGCGCTCATGTTCCACCAGCCCTCGCGTGCGCCGGTGGATTGCAAGGGGAGTTTCCCTGGCCGCCAGTGCTCGAGGTCCGCGAGCTCGAGGAAAATCTCGTGGGGAGAGAGGTGGCCAAAATGCAGGTAAGGTGATAGTCCGCTCGTCGCGTCCAAATCCGGTTCGCTACGTTCATCGGTATAGCGGCTCAGCTTGCGCCGAAGAAAACCCATAAGGCGGCGACGGCCGGCAGAGTGGCCGCCCTCGATGGCTACGGGCGGCGTTTGATGGTCAATCGGCAAGCGGGCAAGAAGGCGCCGGCCCTTTTTCAGGACATCTTTGTTCGCAGGGGGCCATCGTTTGGCTATCGCCGCGGGAAGCGTGGCATGCCGCGCGATTGGCGCGCTGAGCAGCGGGTTGTTTCGCGGAACGTGAGAGATGTGATCTGGCAACGTCTTTTGCAAATAGCGCCGGAAGCCGAAGGCCCGGGCAAATACCTGCTCGGTCGCGCGCAGTGGCAGCAGACCATTCGAATCGACTGCTTCGAGGAGCACGTGAAGCTTGGCGGCGGCGGCGTTCACCATTCGTGGAAGAAAGAAGCATGGGAAGTCATCGGTCACCACGGCACAAGCGTCAGCCGCCAAGGACTGGAGCAGACCCGAGGCGCTGCCGCGGGCAGGTTCGAGATAGCAGAAGCAGGTGATACCGTACCGTTCGCACGCGGCGGCATTTTCCGCCATACCGTCCAAGACAAAGCCATGAAGGCGGTCACTCGCCCAGGGATAATCGCATCGGAGGGCTTCGAAAATCACCAAAGGCTTGTGCAATTCGCTGCATAGTTCCAGCGCCCGGTCGAGGGAGAAATTCGCGGTGAGCCGCCGGTTGGCGATCATCCAGTAGAGTACGAAATGCCCGCTGGGTTGAATCGGGGCACGGTTCAATGCCCGGATACGAATGGCCGGAACCTGGTGCATCGGCAACAGTCTAGCAGGCCGCCGAAGAAGGCGCTGCCGGCGGGGTCAGGTGTTTCGAGCGTCACAAGCTGAGCTGCAGCCATTGAGAAGTCAAAGCATTCTTGCCAGCGCGCGCGTGCCGGGAGAGCGGCCCATGCCAGGCTTTTACCGGGGTGTCGCGTGCCGCCTCGAAAGCTCATTGCCCAAAACTTGAGAGCCTTGCGATACGCGGTGTGAAACGAATCAGGGCGAACCATACGTCTAATCGCTGACGAATGTGGGACGGGGTTGCGTCACGAATGCCACGAGAATTCATGCACTGCCGGAGAGATGCCGGTCGCAAAAGAGCACAAAAGCGAATCGGATTCGTGCTGGCGATTGTCAGTGGCTTGGGCCTGCCGCTCACGGCACGAGCGCGACCTAACGGACAAGCCGCGGTCCAGCCGCGGCCCGTTGGAACCATTAAAGCCGTTGCGGGGAATACCATTACGCTGACAGCCGACTCGGGAGGCGAACTCATCGTTCAGGCCGGGCCGAACGCCAAGGTTTTGCGGGTTGAACCGGGACAGCGGGATCTGAAGGCGGCCACGGCGATTCTCTTTTCCGATCTCAAGGCGGGCGACCGTGTCATCGCGCGCGGAGCGCCCTCTCCGGACGGCAAGGTTTTTCTGGCTACCTCGATCATAACGATCTCGAAGGGAGATATCGCCGCAAAGCAGGCGCACGAACGCGAGGAATGGCTGCGCAACGGCGTCGGCGGCTTGGTGAATTCCGTTGATCCGGCGGGAGGGACGGTTAGCATCACAACGTCTTCGCTCGGCGAGAAAAAGACCGTGACGATACACGTTTCGAGCAGCACGATTCTGCGCCGCTATGCCCCGGATTCGACAAAATTCGACGACGCCAAGCCAGCGCCGATAACACAGATCAAAGCGGGCGACCAACTGCGCGCGCGCGGCAGCCGAAGCGCCGACGGGACTGAGCTTACCGCGGACGAAGTGGTTTCGGGGACATTTCGCAATATAGCCGGCACGGTCTCCGCGATTGATGCAGCGGGGGGCACGCTTGTGGTTCAGGATCTCGCCACGAAAAAGCCGGTCACGATCAAGATCACGCCCGAGTCGCAGCTTCGCAAACTGCCGGCGCCGGTGGCACAGCGGATTGCCATCCGCCTGAAAGGCGCACCGGCAAGTGGTCAAGCACCGGGAAGTTCCGGCGAAGGGCGTGCGGAGACGAGCCGCTCCGGGCAGCCGGCTGCGCGGTCAGCGGCCCAGCTCGAAGGGGGACCGAATGGAGCAGCAGGCGCGAACGGCGCGCGGCAGGGAAGCGGCGACTTCCAGCAGATGATCAATCGGATGCCTGCCGCAGCGCTATCCGACCTGCAAAAGGGCGACGCCGTAATGATTGTGGCCACCGAAGGCAGCGCGGACTTGCCATCCACGGCGATCACGTTGCTGGCCGGCGTTGAACCAATCTTGCAAGCGGCGCCCGAAGGCAACTCGACCTTACTTTCCCCGTGGAGCTTGGGCGCGGCTCCGAGCGAACCAGGCGCCACGCCGTGACGCCGGGTGTACAGAGCATTCGGTTGGATCAGGAGACTTGATGAAGACTCATTGTTGTCAGCGCTGGGCCATTCTCGCCATGGCGCTTGTTTCGATTTTGTTGCCGGCGTATTCCCGCGGCCAGGGCGGCAGCGCTACGCTGCACGGCCAAGTGACGGATCCTTCGCACGCCGTGGTGCCGGGGGCTACCGTGCTGGTGACCACGCCGTCTGGAGCTTCTATCGACACGCAGACGAACAAGGATGGCGCGTACGAACTGAAGAACCTCGCTCCGGGAACGTATGTGGTGAAGGCCGTTGCGGCGGGCTTTGCGCTTTTTACGCAGGAAGGCGTGATTCTGAAGGCGGGCGACAACGTCAAGCTGGATATTTCGCTCTCGATCGAAGTCCAGGAAGAGAAGGTCCACGTATCGGACTCGACGACGCAGCTGGATGTGAATCCGAGCTCGAATGCCGGGGCGATTGTGCTGCGGCAGAAGGATCTGGACGCGCTGTCGGATGATCCCGATGAATTGTCATCGGAATTGCAAGCGCTCGCCGGGCCTTCGGCGGGGCCAAACGGCGGTCAGATTTATATTGACGGGTTTACCGGCGGGCAGCTTCCGCCGAAGTCGTCGATTCGCGAGATTCGCATCAACCAGAATCCGTTCTCCTCGGAATACGACAAGCTCGGGTACGGCCGCATCGAGATTCTCACGAAGCCGGGGACGGACAAATTTCACGGCGAAGCGTTTCTGACCGGCAATACGTCGGCTTTTAACTCGCGCAACCCCTTCGAGACGGCGCCAGCCGGAGGCTCGCTGCCCGGCTACGATTCGACGATGTTTCACGCGAGCGTGGGGGGGCCGATGAGCAAAAGCTCATCGTTCTTTTTCAATCTCGAGCGCCGGGACATCCAGAATCTCGGCATTGTGAGCGCGCAGGTGCTCGACCCGAGCTCATTCGAGGTAACACCGTTCAGCCAAAGTGTGAGCAATCCGACCACGCGCACTAACCTGAGCCCGCGCGCCGATTTTCAGCTTACGCCGGGCAACACGCTGACGGTGCGTTACCAATACTTCCGGGACACGGCGGACAACGAGGGCGTGGGGCAGTTCAATTTGAGTTCGCAGGCTTACAACTCGCTGGAGACCGAGCATACGCTGCAAGTGAGCGATACGCAGATCGTAAGCCCAAGGATCATCAATGAGACGCGCTTTCAATTTGTGCGGGATGATACGGAGCAGAATCCACTCGCTTTCACGGCGCCAACGATCGACGTGCAGGGCGCGTTCGTGGGGGGCGCGAACAGCCAAGGGCGGATCAGCGATCAACTTACGCGCTATGAAGTGCAGAACATGACGTCCATGAACCGTGGCAAGCACTTCGTGAAATTCGGGGTGCGCGTGCGGACGAATCAGGACGACAATTTTGCAAACTCGAACTTCAACGGAACATTTGTTTTTGGAACGCGCGCAAATCCCGATCCGTCCACTTGCCCGGC
Organism: Candidatus Acidiferrum sp.; assembly: GCA_035652855.1. Lineage (GTDB taxonomy): Bacteria > Acidobacteriota > Terriglobia > Acidiferrales > UBA7541 > Acidiferrum. The sequence continues at coordinate 14,047 of DASRCZ010000176.1, forward strand.
GGGCGTTGCCGCGCCATGCCCCATTCTGCGCGGTATCGATACGTACCAAATTACGCTAGCAGGACTGGCCGCGAATCCGCCGCTCACGTTTCAGCAAATCAGCCAGATGGGCGGCGGAGCGAGCCAATACGCGGTGACGACGGGAACGGGGCTCGCTACAGTGAGCTATGTTGATGCGGGGCTTTACGCGCAGGACGACTGGCGGATGCGCTCGAATCTGACCTTCAGCTACGGGCTGCGCTTTGAAACGCAAAACGACCTCGGCGATCACGCGGACTTTGCGCCGCGGCTCGGGGTGGCCTGGGGCCTGGACGCGAAAGGGAACAAGCCGCCGAAAACGGTGTTGCGGGCAGGGTTCGGCATTTTCTACGACCGCTTCACATATGAATCCATCGTGCAGCAAGAGCGGCTGAATGGAGTGGTGCAGCAGCAATTCGTGGTGCAAAATCCGCAATTTTATTTGAACAATGTTCCATCGCTGGCGCAACTGCAGAGCACTGCCACGAGCAATACGACCGTGTATCAGGCGAATCCGAATCTGCGCTCGCCGTACACGATGCAGACGGGGGTGACGCTTGAGCGGCAGCTTTCCAAATCCGCGAACATCGCGTTTACGTATCTGAACTCGCGCGGCAACCACCAGTTCTTTACGGAGAATATCAACGCGCCGATTTGCCCGGCCTTGCCTTGCGCTTCCACGGACCCGCGGCCGATCGCGGGCAATCTGGACAACATCTATCAGTATCAGTCCGAGGGCGTGTTCAAGCAGAACCAGTTCATCATTAACAGCAGCATCCGGCTGGGAACGAAGCTCTCGCTCTTTGGGTACTACACGCTGAACTACGCGAAAGGCGATACGGGCGGAATCTCGAGTTTTCCGACGTACAACAACGACATCAGCCTGGATTACGGGCGCTCCCCCTTCGACATTCGCCAGCGCATTTTTATGGGCGGAACGTGGGGCATTCCGCATGGATTCCGGCTCAGTCCGTTCCTTGTTGCGAGTTCAGGCGTACCGTATACGGTCACCATCGGCCAGGACGTGAATGGTGATTCGATCTTCAATGACCGGCCGTCCTTTGCGACGCCGCAGTCGAATCCCGCGAACGTGATCACAAACCGGTTCGGGAGCTTCAACCTAGTGCCGCAACCGGGCGAAGCCATTGTGCCGGTGAATTCGTTAACTGGGCCGGCTCGCTTCTCGCTGAATCTGCGGCTGAGCAAGACGTTTGGCTTTGGGAAGAAGGAAGAAATCAACCGTGGGCCGGGCGGACCTGGACAGGGGCCAGCTTTCGGGGGAGCGCGGGGTGGCCCGGGCGGAGGCGGGCATGATCACGGCGGGAGCTACCGGGGAGGATTCGGGTTCGACAACTCCGGATACAAATACAGCGTGACGCT
>DASRCZ010000177.1:0-2599 GCA_035652855.1 Candidatus Acidiferrum sp.
GCTTTCGTGGCGTCCAAGGATTTCACCTTTCCGCCGAACACGGGGCATCGCGCCACTACGGCGTAGAGCATCCCCGGAACGCGCGAATCGATTCCGTATTTCGCCGCGCCAGTCGCCTTATCGCGGGCCTCCAGCCGGCGCATATCATGCCCGATGATGGTGAAGTCATCCGGATTTTTCAGCGGCACTTTGTTGAGGTTCGGGACCGGCAGCTTTGAGGCCTCCGCGACCAACTCGCCGTAGGTCAGAAAATTCTTTCGCGCGCCGTGCAGGATCCCGCCCTTTTCCGCCTTGCAGGTTTCGCGAACCACGTTCCAGTGCTTCGCCGCCGCGGTGATCATCATTTCCCGCGCCGCGGCGCCGGCTTGCCGCAACGGGAGATACGATCCCGCCACGCTTCCGCTTCCGCCGGTACCATGCGCGTAAATCTTCGGATTGGTGGGCGCCTGCTCGACTTTTACCTGGTCCCACTCGACGCACATCTCTTCCGCCAAAATCATCGGCAGGGCTGTGCTCACACCCTGGCCCATCTCGGATTTTCCGAGGATCAGCGTGATCTGATTGTCCGGGGTTATTCGCACCCAGGCGTTGAAAGGATTGACGCCCGGCTTCTCTTGCGAACCTGCCGCGGGCGCCCCGTTACCAGGAAGATGGCATCCGATCAACAACACGGCGCCGCCGGCCGTCGCCGTCTTCAAAAAGGCGCGTCGATCAACAAGAGTATTCGAGGACATGGCGAACTCCTGAAGCGAACTTTGCAAGGGGAAGCGAATGCGGGTTAGGCTTTGGCGCCGGCGGCGCGGTGAATCGCTTTGCGAATGCGCTGATACGTTCCGCAGCGGCAGATATTGCCGCTCATGAAATCATCAATGTCGGCATCGCTCGGATGCGGCTTCTTCGCCAGCAGCGCCACCGCCGCCATGATTTGTCCGGATTGGCAATAGCCGCACTGCGGCACGTCTTCTTCGATCCAGGCCTGCTGCACCGGATGCAAGCCGTTCGCGGAAAGGCCCTCGATGGTTGTCACATTCTTGCCGGAGACGGAGGAAATCGGGGTGATGCACGAACGCGTTGCTTCGCCGTTGATGTGCACCGTGCAGGCGCCGCAAAGGGCCATCCCGCAGCCAAATTTTGTGCCGGTCATATTGAGGGTGTCGCGCAAGACCCAGAGCAATGGCATTTCCGGGCTGACGTCGACGGTTTCGGATTTTCCGTTGAGGGTGAAGGTGATGGACATGAGAACCTCCGAGGCGCAGGGCCACATCCTACACCAGTTCCCCGCTTAGGCGGAAATGCGAATAAAAGGGAATAGGCGAATCTCGAGAGAAATGGTGCGTCCGATTCGTGCTCGCGGACTTCAGGTAACAAGAGCCCTGCTTTTAAAGCAGGCGCTCATTTCAATGCCCCGCACGAACGGCATCGGAACGACGTTGGTGAAGGCAACATTGCGCGGCTGGCTTGGTGTAAAATCCCTCTCACCCGTGGCGAGAACGAAAGCATCTAAAACCTGAACGAGAGCGCGGGAGCCCTCCAACCCGCGACAGGAGAACATGTGAGTCAGGACCTGGACCTGCTAGCCATCAATACCATTCGTACGCTCTCGATCGATGCGGTGCAGAAGGCAAATTCGGGGCATCCCGGCGCGCCAATGGGGCTGGCGCCGGTGGTCTTTTCGCTTTGGCAAAACTATTTGCGGTTTGATCCAGCGGATCCGACGTGGCCCAACCGGGACCGCTTTGTGCTATCGGCGGGGCATGCTTCGATGCTCTTGTATTCGACGCTGTTCCTGGCGGGCGTGCGGGCGGTGGATGCGCAGAACCGTGTTTCGAGCGAGTTGGCGGTATCGCTCGATGAGATCAAGAGATTCCGGCAAATCGATAGCCGGACGCCAGGACACCCGGAGTCGCACATCACGACGGGAGTGGAGACCACAACGGGGCCGCTCGGCCAGGGCGCGGGGAACAGCGTGGGAATGGCGATGGCGAGCAAATGGCTGGCGGCGAATTACAACCGGCCTGGATTCGACATTTTCGATTTTCGGGTGTGGTGCATCTGCGGAGACGGCGACATCATGGAGGGAGTGGCGGCGGAGGCGGCGTCGCTCGCAGGCCACCTGAAACTTTCCAACCTGTGTTGGATATACGACCACAACAGCGTAACGCTGGACGGACCGGCGGAATGGTCCTTTTCCGAGGATGTGATGACGCGATTTCTTGGCTACGGCTGGAATGTCACGCGCGTGGCGGATGCCAACGATCTTCGCATGCTCGGAATGCAATACGAGAAGGCGCTGAAAGCAAAAGACGCGCCTACGTTGATCGTCGTTGACAGTCACATCGGTTATGGCTCGCCGCACAAACAGGATTCGTATGAGGCCCACGGCGAGCCACTGGGGGTTGAGGAAGTCAAGCTGGCGAAGCGAAACTACGGGTGGCCAGAGAATGAGCAATTCTTGGTGCCTGAGGGAGTGCGCGAGCATTTTCAGGCTGGAATCGGGAAGCGCGGCGCCGAACTGCGGGCAAACTGGCAGAAGCTGTATGCGGAGTACGGAAAGCAGTTCCCTGAGCAGGCCAAGCAGATCGAGTTGATGCAGAAACGG
>DASRCZ010000178.1:0-9360 GCA_035652855.1 Candidatus Acidiferrum sp.
GGTAACGGCGTCGTGCTCCTGCGAGTTCAGCGGAAGATCCGTCGAAAAGCCTGCCGCGGTCACGCCGGGCAGAGCTTCCGAGCGGCGCAACAGTTCCTGCCAGAACGTCCGGATGTTCGCCGCCTTCGAATAGGCGCGCAGTGGCAACGGGACCGTCGCGGTCACGACATGCTGCGGACGAAAGCCCGTATCCGTCTCAAGCAGGTGCGCAAAGCTTCGCACCAGAAGCCCCGCGCCAATCAACAGCATGACTGCCAGCGCGGTCTGCGAAATGATGAGCAGGTCCTGAATGCGCCGGCGCCCGCGCGACGCACCTCCGCTGCGGCCACCCTCCTTCAGCGCGTCATGCGGATCAATGCGGGTCGCCTCAAGCGCTGGCAGAATGCCAAAGAGAATCGCGGTGAGCAGCGAAAGTCCCAGCGCGAAGACCAGCACCCGCAGGTCAATCCGCACCTCCGCCAGGCGCGGCAATTCCGAGGGCGCGATCGCGAGCAGCACGCGCATCCCCCAGGCTCCCAGAAGAATGGCCGCCACGCCCGAAACCAGACCAAGCACCAAACTCTCCGCCATCAGCTGGCGCGTCAGCCGCCAGCGGTCCGCGCCCAGCGCCGCCCGAACCGCGATCTCCCTTTGCCGCGAAGTCGCGCGAGCCAGCAGGAGGTTCGCAACGTTTGCGCAGGCAATCAGCAGAACCAAGCCGACGGCAACCAACATCAGGAGCAGCGGCCGGCGCACGTTTCCGGTCACCGTCTGACTATAGGGAACAACCGAAGCGCCGACGTGCGCGCCCCGAAAGAAAGCAATCATCGCCGCGGGATAGAGCTTCTCGACTTCGCCAATGGCGCGGGCCGAATCCGCCTGTGCCTGCGCGAGAGTAACGCCGGGTTTCAGGCGCGCCACCACGCTGTGGTTGTACATATTGCCCCACCCGCTGTTCTCTTCCTGCGTAAAAGCCATGGGCACCCACAGCGCTGCAGGTTCATTTCCCCAGCCCTCTCCGTACTGGGGAAAAGCGAAGGTCTTCGGCATGACCCCGATCACGGTATACGGCTCGCGATTCAGTTGAATCGTTTTCCCAACTACGTTTTCATCTCCTCCGAAGTGGCGCTGCCACAAGCCGTAGCTCAAAATCACTACGGCGTGCCCCGGGTGGTCCTCCTCCTCCGTGTACGTGCGGCCGAGAATGGGTGAGACGCCGAGCAACGGGAAAACCGAAGCCGAAGCGCGCGCGCCGTTCACGCGCTCGGCCGTGTCCGTCCCCGAAAGGTCGAAATGCTTATTGCTGTAAATTCCCATAGCCGAGAAAACATTCTGGCGCTCATTGAAGGCGTGGAAATCCGGCGCGTTCATCGGGATGGCACTGGAAAATCCGGGCAACGTTTCCGTCACGGAAACGAGCCGGCCGGCATCGCGAAACGGCAGGGGTCTTAGAATCACGGCATCCACTACGGAAAAGATGGCCGTATTTGCGCCGATGCCGAGTGCCAGCGTCGCTACAGCGATCAGCGTCACGCCCCAGGACTTGAACAGCATGCGAAATGCGTAGCGGATATCCTGCAACAGCCAGTTCACCTTGGCCTCCAGAGTCGCCGACGGATACGCAGCCGGAAGTTTCAAGCCCGTTCCAGCAACCCTCCATCCACCCTTTTTCGGCGCAAGCAGCGCTTTCCGCATGGTTTACGAGGAAAGCCGGGCGTTCCAGACAAAGCGCCTGTTCGGTTATGGGATTGCGTGTCCGTGCCCGAACACGGCTGGCACAGGGCCAAATAACCGGTCGTGTGCGAGAATGGCGCGGACCATGCGAAAGAATCTCGCTCTTACTCTCAGTGGCAGTGCTCTTGCGAAATTCCGTAAGCGACTGCTGGCGTGGTTCGTTCTGCACCGGCGCGATTTGCCGTGGCGCCGCACCAGAAATCCCTACCACATCTGGCTCTCCGAAATCATGTTGCAGCAAACGCGCGCTGCCGCAGTGATTCCCTACTACCAGCGATTCCTCCAGCGCTTTCCCGATGTGCAGACGCTCGCCGAGGCGCCGGAGCAGGAGGTGCTGCGGTTGTGGGCCGGGCTTGGCTATTACAGCCGTGCGCGGAATCTTCAAAAGGCGGCCGGTCAGATTTTGGCGAAGCACGGCGGAGAGTTTCCGCAAGCGCGCGAAGAGGCGCTGGCGTTAGCCGGAATCGGGAGCTACACGGCTGCGGCGATTCTCAGCATCGCGTACGGCGAAAAACTCGCCGTTCTTGATGGCAACGTCGCGCGCGTTCTTGCCCGCCTCGGCGCAATCCGCGGCAACCTGCGTGAGGCCGGCCGTTGGCGCAACTTGCAGATGGCCGCCGACGCCTTGCTCGACTCCGCGACTCCCGGCGACTGGAATCAGGCGATGATGGAGCTCGGCGCTACCGTTTGCACGCCGCGTGCGCCGCGGTGTTTGCTCTGTCCGGTCGGTGAGTTCTGCGAAGGCCGCAAGCTCGGCCTCGCGGAGTCCCTGCCCGAAAAACGCAAGAAGCGCGCCCCTGTGCAAGTTCGGCTGGCCGCCGCGGTTCTCCTGGACGCAAAGGGCCGGACCCTCTTGCTCCCTCCTCCCCTTTCCGCCACAAACGGAGACGGCGCAGCGAACCACCTCCCTTCCCTGCTTTCAAAAATGTGGCACTTCCCAACCGTCTCCGTGAACGGAAGCGCGGAATCCGCTCTCCGCCGATATCTCCGGTTGCTCGGAGCTTCCGCCGAAGTGCAATCCGCAGACTTTCTGCCCCTGAAGGATGTTCGTCACGCCATTACGTATCGGGACGTGCGCGTCACGCCCTTCCGGGTTTCGCTGAAGCAATTGCCGCACATCGAAGCCGGTAAGGTCTTGCCACTCGAGGGACTTGACGCCGTGCCGGTATCGAATCTTACGCGCAAAGTCGCGCGGGCAGCCTTGCCGCAGACTCCGAACGAGAAACGCCGTAATTCTTAGGCTATCCGGACGCCTTCGCGGCGTCCGGCGATGCTAGGATAAACGTGTCCGCCATGGCGGCCTCCACCGCATTGCCGACCGCGACTCCCGCTCCGGCCGAGCGTTTTTTCCGCGCATCACTCTTCTTCCTTTTGCTGACTTCGATTTGCTCACTTGTCGCCACTGGCAAACTCGATCTTCTTACTTGCGCAGTTGCGCTGGCCGCCGTTCTCTACAAGGGCCACCGCCTCTGGCGCTCCTACCCTCCGGAGATTACCGGCTCGCGAGCCACTTGGCTCGTTATCGGCTATCTCGCCTTTTTTCCTCTGGATGCTTTGTTTTTCTCCCGGATGCTCACGGAAAATTCGCCGAATCCTCCGCTCTATGCCGCGCTGGTCGCCGCGGTTCATTTCCTCCTGTTCATCATGCTGGTGCGCTTCTTCAGTGCCTCGACGGACCGCGACGCGCTCTTCCTGGCCATGCTTTCCTTCGCCGGGATTCTGGCTTCCGCGGTGCTCACCGTTGACACCACTTTTCTCGGCGTATTTCTCGTCTATCTGGTTTTTGCCGCCGGCACTTTTGCCAGCATGGAACTCCGGCGCGGCGCCCGCGGAACCATTACGTCCGCCGCCGCCTTGCAGCCGCAACGCGAACGCCGCATGGCTCGCGCCCTTGGGCTCGCCACCCTCAGCGTCGTCATCGGCGCGGTCATTCTCGGAACCGCGCTCTTCTTTTTCTTCCCGCGTTTTCGCGCCGGCTACATGGGCCGCACCAGCCTTGCCCCCCAGCTGATGTCGGGCTTCACCAAGGACGTCGAGCTAGGCGAAATCGGCGAAATCAAGAAGAACACCTCGCTTGTGATGCGCATCGAAACAGGTCAGCCGGTCCCCTACGACCGGCTGCGCTGGCGCGGCGTCGCGCTCGACACCTTTGACGGAAGGCGCTGGTTCTCCGCGGACCGCTCCGCTGTCGCGATGCCAGCAAGCTCCGATGGCTGGGTCATCTTTTCGGAGGCCAACCAAATCCAGGGACACCAGCCTGCGTTGCAGTACACCGTCCTGCTCGAACCGCTCGCTACAGACGCAATCTTCGTCCCTGGAACACCGATTGCTCTTCGAGGCAATTTCACCGGCGAAGGCACCTCCTACGCGCCGCGCCGCCGCATCTACCTTTTCCGCGATGCCACCGGCTCCATCTCCAATCCCTTTCACAACTCGGCCTCCATCCGCTACACGGGCTTTTCGCGATTGCCTCCGTTCGATCTCTCGAAACTGCGGAATGCCGGAACCGGCTATCCCGATACGATCGCGGCGCGCGATCTGCAATTGCCCGAAGATCTCGATCCGCGCATCCCCAAATTCGCGCGCGAAATCACCGCCGGCAGCCAAACGCCCGTGGACAAAGCTGTTGCTCTCGAAAACTACCTGCGCGCCAACTTTCGCTATACCCTCGTTCTGACCGGCGATCCGGCCAATGATCCCCTGGCACATTTCCTCTTCGAGACTCGCGCCGGCCATTGCGAGTATTTCGCCACGGCCATGGCCGTCATGCTGCGAACGCTCGGCATTCCCTCGCGCGAGGTCAACGGCTTCCTTCCCGGCGAATACAATGACCTCGGCGGCGACTATATCGTTCGCGAAAGCGACGCGCATAGCTGGGTCGAAGCTTACTTTCCCGGGAACGGCTGGACCGTTTTCGACCCCACACCCGCCGCGCCTGCCGGAGAATCCGGTTTCCTCACACGCCTCGGGCAGTACGCCGACTGGTTCTCTTTGATGTGGAACGAGTGGGTCATCAGCTACGATTTCGTGCATCAGGTCGTCCTAGCGCAGGACCTCCAGCGCGGTTCCCGCAATTGGCGGGACGCCGTCCGCGATTGGTTTCAGCGCAAACAAAATGCAGGCAAACGCCGCATGCGCGCCTGGCAATTCGCGCATGGAGGGCTGGCATTTCTCTTTCCAGTGACGCTCGTCGCCCTCCTCCTCGCCGTCCGCTTCGATCTGATTCGCCGCGCCATCCGGCAGCTTCACATGTTTCTTCAGTTGCGCAAGCGCGGCGGAGCGGCAAGCCCGCAATTGGCGTCCCTGCTCTACTCTGAGTTGCTGCGGCTCTTGCGCCGTCACGGTTTGCGGCGAAGCGAAACGCAAACGCCACTTGAATTCGCGGCTGGATTGAAGCCCGCGCTGGCGCCAGACGTCATCGAGTTCACAAATCTCTATGCTCGGGCGCGATTTGGCGGCGCGCCTTGCGATGCGCCGCGTCTCCGTGCATTGCTTGGCCAAATCCGCCTGGCACTGCGCTCAAGTCAAATGCGCTGACCGGACCCATGGCGCGTGCTAGAATCGAGGATTCCAGCGGCGCGGTTGCTCCCGGCAGGGCCAGGGTCTCGCGGCGTCAGGATGGCTGCGGCAATCGCCCAATCCAGAATCGGCCATCCCTGCGGAACACAAAACGAAGGTCGATGAAAGTCGGATTTGTCAGCCTTGGTTGCCCGAAGAACCTCGTCGACAGCGAGGTCATGATGGGCATTCTCGCGCGCGGCGGCTGCGAACTTACACCCCGCGCCGACGAAGCCGAAGTCCTCGTCGTCAATACCTGCAGTTTCATCGAAGCGGCCCAGAAAGAGTCTGTGGAAGCCATCATCGAGATGGCGGAGCACAAAAAGTTCGGCTCCGCGCGGAAATTGATCGTAGCGGGCTGCCTTGTCGAGCGCTACCGCGAGCAGATTCTCGAGCGGGTCCCGGAAGTGGACGCCGTCGTCGGCACCGGCGAAATCGAGCGCATACTCGAAGCAGTCCAAGGCGTCCTCCCCGCCCTGCCCGCGGCGCCGCCCGCCTTCCTCTATCACGAAGGGACGCCGCGCATCCTTACCACTCCGAAACACTCCGCTTACATCAAAATCGCGGAGGGCTGCGATCATCCCTGCACGTTCTGCATCATTCCCCAGTTGCGCGGAGCCTTCCGCAGCCGCCGCTTCGAGTCTGTAGTCCGCGAAGCGGAAACCCTCGCCGAGGCTGGCGCTCGCGAGATCACCCTCATCGGCCAGGACACCACCTCTTATGGCGAAGACCTTGGCCTTCGCGACGGCCTTGCGCAACTCCTCGCCAAACTCGCCCAGATCGAAGCTCTCTCCTGGGTTCGCTTTCTGTATGCTTATCCCAATCGCGTCACGCCAAAATTGATCGAGACCATCGCCGCGCACCCTCGCCTCGTCAAGTATCTGGACATGCCTCTTCAGCACGCCAGCCGGGGCGTCCTCGCTCGCATGAAGCGCGGCTCCCACAGCGAAGCCTTCCTCAATCTGATCGAACGCATTCGCGCCGCCATTCCCGGAATTGCGCTGCGCAGTTCCTTCATCGTCGGCTTCCCCGGCGAAACACAAGCCGATTTTGCCGAGCTGTGTGATTTCGTTCGCGCCGCTCGGTTCGACTGGCTCGGCGTCTTCGAATTTTCCGATGTGGACAATGCCGCCAGCTTTTCGCTCGGCGGCAAAGTCGATTCCGCGACCATTTCCGCCCGCCGCAATGAATTGATGAGCATCCAAAAGAAGATTTCGCGCGAGAATCTCCGCCGCTTCAAAGCTCGGAGCTATACAGCCCTCATCGAAGGCCCGTCGCAAGAAAATCCGCTGGTTTGGGAGGCGCGCCTCGAAGGCATGGCCCCTGAAATTGACGGCAAGCTCTACCTCACCGACGTCGAAGTCGCCGGCCGGACGGCCCAACCCGGCGATATGGCGCGAATCGAGATCACGAAAACCGGTGACTATGACCTGATTGGTCGAGCTACCGAAATCCTGCCCTCGCCTCGCCGCTCCAGTACGTTCCGCGAACCGGCTCCGGTTCAGCCGTTCGCGCGCATTGCCACTGGAGCGCCCCTTCGCGTTTTGCGCTAAGCTACTTCTGACGGACAATCCCCCGCCTGGCCATATCGCCAGCCGGATGGGTAGCCACCGGCCTTGGCATCGGCCCGTGCGAGAGATGCAGTCTACAACGCAGGTTCGGCCCTGCTGCAGAATCTGAACCACTAACGAACAGCAATGACTCACGAATGTCCCATCTGCAAAAAGCCAACGGACTCCTCAAAAGACGCAGACTTCCCTTTCTGCAGCGAGCGCTGCCGCCTGCTCGATCTCGGCAACTGGGCTTCGGAAAAGTATGTCGTCTCCCAACCCATTTTTGACGAAGACGAACGGAGCGAAAGCAAGCACAAAACCATCATTCTGGATTTGTCCGGTCCCCATGATTCCGAACACTGAAATATCCAGATCCGTTCCGGCTGCAAGGCCCAGCTTCTCGCTTCCCTTGGCGCTCGCCACCGCCCTCGGGGTCGGCTTCGTACCCACGGCTCCAGGTACCTTCGGCTCCCTGGTCGGCATCCTAACCGCTGTCCTGACGGCCCTCTTCTTCTTGCGCCCCACGAGCGTTCGCGCCCTCTTTTCCTCCCGCCCGCTCGCCGAGGCCATGCTCAAGGACAATCACTTTCTCGTGCCCGGCTCCGACATTCACAATGCCGCCCTTGCACTCCCTCTAGCGTGCGCGCTGCTGCTCATCTTCTTTCTCGTCGTCCTCGGTGTGTGGAGCTGTTCCAAAGTCGAGGCCGCTTCCGGCCTGAAAGATCCCCAATACGTCGTCATTGACGAAGTTGCTGGCCAGCACATCGCCCTCATACTCCCGCTCATTCCCGTCGCTCTTCCCAACCTGGCCGCCCGTATGGATTTTTCGCAATACGCCGTCTTTTCGGCATTGAGTCTGCTCAATTGGAAGTACTTACTCGCCGGGTTCGTCCTCTTCCGCCTTTTCGATATCGGGAAGCCCTTCCCCATCAAGCGGCTCGAACGTCTGCCCCGTGGTTGGGGCATCATGGCGGATGATTGGGCGGCGGGCGTTTACGCCGCCATCATATTGCGGCTGGCCCTAAGTTTTGGCGTAATATAACCGGCTGGTATGAAATTCGGTTTTGGATCAACCCCAGAGAAGAACAGCATTCCGCACATCGACCGAGTCCTGCCCGCAGCTGCGATTCCCGGCGGTGAAGTCGTCATCTATGGCCATGGATTCTCCTCGAAGAGCCAGGCTCGTCCGACGGTGCAGTTCGGCGAAGCGGAAGCAGTCGTCGGCCTTTCCAGCGATTCGCGCCTGATTGCTCGCGTTCCCCAGGGGGCGACCGGAGGAGTCGTGCGAGTCGTGAATGCCGGCCACGAGAGTCAGCCCTTCCCAGTCTGCGTCGGTCTCCAGATCGCCGATAACCTGCACCCCGTGGCGAATCCCGCTTTGGATCACGAAGGCAATATTTACGTTACCTTCAGCGGACCGCGCGGCCAGCGTGTTCCGGTCTCGCTCTATAAAATCACCGCCAATTACAGCGTGAAACCGTTCGTCACGTCTCTCACGAATCCCTCCGGATTGGCTGTCTCACGCAGCGGCGATCTCTTCGTCTCCTGCCGTCACGACGGCACGATTCATCGCGTCACTCCCGAAGGTCGTACCGAACAATGGGTCGAGGGCATGGGCATCGCCACCGGCATCGCCTTCGATGCCGAGGAAAATCTCTACGTCGGCGATCGCAGCGGCACCATCTTCAAAATCAGCCCGAGCCGGGAGATTTTCGTCTTCGCCACTCTCGAACCTTCCATATCGGCTTACCACCTCGCGTTCCATCCAGCCGGCGACCTCTACGTCACCGGCCCTACAACCTCCAGCTATGACCGCGTGTTTCGCATCACCCGAGGCGGTGAAGTTCTCGTCTTCTACCGTGGCCTTGGCCGCCCGCAAGGCATGGCTTTCGACCGCGACGCCAATCTGTACGTTGCCGCTTCCCACGGCGGTCGCCGCGGCATCGTACGCATCTCTCCGGAGGGCCACGCCGAAATCGTCCTCAGCGGATCCGGCCTCGTTGGCCTCGCCCTCCAGCCTTCCGGCCGCGCCATCCTGGCGACCAGCACTTACGACGGCAGGGCCATGCCGCAAGGCGCCGTCTTCGCCCTCGACTGGGACGTCCACGGCCTGCCCCTCTTCGGTTAAAATCTCGCCTTGAATATGAAAGCGGAAATCATTGCAGTTGGCTCCGAACTGCTGGGTCCTGACCGCGTCGATACCAATTCCCTCTTCCTCACCGAGGAACTCAACAAGATTGGCATCGAAGTCGTCCGTAAAACCGTCGTCGGCGATAACCGCGAATCTCTCCGCGACGCCTTTCGCGATGCCCTCGAACGCGTTCCGCTCGTCATTTCCACCGGCGGCCTCGGCCCCACACAGGACGACCTCACCCGCGAAGCCGTTTCCGATGTTCTCGGCCGCAAGCTCCGTCTCCGCGATGACCTCGTCGAGCACATCCGCGCTCGCTTCCGCAGCTTCGGCCGCGAAATGACCGAAAACAATTTGCAGCAGGCCATGGTGCCCGAAGGCGCCGAGCCGCTCGCGAACTCCCGC
>DASRCZ010000179.1:0-6463 GCA_035652855.1 Candidatus Acidiferrum sp.
CGGGCTTGACTACTTCACCGGGCGCCTCACGCAAGCCCCCGAGGACGCCGATTTCGCGCTCGCCTGGGTGGTCAAACACGCCCGCACCCGCGACGAGCAGGACTCTTGCCACGCCGCCCTCCGCGCCAAGTGCGACATCCTTTGGGCCCAGCTCGATGCGCTCTACTTTGCCTACGTCAATCCTGGCTGGCCGCCGCCCGGCGCCTTCCGCCCTGCCAAGGACGCGCAATGATTTCGCGCCGTCATAGCTCCTATGCTTGACCGGAATTCCAAGCCGCGGTTAGCTCCTGGCGTTCGCCTCAGCGATTCGAATGAGCAGCGCGTCCTTCTCATGCCCGAACGCGCGCTTCGCCTCAACGGGCCTAGCCTGGAGATCGTCCAGCGCTGCGACGGCAATCACACCGTCGCGCAAATCATCTCCGAACTTCAGCAGCTCTACTCCAAAGCGCAACCTGAAAGAGTCGAGCAGGATATCCTGGGCTACTTGCAACTCCTCCAAAAAAACCGCGCCCTCGATGTTTCCTGAATCGCTCGGGCGCGCGCCGAGTTTGTCATTCCCGGAACCCGTCGATTCCGGAATCCGCTTTTCACGGTTTCGGCTCTACTTCAACAAACCGCCCTCGATGTTTCCTCTCTCCCGCTTTCGACTGTAAACTGTCGACTGATTCCTCCCGTCATGCCGCCTCCGCTTGCACTCATCGCCGAACTCACGCATCGCTGCCCGCTGCACTGCGTCTATTGCTCGAATCCGCTCGAACTTTCCGTCCGCTCTTCCGAACTCTCGACGGAAACCTGGTCGCGCGTTTTTCGCGAGGCCGCCGCGCTCGGCGTGCTTCACGCCGATTTCACCGGAGGCGAACCGCTCGCGCGCCCCGATCTTGTCGAACTCGTGCGGTCTGCTCGCGCCGCCAATCTCTACGTCAATCTCATAACCTCCGGGATCCCCCTCGACGAAACCCGCCTGGACGCGCTGGTCGCCGCCGGCCTCGACCACCTTCAGCTCAGCTTTCAGGGCGCCGATGAGGAAATCGCCGCCGAAGTCTCCGGCACGCGCGCACACGCGCAAAAACTCCGCGTATTGGAATGGCTCGGCTCGCGCCGCGTCGCGGTCACGCTGAATTTTGTGATTCACCGGCGCAACATCGCGCAGATTTCCGCGATGCTGGCCATTGCCGAGAACTCTTCGGCCACACGCGTGGAGTTCGCGAACGTGCAGTACTACGGCTGGGCGTTCGCGAATCGGGATCGTCTGCTGCCTGCTCGGGCGCAGCTCGATGCTTCGCTGGAAGAGATTCGGGCCGCGCAGCAGCGGCTCGAAGGAAAAATTCGCGTCGAGTACGTTGTGCCGGATTACTACGCGAAATTTCCAAAGCCCTGCATGGGTGGGTGGGGACGCAAGCTTATGCTCATTGCGCCGAATGGCGACGCGCTTCCATGTCACGCCGCTCGTGTGATTCCGAGCCTTTCCTTCGAGAATGTGAGGAATCGCGGCCTTGCGGAAATTTGGGAACGCTCGGCGGCATTCCAGAAATTCCGCGGAGAAGAGTGGATGCAGGAACCATGCCGGTCCTGTGAGCGCCGCGAACAGGATTTCGGCGGCTGCCGTTGCCAGGCGCTTCTGCTCGCCGGTGACCCCCGAGCCACGGACCCCGTATGCTCCCGTTCTCCGCTGCGCTCTGAAATTGACGCCATTCTTGTTCCGGTGAACGCGGCTGTGCCCTTCACCTCCGCAGCCGGCGACAACGCGCGAACTTCATCGAACGAGGCGCCGCGCGTGACCCGGCAAGACCGGGGAGTTCCCCCTCAGGACTGCCCGGCGCTTCCATCCGATCCCGCACCGTGGCGCTATCGTCCCAACCCTTTCTAACGATCCTGTCTTGCTGGAGGCTCTGCGCACGGCCTTCTTGCCCTCCGTGGACAGCGGAAACCCTCAACCTTCCGGAGCCACTTCGCGTTGCGCCTCCACTTGCGCGTGCGGCTTCGGTATTTCGCTCCGCTCGCGGCTCGCGCTCGCCAGCGCAAGGATGCCCCCGGCGAAAAGCAGCGTGTCCGCGAAGTAGTTGATTCCTTCGATCTGTATGGCGGCGGCGGGATTGGCAAGCGCCAGGATCAAAACGGGTCCATAGATCGAAATCACCAGCAGCAGAAGCCAACTGCCGAGCCATGTGGCCGCGGCTCGTGCTTTTCTGTTCAGCAAAAAGCACACGCCCCCAGCGAGAAGCGCCGCGCCGGTCACATAGTCAATCAGCGCACGCCCAGGAATCCAAGCCGGTGTCAGCTTTTCCAGAGGGACGCCGGGAAGCCCCAGCGGATGGAAAAAGTGCTCCACGCCAAAAACAATCGCGGCGATGGCAATCAGGATGCGCCCCGTCGTTATCAGCGCCCTTCGTATTTGGCTGCGCCATCCGCCGGCTGCGGTCGCGGCCAGAAGCCATCCCGCGCCGCCGAAGGACATCTCGCGGAACACAATCGTCCGCACAATCCGGTCGTGCGGTGCAGCGACAGCTCCTGGAAAATGGATCATCGCTACAAAGGCGAACATCATGATTCCGAAAAGCAATCCGGACCAACGCACGCCGATGCTTGTGGCAATGCTTAAGGAGGCGGCGATCAAGGCGAAGCCGATGAAATAGACAAAGAACAGCCGCCAAGGCATGTAAGCGGGAACAAGGGGCAGGATGAATTGCGCGCTGAAGAGATGTTCCGCGCTGAAGACAGCAAGCGGTATGGCGAAACACACATTGCTCAGCGCGACGACTTTGTCGAGGCCACGCGCTTCGGCGATTGCATTCCTGGCAGTCCACAGGCCAATAACGAACAGCGCAATACCGAGCACAGAGGCCCCCTCCACTGGAGGAGAAGCAAACAGGAGCGATGCGAGGAGCGTCTGCCGCATGGGCGAATTGACAACCGTGGCGCCGATTGTAGTACGAAGTGCGGTGTGGCGGTGCGTCAAACCGAGCTAAGGCGACTTTGCGGGTTCTGGGTTGGCAGTGGCTCGCTGGCGGAGGCGTGAAAATACGTGGTACGCGAAGCTAACGCTGGCAATCAGAACGAAGATGCCAAAAATGCCCAGCGTGCGCGGAGCGCCGATACGTTTGGCCACGCCTCCCGCAAGTAGCGACCCAATGGGCTGCACGCCCATAAACAGCGTGGCATAGACGGCCATGACGCGGCCGCGGAGTTCATCGGGAACGCGATTCTGCACGGTCGTATTGGTGGCGGCCATTTGGGAAGTGGCGGTGAAGCCGATGACGAAGAGCAGCCCGGCCGAAAGCCAGAACAGGTGCGACTCCGAAAACAGAATGAGGCAAATGGCACACATAGTGGCCATTGAAGCAATCCATTTGGCAAGGCCTTTGTAGCTGGTGCGCGCGGCAAATTGCAACGCACCCAGCACAGCACCGACGCCCGCGGTGCTCAGAAGGAGACCAAAGCCTTCCGCGCCGCGATGCAGCACATCTTTTGCAAAGACCGGCAGAAACACGGAGTACTGCAAACCGAAAAGGCTGAGGAGCGCGAGCAAGATCAAGACCGAGCGCGTGGGATAGTCGCTGACGGCAAAACGGAAACCTTCGAGAAAATTGCGGAACGCGGAGCCATCAGCGGGTTTGGCTTGGACGGTTTCGATGCGCATCAGGAGGAGCGCGGCGATCACGGCCAGAAAGCTGATGCCGTTCGCCAGAAAGCACCAGCCCTCGGGGCTTTTCACCCGATGCGCTTCGAGCCAAGCAATCGCGCCGCCGGCAATCGCCGGACCGAAGACGCGCGCGCCATTGAAAATCGAGGAATTGAGAGCAATGGCGTTTGGCAAATCTTCCTTGCCGACCATTTGCACGAGAAATGCCTGGCGGATCGGAACGTCGAAGGCGTTCACAATGCCGACCAGGAAAGCGACGACGATAATAATCCACGCGCCGCGGAGCCCTTGGACAAAGCCGGTAAGCGTGAGGCCGGCAAGCAGCACAGCAAGGAACATCGCGGCAGCTTGCGTCCAGATGACGCCTTTGTGGCGATTGTAGTGGTCCCCGATATAGCCGCCGACGGAAGCGAGAAGCAAAATGGGGATCTGGTTCGCGAAGCCGAAAACACCTAAGAGCGCCGCGGAGCCGGTCAGCTTGTACACCAGCCAGAGCTGCGCCGTGGACTGCATCCACGTGCCAATCAGCGAAACAAGCTGGCCGCCGAAAAAAAGCTGAAAATTGCGATGCTGCAGCGCGCGAAAGCGCGTCGATGCCGACGGAATGGGGGCCTCCACCCTTTTCGATGCGGAGCGGATGCGTCACCGCGGCGAGCGGTGAAGCATCGCATCGGCAAACACAATGCCGCGACACTTCTGTCGTGTCAATGCGGACAAACCGCCGTACTGCGCGGATCGAAAATCGCCGCCAAGGCTCCGGTCCGTTCGGTGTTGAGCCGTGCGCCTACTGATTCGAGTTGGGGGATTCGGGCGCGCCGCCGACGTGCATGTGGGCAAGGTCGCGGAGCATGGATTTATCTTCTTCGCTCATGCCGCGCGTGAAATTGGGATCGTTCAAGTGCTCGTTTCGTGCGGATTCCGGCATGTTGCGCAGCACGCCGAGGCGCTGCTGAATGGCGCGCTGGCGATCCGGCGGAAGCTGCCGCCACTTGGGAATCACGTCGTTGCGGATGTGGTCGCGCTGCGCCGGGGTCATCTGATTCCAGACGCGCGCGCGGTCCCGTAAATCCTGCTTCTGCTGCGGCGAGAGCTGATCAAACTTGCGTTCATTCTGGAAGAAGCGCTGGCGCTGCTCGGGCGTCATGTCGCGCGGACGGACGACATTGGGAGGACGGTTCGAATCGCGATTTGGATTCGCGTTCGGCGGCCGGTTGGGATTTGCCTCCGGCCCCCGAGTGGAATTGAAATTATTGTCGGTACGCGGCGGGCGGTTTTGCTCCGGCTGCTGCTGACGCCGCTGTTGCTGACGCTCTTGGCGCTGCTGTTGGCGTTCCTGGCGCTGCTCGCGGGCTTGCTGGCGGGCGGCCACCTGCGGACGAGCTTGCCGTGCCATGCCACGCGGGTGCTGTGCCGCCCACACCGGAGAAATCAGCACCAGCGCGATACCCAGCATCCGCAGAAAGCGACCGAACTGGGAAGTCAGCTTCATGTTTTCCGCGCTACTCCACTAAGAACCTCAGGCATTCCTCTCGGGGCCGCCTGAAAGCCACGTCTTTTTCAAACTCGCACATGCCTCTCACACGGTTACATGCTGTGCGCCGAACCGGAGTCGCCGCCGTCATCCGGCTGGCTGCCGGACGGCTGATTTGTCTGCGATGGATCGGCCGCGGGCGGCGGCAACTCCGTCAACGGCGCGAAATTCGAGAGCACGTCGTAATTTTCGAGCACGGTCATGTCCTGCTCGGGTACGTTTTGAATTTCCGGCGGACGCGACCCAATCCACACGGTGGCGAGCAGCAGGAGCGCGGCGGCAAACGCCACGCGCGGCGAAAGCGCGAGCCACGACCACCAACTGCGCTTCGGCGGCTCGGCGGCCACCAGCGCATGCACGCGCAAATCAAAGGCCGGCGAAGGCTCGATTTGCGGCAACTCATCGAGCAGCGCGCTAACGGAGCGGAATTCGTTCACACGCAGCTTGCACGCGGCGCACGCAGCAAGGTGCTTCTCGACTTCGAGGCGCTCGCTCTCCTTCAAGCGCCCGTCGATATAGCTCAGAATTTTTCCTTCCATCCGAGTGCAACTCATAACTGGCATCTCCAGCTTCGCAAATCTCTCTCCAGCACTCACCCGCGACAGCACGCCAAATTTCAGCCCGGCAGCTTCCCCGCCCTGGCGACGAGGGGCGCGAGTTCGACCCGCAGCGACTCGTACGCACGAAATAACAGCGACTTCAAGGCGCTTTCCGAGCAGTTCAGGATTTTGGAAATCTCTCCGTAATCCAATTCCTGATATTTGTGCAGGAGCACCGCCGCGCGCTGCTTTTCCGGCAACTTGTCAATGGCATGCCGGATCATTTCCTTTCGCGCCTCCTCGATCAGATGCTGCTCGATATTTGGATTCTTCTCGGCAACATCGAGCGTCCTTTCCTCGCCGTCCTCGGCGTCGGCCGTCACCGGCGCGTCGAGCGAGACCTCCATGCGCTGGTAGCGCGTATCGCGTACCGAATTGAGCGCCAGGTTCGTGGCGATGCGAAAGAGCCACGTGGTGAACTTGGCGCTCGGAACATAATCTTCGCGCGCGCGGTAGACACGCAGGAAGACCTCCTGGGCCAAATCCTCCGCCTGCTCCCGGTTCCGCACCATCCGGTACAGAAAATTGACCAGTGGACCGCGATAGCGCTGAAGGAGAAGCGCGAACGACGTCTCATCGCCCGCCTTCACGTCCAGCATCAGTTGGACGTCCGACCTGGCCATAGCCGCCACACTGTACCAAACACATTTGGTCTCAGAAAGTTGCAAATCGCGGGTAGGAATTACCCGGGAG
>DASRCZ010000180.1:0-3856 GCA_035652855.1 Candidatus Acidiferrum sp.
GGCCAACTCGCCCCGGCGTAATACGCAAAGCCAACTGCATAAGCCGTCCCGCGTGTACGCTGCGTTAAGGCGACCGGCGGAAAGATCAGGCTAAGAGGAATCGCACTTGGGCGCCCGCACCAGGCGATATCTCCGACGACAGCGGCTATCGCGATCGAGAGGATCGCACGCCGGTTTCGTACGAATACAGTGTGCATAGCGGACGAAGGTATTGGCGGATCGCGGCGGTGGGTATCGGGCCGAAATAGCGGCTGTCATAGCTGTATTCGTTATAAGAAGAAGCCACCCAGGCGGTCCCTTCGGCTACGGTATAGCGGCCTCTCGGCCAATGTCGAAGCCTCCGGCCCTTGCTGTCGACGGTTTGCGGCGCGGTGTGCGGAAGCAAGTTGCCGTTCACCGCGATGCCCGCTTCGGAGACCGCTACCACATCGCCGGGACGCGCAATTACCGGCTTGAGCAGCGGCGCGCCGCCGTCTTCACACACGCCGGTCGCGCGATAGCCGCGGCCCGCAGAATTCTGGTCATATTGCCTCGGTGGACAGAACTCGACCAGGCTGGCTGACGAATCGGCTGTTGTGCGGTACAGCCCCATGGGAAGCGACGGCGAAGTATTGATTCGAATGCCTGCAAGCCCTGCGCCTAACGCAACAGCCATGACCGCGGCCGGCGCCGCTACAAGCACCAGCACATGCTTACGCGGGCCATTCATCGATTGCCTCTTCGATGGCGACAATCTCCTCGGTCTGCGCCGCCGCATCGGCCTTTCTTGGCGGAGCGATCAGGTGGCAAGCGCGCACAATAACCTCATGCACCGTTCGCGGGCTGCCATCCCCCGGCGTGAATTTGCGCTGCTGGATCGAACCTTCGACCTCGATGTTGTCGCCCTTATCGTAGGTCTCTGCGACCGATGCCAACTCGCCGTAGAAAACCAGGTTGTGCCAGTTCGTGTGTGTCACGGTTTTGCCGTCTCCGTTTGTGTAGCGGTAGCTCTCGCCAAGCCGGGCGTTCGCGACTTTAGTGCCCGACGGCAGAAATCGAATTTGTGGCCGCGCCGCGATGTATCCGGCCAGCTCGATGCGGTTTTTCTGCATGATTCACCTCTCAGATTCGAGTTCTTCAAAGAAGGCCTTTTCCATGGGCGTCAGCGCGGCGCTGTCGCCGGCAACTGCGGGCACGATTTCCGGCTTGCTGATGATATTCGCCGTTCGATCCACTGGCCGTTGTCCTACTGGGCGCCCGTTCTCGAGCGTGTAAAAATCAACGGGCGGCGGCAGTTCGGCACGCTTCGATAGGACCGGATCCTGGAAATAGAGCATCTGCGTCCCGAAGATCGGATAGTGGCCGGAAACGAAGATGAGCATGTGGCCCGGCGCGACGATGCGTTGCTCTCCGTTCATGCGGCGCCGCTCTGGCGGCTTGAGCCTCATGACCTCATCGGGCGTCATCAAGGGACGCTCGATGTGATCCACGCTCGCATTGACATGGCCCATCACCGGCGACAACCGCGAGCCAGAGAAATTGAAGCTCGCCTTTTGCACCGTCTTGGCACCGGTCATCTTCGAAAGCAGTTCGGCGGTCTCCAGCTGGTTCGGAGCAAACGCGATGCGCACCTGGCAATTCGAGACGATACTTTCATAGGCGCCGTACTGGTCGAGGATCTGCCGGATATCCTGGGTGATCAGATACGCTTTGAGCCCATAACCGGCCATGTATGACAGCGCATCCGCAAACAGCTCCATGCGCTTCAGCGACGGGAATTCGTCGATCAGGAACAGAAGGCGATGTTTGTTCCTCTTCTGCGCCGCTCCTTCGAAGTCCATCTTCTCGGTCAGCCGGTTGACGATCATCGTGAAGATCAACCGGATCAGCGGACGCAGCCGGATTTTGTCCGAAGGCGGGACCACCAGGTAGAGCGACACGGGCCGCTCGTTGTTCACGAGATCGTTGATCGTGAAATCGCTGGCTGAGGTGTTTCGGGCAACGAGCGGGTCGCTGTAAAGGGTAAGCGCCGTCTTCGCGGTTGAGAGGACGCCCGAGAAGTCCTTCTCCTCTTTATCGAGCATCTCCTGCACTTTTTCTCGGACCACCGGGTGGGTCGCGGTCAGATCGCCGTCATGCGTGCGCCATGTGTGTTGGTGGCCGGGGGCGTGCGGATAGCTCAGGAGTTCGTTCAGCGTGTCGCGAACGCTGATGCCTGGGCGAGTGAACACGCCGGCCAGGTCGGCGAGAGACGCGACACGGCCTTCGGCAGCAGCGGCGTAGCACACATGAAGAATGATTCCGGTCGTGATGGAGGCAGCCGCATCCTGCCAATACCGCTCCTGCGGGCTGTCCTCGCCCGTTCGGACGATCATGTCCGCCACGTTCTGCGCATCGCTGACATCCCGCGCGGTGTAGAGCCGAAGCTCGGCCAGCGGATTGAATCGCGAGGAGCTGCCTGCCTCGACAGGAGAGAACTTGAAGCAGTGGTGTCCGCACTGATGGCGGAATCCGGCAGTCTTGGCCCAGTTCTCGCCCTTGATGTCGTAGACGACGGCGCTTTCGTTCCATGCCAGCAGCGTTGGAATGACTAAACCGACGCCTTTCCCCGAGCGCGTAGGAGCGAAGGCCAAGATGTGTTCCGGGCCGTCATGGCGTAAGTAATGCAGCCGTCTGGTGCGCGTGTTGTACCAGCCGCCGACATAGACGCCGTGTTGTGCATCGAGCAGCCCGGTGCGCCGGATGTCGGCTTCATTGGCCCAACGAGCAGAACCGTGAATGTCCTCGGCATTTTCAGAGAGCTTCTTCATGCGCCGGAAATTCACGGCGAAAAATGCCGCCATGGTTGCGAGGGAGCCGAACACAACAATTGCGGCTCCCGTAAGAACCGGAATCCTCACCCTGGGATCGATTGCATTCGAGTAACGCCACACCCACGCGGCCCAGGCGAACGGCTGATAAAGGGCAAAAGCGCGCAAACGAATCAGCGCAGTGCCCAAGGCGGGCTGATATGCAAAGCGAGCGGCAACGTACTGCGTCGCAACTTCGTTTGAAAGAAGCAGGAGGGCGATCCCGAACAGGGTCGCCCTCCAGTTGTATGCCCCAATAAATCCCGGATCGCGCGGGACTCGATACAGAGAAGGTTGGCGGCTCATACAGCGATTTCCCGCGCATAGCCGCCCTAACGGGCGAGTGCGTGTGTACGCTCGCGCGGCTCGAAGGCATTCACTACGGCCCGGCTGTGCGAGTAAGAGATCGCGACGCTTTCACCAACCTGCGGAACCCTTTCGAGCACCGATTTTATATGTGCGACCGTGGATTGCGCGCTGAGCCGTTGCACAACGTGCAGTTCAGTCTCGCCGATGATTTCCCCGCGATAGACTCCGCTGGCCGTGTCCGCCACAAACGTGCGTGCGTTTGGACTCAGCACCCTTCGGGCCATTTCTTGAGCGGCCGCAAAGGATTTCTTGAGCGGACTGGGCTCAGGCAAAGATTGAACCTGATCGTCGAGAATTTGTTCGGCAGCTTTCTCCGCTTCGGCGAGCGGTTCCACCGTCTCCGCCGGATCTCGCTCAGCAGGTGCGCGGTGCTCCGTGGCTGTACGCTTCTGTTCGAGATCCACCGTGCTCGAGCCCGGTTCGTAGGCGGCGACGTATTCGGCCGTTTCGCGGCGGAGATGCGGTGCTCCCGCCGCTTCGAGCGCTTTCTCGACGGATCGCTCCAGCTCCAAAGTCAGGAGAAAATCCGTAGCCCGGTGCGCATCCTTCGCGGCGCGGAAGATCTCGTTTTTATCGTTCCGCAGCGCCTGGAGCCACGAGCCGACATAGGCCGCATGGCTCGCCGGATTGTGCGGAATGCCGCGCTCGGCAGCCAGGAA
>DASRCZ010000181.1:0-2095 GCA_035652855.1 Candidatus Acidiferrum sp.
TGGAAAGACCGCTTTTGGTCCCCGGCGGAAAACAGATCGCGAACCGAGAGCTGGTCCATCTTGAACAACTCGGCAGCGGCGCGTCCGAATGAGGAGGGAAATTGCGCGAGCACCGGCTTGTCTTGAGGATCGGGGCTGGCCTCTCGGGGGACGGTGCGGCCCAAGAGCTCGTCCGGCATGACCTCGCGTCCCTCGCCGCTTCGGTCGAGGCCTCCGGAGCTCATCAATTCCCAGAAGTTCAGAGAATAGAGCACGCAGAGTGAAAACAGCTTGTGGGCATGGCGCGGCGGAGCGGTCTTCGATTCGAAATCGGAAAGAGACCCGGTCGCACAAAAGAACCGCTGGTCTTCGAGGGCCTCGGCAACCAATGCGCTTTTTGCCGAGGCTTCGCGAAAGCTGAGGCCGGATCTCTGCCTGGCGCGGCGGAGCAGGCGATCGAACGACACCGGTGCGGAAGAAGGTTCCAGCGGCGCAGGGTTCCAAAACTGGGAATAGCGCCGGAGAACCCCAGGCGGCACGCCGGAATCGGCAGGACGCAGCTCGAAATCGACGGCTCCGAGAATGCGTGCCTCCTTGCCCAGTTCGAACTCCGCTGGCGCAAACGGCAGCAGCGCCGGGCACAAGACGATACGGTTACCGCGGGACGCATGAAGCCTGGAACACAGGAGACCGCGGCGGTGCTCGACGAGAAAGAAAGCCCCTTTCTGACTCACCGGGAAGTTCTGGAACGCCGGCGCGTCCGGTCTGACGATGCGAACGATGCTTCCCGGCAGCAAATCCGGGTAGGCAAAGTCATCCTGGCAGCCGATCTTTGCGAACAGAAAGGGAGCCGCGGTCTCTTTCCGGGCGCTCGTTCGGCGCAGGACGCTCAGTCGCGCCCATTCACGCAGCGGCCGGAGCGACTCTGGCGGAAGACCCGGGCGTCCTTGCTCAAACGAAAAAAACGCCGATTGGTCGTCGTAGACGTTTGCGTCGACCAGCGTGGTGTGCGGGGAAGGCAGGGAGGCCTGCAGCCGGGGAATGTCGTCGAGGACGATGCCGAAGGCGGCGAGCCAGTCGACCAGACGATAGTCGGAGAGCCGGCTGAGAGCAAGGAGCTGGTGAAGACCAGGGCTGAATCCCTGGCGTCCGAGAAGGTAGTAGAGATTCGCCGGAATGTGAAATCGCTTTTCGCGGGCATATAGGCCGCGCGATTGCCGGGAAACGTCCGCCAGCGACAGTCCGCGGGAGGAGAGGATCGCTCGAATCCTGTCAGGAAGGGCCAGGTCGGAGCGGCGGCGAATGTGCATCGTCCCGCCAGTGCACGGCAGCACGAGCCGGGCGCGCGAGAAAAACACGCCCATGGCAGGATTTCGGGACAGCGCACGTGTGTCTTCAATCCGAGACGGCTGACACTTGGGCGAAGTATTCGGCGGCGAATTTTGCTAATTTAGCAGTACGTCCAGAAGTGGTAACGGCGCACAGCCGATGCGATAACCGAAAGTATGGAAATGGACGCATCAGGACCAAGCGAACGGGCGGGTGTGAGACTCAAGCAGTTGCGCGAGCGTCTCGGGCTAACGCTGCGGCAGGTCGAGGCAGAAAGCCGGCGCCTCGCGGAAGAAAAGAAGAATCCGGACTTCCTGATATCCCGCGGATGGCTGAACAACATCGAAAACGGGACCTATAAGCCGAGCCTTTTCAAGTTGTATACCCTCGGCGCGATCTATCACGTTCACTGGTCCACGATCTTTTCATACTTTGGCTGCGATCTTCGTGATTTTGGCCGCGACCAGGCCATGTTTTCTCCGCGCAGGACGCAGCTTGCCGCCGAAGAGCCGGAATCCGAGCAGACCATCGTTGTTCCCGTGCGGCCATTCCCGGATGCACGGCTCGACAAAACGAATCTTCTGTCGAGACTGATCGAAATCTGGGGAGACGTGCCGAACCGGCTGATCCAGCACCTCGACCTTCGCAACGGCGTGTACGGGTTCGTCGGCACGGCGGACCGCACCATGTACCCGATTATCCGGCCCGGCTCGATTGTGCAAATCGACCAGAATCAGCGACAGACCATTCGGAAGTGGCGGAACGAGCATGAGCGTCCGATCTATTT
>DASRCZ010000182.1:0-2316 GCA_035652855.1 Candidatus Acidiferrum sp.
TACGACGTGGACTGGCCGATCTCGTACGCGGAGATGGCCCCTTACTACGACATCGTGGAGAAATACGTGGGGATCAGCGGACAGGCGGAAGGCAACGAGATGCTGCCCGACGGGCAATTTCTGCCGCCAATGAAGATGAGCTGCGGCGAAGTACTGCTGCGTGATCGAGTGAAGGCCAAATTTGGGCGGACGGTCACAATCGGCCGCACGGCGATTTTGACGCAAAATCACAACGGCCGCTTGGCATGCCACTACTGTGGTCCATGCGAGCGCGGATGCAGCACGTTCTCTTATTTCAGCAGTCCGTTCACGACGGTAAAAGATGCCCTCGCGACCGGAAATTGCACCCTCATCACCAACGCCGTGGTCAGCCACGTGAACATGGACAACGCCGCCAACAAGGCCGTGGGAGTGACGTTCGTGGACCGGCTGACGCGGCAAGTGAAGGACGTTAAGGCCAAAGCGGTGATTCTGTGCGCGCAAGCGCTCGAGTCAACGCGCATTTTGCTCAACTCGTCGACGCGCGAGTATCCGAATGGGCTGGCGAACTCGAGCGGGGCCCTCGGGCACTACCTGATGGATCACGTGGTGGGCGGGGGCGCGACGGGCGTTCTGGAGATTAATGAAAAGCCGGACGCAAACCAGCCGCACCGCGCGAACGGAATTTACGTGCCGCGCTTCCGTAACACGCCGAAAACGGGAAAGCACCCAGGATTTATCCGCGGCTATGGATTCCAGGGCGGGGCAGGGCCGGAGTTTAATTTCAACGCGGAAGGGTACGGTGCGGACTTCAAGAAGGCGGTGAAACAAGGCGTCTACGGTATTTCGCTTGGCGGGTTCGGCGAATCCCTGCCGCGCTGGGACAATTTTGTTTCGATTGATCCGGTGCTGAAGGATGCGTGGGGGATTCCGGCGCTGCACATTAACATGACGCACGGGGAAAACGAAGCGGCGCTGATGAGAGACGCGGCGATCACGGCGGCGGAGATGCTGGAGGCGGCCGGGGCGAAGAATATCGGAGTGCGGGACGGCACCGAAGAACCGGGGATGGCCATTCATGAGCTCGGGACAGCGCGGATGGGGAATGACCCGAAGAAATTTGTGCTGAATGCCTTCAACCAGACGCACGACGTTAAGAATGTATTTGTAATGGATGGCGCGAGCTTTGTGTCTTCGGGTTGCCAGAATCCTACGCTGACCATGATGGCGATCACGGTCCGAGCGTGTGACCACCTGATTGACCGGTTCAAAAAGAGCGAAGTGTAGGGCGTCACCGGAAGTGGCGGGTGAAAAGCCAAGCGGCGCGGAGAGGTGTGCGTGTAGCCTCTGAGCAGAGCGGCCAGGTACGAGTAGCGAATAAGGCGGGCCGCTAATTTTAGCAAGCTGCCTGAATTGACAGGAGTGCGGTGGCTATTCGTAGCGGAGGGCGACCAGGGGATCCGTGCGGGTAGCGCGGCGCGCTGGGAGGTAGCAGGCGGCTGCGGCGACGGCGATGAGGACGGCGGCGGCGGCGGCGAAGGTGAGCGGGTCGGCGGAGCTAATGCCGAAGAGCAGGGATTGCATGGTCCGCGCGAGGAAGAGACCGCCCGCGATGCCGATGGCGATACCGAGGAGCACAGGACGCAGGCCTTCGCTGAGGACGAGCCGGAGAACCTGTGCGGGAGCAGCTCCGAGAGCGATGCGGACGCCAAATTCGCGGGTGCGGCGAGCGACGGAATAGGAGATGAGGCCATAAATTCCGGCCATGGCAAGAATGAGAGCGGTAGCGGAAAAGACGGACATCAGGAGCATGGTGAAGCGACGGGATTCGAGAGAAGCGGAGAAGACTTGGCTGAAGGTGGCGGCCTTGGGGGGAATGGTGGGGTCGAGTTCGCGAACGATTTGCTGAACGGGGCGAATGAGCGCCGCCGGGTCTCCCGCGACGCGAAGGACGACATTGAAATTTGTGGCGCGCTGGGGGCGCTGACGGTAGTTGACGTAAATCGTCGGATGCGGCGGCTGCTCGAGGCTTTCGTAGCGAACATCGCCGACCACGCCAACCACGGTCAGGAACGTGGGATCGCCGTCCATATTTCCAAATTCCAGCTGCCGGCCCAGCGGGTCCTGATTGGGCCATTTCGCCTGGGCGAGGGATTGGCTGATAAGAGCAACCTGCGGAGCCGACGCGGTGTCACGGCCGTCGAAAAGGCGCCCGCTGATCAGGGGAATACCGAGCGTTTCAAAGTAACCGTCGCCGGCGACGCAGTAGTCGGCTTCCCCGGTGCGCTCCTTGTTCGCGAAAAGCTTGCCGAAATCGTCGAGGGTTTTGGGAGCCGG
>DASRCZ010000183.1:0-14265 GCA_035652855.1 Candidatus Acidiferrum sp.
GCGCGCGGCACGAGTATTTCATGACGGTGTGTTCGCTTGCGCGGTGGCCACAGAGGCACAGCTCGCGTCCGCTGGGCGGGGGCGTCCCAGACTTTCTGGAAGGCACTCCTCGATTGCTGCTTTTCACGTTGCCTCACTCGGGGGGCGCGCGGTGGCGGGAAGGCGTCCCTGGAAGCATCCTAGCGCAGCGGGGTGCGCGAGTCGATAAGAATGCGCCTTAGTTCATATCGTCGCCAAGTCATCGTGGCGTCACTCTATCCCGGCCGGGGAATGGGAGAGGGCGCAAAAAAAGCCGCGGCCTCTGAGCGCATGGAGCGCGACCGGCCGCGGCCAGTGAACCCGGGGCAGGCGACTGACCTACCGCCGAATTTCCAAGGGAGCCACGAGCTTGAACGAGAGGCCCGACTCGGCCGGCACGACGACGTCAGCCTTGCCAGTGAAGGCCGCGCCGCCGGTTCCAGCAGCCGCGCCGATTAACGCGCCGATGGCCGCTCCCTTGCCGCCGCCGGCGAGAGCGCCGATAGCGGCTCCGCCACCGGCTCCTCCACCAACCATCGCCGCAGTGCGCTTCCCCTTGCCCGCATGAGTGAGCGTAGGGGCAGTCGTCTGAACGTCATACTTTCTGCCGTTGATGGTGATGCTGGTAAGGGTGAGTTCGAGAGCGGCGCCGCCCTTGAAACGGCCGGCGGGCTTTGCGTCTTTCACCATGCCGGTAGCGGGCGCGCCTTTGGGAATCACCACTTTGCCGTCCACTTCAACGGGTTCCTCGACCGTGGCGGAGAAGGTCTGGCCGGACGCCGCCGTCTTGGAGCTCAGGGCTTCGTCGGTGACGACGGCGATTTTTGTTTCCGCGGGAACGACGATGGGTTTAGAAACAGGAGCCGAAGCTCGGGCCGGAGCGGGAGCGGAAGAATCAGGCGAAGCGGAAGCCGAGGCAGCCGAGCTGGAATCCGTTGCGGTGGACTGCGAGTCGGCGGATTTCTGACAGCCGATGAAAAACAACAGCAGCGCGGGAAGGAGCGCACCCAGGAAGCGGCGATTCATGGTTCCTCCGTGAAAAAATGGGTTGGGTACAAATAGTGTAAAGGAACGGCGGCGTGTTTCGGAAACAAAAGCGATTGGCCGCACGCAAAATCAAAACAGAGGAAGAAAGACCGCTGGCGCCGCACTGGGCAAAATGCTGGTGTCCCACGAGGGATGGGAATTTTCTAAGCAAAACGCGTCCGGGTGAGCTAAAGTTTCGCGTGAACGCGCCGATGTGAGTGGTGACGTGGAGCAGGAAGCCGCCGCCCGGCGGGTCTTGCGCCTGCGTCTTGGTGAATTGCGAGCAGAGGCCCCCGCAAAGGCGGGCAGAATCTGCCTGCGGCGATGTGTCACCGGGCGGAACGATGTTCCGGCTCGGGGCAGTGTGTGTTTGGCGAGGGTCGCGTAAGTCCTTCCTTTTCAGAACATCTCCGGATCCCTCTTTGGCCCGCAAAACGCAGCAGGCACAGGCGGAATTCCGCCTGGAACTTTTTTCCGTGCGGCGCGACGCGCGGAACCCGAGCGGACTTTTCGGGGGAATTATGGCAGCAATGGCAACGCCGGCGGTGGCGCGAGGACGAGGGAGAATCCTGGTTGCGAGCGGGAATGAACGTTTTCGGAAAGAACTGCTGCGCAATCCGGTTTATGCGGATGCGCTGAGCGAAGAGGCGGTCGGCGGGGCGCACGCGCTGGCCAGGCTCAATGAGTTCGTGTGCGACAGCGTGTTGCTGGACCAGCATCTTCCAGACCTGGATGCCACGGAAGTGGCCGACTTGATTCGGCAGCGCTATCCGCACGTGGAAGTGGAGCTTGTGGATTCACGATCCACCGGAAGAGCGGATGGCGTCAGCGCGGGTTCGCCAGAAAGTGAGGCCGAGGACGAACCCTGCGGCACAACCGAAAGCGCGTCGCAGGCGGCTCGCGCAGCGGAAGAGACGGGCGCGAGTTGCGAACCGCTGCCCAACATGATCGGCGAGAGCGCGGCAATCCGCGAAGTGTACCGGCTGGTTCGCCTGGTGGCTGGACGGGAGACGACGGTGCTCGTGACCGGTGAAACGGGCACGGGAAAGGAATTGGTGGCGCGGGCGATTCATCAGCTTAGCCGGCGCGCGCGAGGGCCGTTCGTGGTGGTGAACTGCGCGGCTATTCCGGAGGCGCTGCTCGAGGCGGAGCTTTTCGGACATGCGCGCGGCGCATACACAGGAGCGGTGCAATCGCGCCTGGGCCGCATTCATGTGGCGCAGGGCGGGACGCTGTTTCTGGATGAAATCGGCGAGCTGCCGCTGAGCATGCAGGCAAAGCTCTTGCGCTTCCTGCAAAACGGCGAAGTGCAGAGGCTCGGCAGCCCGGATATTCACCGGGTGGATGTCCGCGTGGTATGCGCGACCAATCAGCGGCTCGAGGAATTGGCGCGAGCCAAACAGTTCCGCGAGGACCTCTACTACCGGCTCGCGGTTTTCCCCATTGCGGTGCCCCCGCTTCGCGAGCGGCGGCCGGACATCGCGCTGCTGGCGCGCCATTTTCTGGAGCAGTTAGCGGCCGGCGGAGGCTTCGAGCGAAAGGAGCTGCCAGCCGAGGCGGAGCTTTTGCTGGAGCGCTGCGCGTGGAGCGGAAATGTGCGCGAACTCGAGAATGCCATCGAGCGGGCGTTCATTCTGAGCGGGAATGAGACCGTATTGCGAGCCGAGCATTTTGCGGTCTGCGGCGCGCCGGCGAACTAAGAAAAATCTTAGCCAGGCAACCGGCGCCTGGCAGAAAGCGTGCACAGTTCACAATCATGGTGGCAAATTTTCCCAGAACCCGGCAAAGACTGCGCGGCGGCTTGGAGACGAAGAGCCGCGGCGACGCTCAGGAGAACCTGAGGCGGGCGTTTGTTACGTTCACACAAGCGGCCGGGTCGCTCGAGAAGTCTTATACGCAATTGCAAGCCGAGGTGTCCCGGCTGCACCACGAGCTGCAACGAACCAACTCGGAGCTTGAGCGAAGCCTCGAAGAGAATGCCCGGGTGCGGGGGTATTTGGCGCGTGTGCTGGAGAATCTGCCGTGCGGCGTGCTGGTGATGAGCGCGGACGGCAAGCTGCAAGTCATCAATCCCGAAGCGCGCAAGTTGCTGGGGGTGCCGGCCGATTGGCGGCCAGCCGAGGAGTCTCCGCTGCCCGAATTTCTGCAAACGATGCTGGCGGCAACACCCAAGAACAGTTTCTTTTCGGAGCAAGAGTGGCCAATCGCCGGGAAGGCCGGTAATCGGTATATCGGCATTTTGCGCGCGAACATTAGCCAAGCAGGCCAAGAGCCGAGCGACACGATCTGGATTGTGCGGGACACCACCGAGGAAAAGCGCGTGGCCGCGGAGCGAGAATCGGCGCGGCGTTCGCATGCGCTGGCGGAAGTCGCCACCGTTTTGGCGCACGAGATCCGGAATCCGCTCGGCAGCATGGAACTGTTCACGGGCCTGCTCGCGGACGCCACGGCGCACATGCCTGAAACGCGGCAGTGGGTGACGCACTTGCAAGCCGGGCTGCGGGCGCTCTCGGCCACGGTCAACAATGTGTTGCAGTTTCACAGCCAATCGGAGGGGCAAATGCTGCCGACCGACCTGGACCGGCTGGTCAGCGAAACCGCCGGCTTCCTCGCACCGGTCGCGAGGCAGCGCGGACAGCAAGTGCAGGTGGAAAACACGGCGGGAAAAGTGACGGCGCAAGCGGATCCGAACCGGCTGAAGCAAGTGTTCTTCAATCTGGCTCTGAACGCATTTCGCGCCATGCCTCCCGGCGGCAAACTCACTGTTAAATTGCAGCGCGCGCCGCAGTTTCCGGAGGGGCTCGCACAAGTCGATTTTCAGGACGAAGGGCGCGGAGTGCCGGAAGAGTTGCTGGAGCGCATCTACGATGCCGGATTCACGACAACGCCGGGCAGCCCGGGGCTTGGCCTTTCCGTCTGCAAGAAAGTAATCGAGCAGCACGGAGGCGAGATTCGTGTGCGCAGCAAGCCGCGGCATGGCACGACGTTTTCCGTATTCCTTCCCGTGCTGGGAGCCGAGGCATGAAGGACGTTCTGATTGTGGACGACGAACCGGCGATGCGCGCCGCTCTCGAGGCGAATTTTCACCGGCGGGGCTGGCGCGTGCGGGCAGCCGCAGGAGTGAGCGAGGCGCTGGTGAAATTCCGGAGGGAGCCGTCGCGCCTGGTGGTGACGGACATGCGCATGCCGGACGGAGACGGCTTGCAGGTGATGCAGGCCGTGCGGACCTGCGCTCCGGAGACACAGGTAATTCTCCTGACCGCGTATGGAAGCGTTCCCGACGCGGTACAGGCGATTCGCGAAGGCGCGTGCGATTATCTGCAAAAGCCGGTGGCCTTCGAGGATCTGGAAGCGGTGGCGGAGCGATTCATCGAAGCGCATCCGGAACGTCCGGGCAGTGATACGCCTTTCGAAGGCGTGTGCGTCTCTTCCGCGTTCCAGCGCGTGATCGCGCAAGCGGGCAAAGTGGCCCAGACCGACGCCGACGTGCTGATTCAGGCGGAAAGCGGCACGGGCAAGGAACTGCTCGCGCGGCTGATTCACAACGCGAGCACGCGGTCGAGGGGGCCATTCATTGCCGTGAATTGCGCGGCTGTTCCGGAGAATCTGCTGGAAAGCGAACTGTTTGGCCATGTGCGCGGGGCGTTTACGGGAGCGAGCGCCAACAAGCCCGGCAAATTTGAACTGGCGAACGGCGGAACGCTGCTTCTCGATGAGATCGGCGAGATGGCGCTGAACCTGCAGCCGAAATTGCTGCGCGCGCTCCAGGAGCGGCGCATCGACCGCCTCGGCGACACGCGGAGCATGCCCGTGGATGTCCGAGTCATCGCGACAACCAACCGCCCGCTCAAGGAACAGGTTGCCGCCGGCGAGTTTCGCGCGGACCTGTATTACCGGCTGAACGTGGTGCCGCTGACGATTCCTCCTTTGCGCGAGCGGCCCGAGGACATTCTTCCGCTTGCGGAATTTTTCCTGCAGAAATACCGGGGCGGGCAGGCACAACGGTTTGAAATCAGCCCCGAATTCGCGGCACAGCTAACGGCGCACCCCTGGCCGGGGAACGTGCGCGAACTCGAGAACGTGGTGAGGCGCGCGATGGCACTCGCGAACGGTCCTCTGCTCGAAGCGCAGGCCTTGGAAGCGCCGCCACCAAGGCGTTCGGAGGCCGCGGTCCTGGCCGCGAAGCCGGGACTAACACTGCAAGAAATGGAGCGGCAGCTTCTGGAAAGGACGCTCGAGGCGACGGGAGGCAATCGGACGCGCGCGGCGGAACTCATGGGCGTGAGCCTGCGCACCGTGCGCAACAAGATCCGCGAGTACGGATTGCCCGCGAGGAGCACGACATGAGCTGGCTGAATACGGCGAATCTTTTGCTGCTGGAACGATTTCTCGACGTCGCTTCCATGCGCCAAACGCTGGTCACGACGAATCTGGCGAACATCGATACGCCCGGATACCACACTCGAGACGTTGACTTTCGCGGCGAGTTGCAGCGCGCCATGAGCGGATTCGACACCGGGGCGACCAGCCCTTTTGTGCGTCCGGTCCGGGGCTTGGTCGCGCGGCCCGATGGCAACAACGTCAGCGCCGATCGTGAGTCGATGCTGCTGGCAGAAGTTCAGCTTCAGTTCAAATCGGCGGCTTCGCTGATTCGCGCGGAGTTTTCGCAATTGAATACAGCCATCAAGGAGGGGCAAGCATGAATTTGTTTCGCGTAATGGAGATCAGCGGTTCGGCCTTGCTGGCGGAGCGAATGCGGGCGGAAATCGTTTCGGCCAATCTCGCGAACGCGGAAACGACGCGAACCGAATCGGGCGGGCCGTACCAGCGGATGCATGTGGTCTTCGGCGCGCGTCCGGCGGCTCTGCCCGGCTTTGGCATGATGCTCGCCTCGCTGGCGGACCTGCACGCGGAAGACGTGCGCGTCGTCAACGTGGTCGCCGATTCCACGCCGCCCACGCGGCGATTCGAACCGGGGCATCCCGATGCGGACGCGCAAGGCTATGTTTCCTATCCCGCCATCAATCCGGCGGAGGAAATGGTCAACCTGATGGGGGCCGCGCGCGCTTACGAAATGAACGCCTCGGCAGTGACGGCGACCAAGAACATGATTCAGTCAGCGATCGCGCTGCTGAGCTAAAGGCAACGGAGGGCAAGGTGAGCAACACGATTTCAGGATTCCCGCAAGGCTTCGATTCCGGGGCGGCGCAACGCGCAACGTTTTCGCCCGGCGGCGCGGGCAATCCCAGCTTTATGGACACACTGCATGACGCGATCGCCGAAGTCGGGCAATTGCAGAGCGAGGCCGACGGAAAGGTCGCGCAACTCCTCACGGGCAACGGGCAAGACGTGCATTCGGCGATGATCGCCGTTGAAAAGGCAAACCTCGCCTTCGAGATGATGGTGCAAGTGCGAAACAAAATCGTGCAGGCTTACCAGCAGGTCTCGGGACTTCCCTTCTGATAGCGGCAGCGCGGTCCGCATCCCTTTCCAGCAGCCATGGATAAAGTCCTCCGGCAAATCACGGCCTTCTTGAAAGGGCTGACCCTCGGCCAGAGGGTTTTTCTTGGCGGCAGCGCCGTTGCGGTCGGAGCGATACTTTGGCTGTTTGTGCATCTGCTGGACAACGGCGATTACAAGCCGCTGTATTCGGGCATGGCGCCGGCGGACGCGCAGAACCTGGCGCAAAGACTCGGCGCCGAGAATATCGCATACCAAATCTCGGCCGATGGCGCGACCGTGCTGGTGCGCTCTGACCAGCTCGATAGAGCGCGCGTCGAAGCCGCCTCCCAAGGCCCCATAGCCAGCGGGCGCATGGGGTTCGAGCTGTTCGACAAACCCAACTGGTCGGGCAGCGACTTCTCGGAAAAAGTCAACTATCAGCGGGCCCTGGAAGCCGAACTGGAGCGCACGATCGGCACCATGAACGGGGTCGAAGCCGTGCGCGTGCACCTTGTTTTGCCGCGCGAGTCGCTCTTCAGCGATCGCGAACGGCCTCCGAAGGCGGCGGTAGTCCTGAAGCTGCGCGGCGCGCGCCTCAACGATCAACTCGCTGCGTCGGTGGCCAACCTGGTATCCAGCGCCTGGGACGATCTCTCGCCACAAAACGTCACCGTCGTTACCACGGACGGGCAAATGGAAAACTCAGGCCATTCCGGCTCTCCATTGGCTCCGGCCAGCCAGGAATTGGAAGCCACCCTGGCGGAGCGCGTTGTGCAAACGCTGGCCCCCGTAGTGGGCGCGGATCACGTGAAGTCCAGCGTGACCATCGAATACGACCCGACATCCGGCGAAAGCACGCAGGAGCTTTACGACCCAAACAACACAGTTGTGCTGAGTTCGCAGACCTCACAAGAAACAGTAGGGGAACTGGAACCGGCTGGAATTCCCGGAACACCCAGCAACACCCCAAACTCGCAAGGGAAAACCGCAGCGGTCAGCCAAGCGAAAGGAGCGACGTCAACGCAAGGCATTCGCAGCGAAACGAAGACCTACGCGGTCAGCCATACGACACGCCATGTGCTCGAGCCTGCCGGACGCATCAAGCGCGTGGCAGCGGCGATTCTGGTAGACGATGCGACGGAAACCAAGAGCGAAAACGGCAAGACGGAACAAACCCGGCGCAAGCGTACTCCGGAGGAGATGAAGCAAATCGCGGACCTGGCCAAGGCGGCAGTGGGCTTCGACGCGCAGCGAGGCGATCTGTTCTCGCTGCAAAATGTCGCCTTTGAACCGGCACCGGCGGAGGCGCCGGCCGTGCCAACCCGTGTACAGCGAATTCTTACGTTCGCCGAACGATGGACCGGACTGCTGCGCTATCTCGTGCTTCTGCTGCTGTTCGCGGTGGTATACGCCCTCATTCTGCGGCCCATCAAGAACCGCGTGGTGCATCTGCTGAAAATGCCGGCAGCGCCTCTGCTGAGCGGCACGGGCACTTTGGAGGCGGGGGGCATTCCGCTGGCACAAAGTGGGGCCGCCGCGGGCCTGCCATCGGAAAGCGGAGGGTTGCCGCCGGAAATTCAGAAAGCGGTGGCGATGAGGAAGGATCTGGCCGCGAGAGTTAAGGACGATCCGGAGTCAGCGAGCCGGCTTCTTCAAAACTGGATCAACGAAGGGGCGCAGAGACGATGACACCCGAGACTGAGGCCCTCAGTGGCCGGCGAAAAGCCGCCATCCTGCTGGTCGTCCTGGGCGACGAAGTAGCGACCGCCGTATACCGGGCCCTGCCGGAACCGCACTTGCGAGCGCTCACGCAGGAGATCGCCGAACTCGATCACGTCCCTCCGGAAACCGCGGCTCAAGTTTTGCAGGAATACCATCGGTTGGCGCTGACGCAGGACTACCTTGCGCAAGGCGGCCATGACTACGCAAGCAGATTGCTCGTGAAAGCCTTTGGCGAGCAAGGGGCAAAGACGCTGCTCGAGGAAGTGACCAAAGCGCAGGAAGCCCGGACGCACCGCCTTGACGCCTTGCAGCGCACGGATCCGCAGCAATTGGCGAAATTCATACAAGGAGAGCATCCGCAAACCATCGCGCTCGTGCTCTCGCACCTGAACAGCCGGACCGCCAGAGCCATCCTGATGATGCTGCCCGAGAAGCTTCGCGGAGAGGCCGTGAAGCGGCTCGCGCAAATGCAGCAGTTCTCGCCGGAAATGGTGAAAAAAATCTCCCTGGTGCTGCACAAACGGCTGCTCAGTCTGGGGCAGCAAAGCCGCCGTTCCTATGGCGGTGTGAAAGCAGTCGCCGATCTTTTGAACCAAATGGAGCAGGAAGCGAGCAAGGGAATCCTGGAGACCATCGAGCAGGACGATGCGCAGCTGGCCACCTCGATACGCAATCTGATGTTCACGTTCGAGGACTTCCTGGAGGTTCAGGAAAGCGGCATGCGCGAGCTGCTGGGGCAAGTGGACAAAAAGACGCTCGCGGTGGCCTTGAAGGGCGCCAGCGAAGACATGAAGAATCACATCTTCAAATGCATGTCGACTCGCGCCGTGGAAATGCTGAAGGAGGATATGGACGTGCTAGGCCCGCTGCGGTCGCGCGAGATCGGGGCGGCGCAGCAGGAAATTGTCGCGGTGGCGCGCCGATTGGAAACGGAAGGAAAGATGGTCTTGAAATCGGAGCAGGAGGAATCGTATGTCGTCTGAGAGAAACGCCGCAGCGGACCTGGCCGAACCCTTTCCCTACGTGCCAAGCAGCGAGGCCGGCGCCGCGCGCGAAAACGGGAAAACCAGAGATGACGCAGGAACCGCTCCATTTTGGTTTGGAGCTGGAAACCATGGCACAGAGGAACGCGAACGCAGGACCCTCGAGCGCGGCATTCAGGAGGGCGAAGCGCGGGCGCGAGCCGCTTTCGAAGCGGAGCTGGCCGCAGCGCGAAGCGCCGTTGCCGCGGCAATCGAGGCGTTCAAAAGGGAGCGTGAGTCGTATTTCGCGCGAATCGAACCGGAAGTGGTACAGCTCGCCTTGGCCATTGCGCGGAAAATCCTGCACCGCGAAGCCCAAATGGACCCATTACTATTGACGGGGATGGTGCATGTGGCGCTGGAGAAGCTGGATTCGGGCACGCAGGTGAGAATGCGGGTACATCCGAGCGACATCCGCCATTGGACCGAGTATTTTTCGGAGCGCGCGGAGGGCCGGCCAGCCGCCGAACTAGTCGGCGACGGCTCGCTGCGGCGGGGTGAGTGCGCGCTGGAGACGGAAATCGGCAGCACGCAAATCAGCCTGGAAACACAACTGAAGGAAATCGAACAGGGTTTTTTTGATCTTCTCGAACAGCGGCCGCGGATGCGGTGATGACCGAAGCTTCGCTGCTGCGGGCGTATTTTCGGCGTCTCGAGGAATTTTCGACGCTGCGCTGGACGGGCCGCGTCACCAAGGCGGTTGGCCATTTGGTCGAATCCGACGGGCCTTTCTGTTCCGTTGGGGAAGGATGCGCGATTCTAACCGAGGGTGGACAAGCATTCTCGGGAGAAATCGTGGGCTTTCGCGGAAAGACAGTGCTGTCGATGCCGTTGGAGCGGCCGAGCGGGATTCGGTATGGCGACCGCATCGTGACGCGGGGGACGCAGCCGGCGCTTCGGGTGGGTCCCGATTTGCTGGGCCGCGTGATTGACGGTTCGGGGAAGCCGATCGACGGGCGGCCGAACTATCGCGCGCGGGAATACCGGCTGCTGCACGGCGAGGCGCCGCTGCCGCTGGAACGCGCGCCAATTCGCGAGCCGCTGGGGTGCGGCATCCGCGCCATCGACGGACTGCTGACCTGCGGACGCGGGCAGCGGGTTGGCATCTTTGGGGGAAGCGGGGTGGGAAAGAGCACGCTGATCGGCATGATGACGCGGGCCACCTCGGCGGATTTGACGGTGCTGGCTCTGGTTGGGGAACGCGGCCGCGAGGTGCGCGAATTTCTCGAGGATGCGATTGGAGAGAAGGGGCTGGCGCGCTCGACGGTGGTGGTTTCGACTTCGGATCAGTCGCCGCTGCTGCGGATTCGCGCGGCGCTGGCGGCAACGACGGTGGCCGAATACTTCGCAGCGCAAGGGAAGCACGTGCTGCTCGTGGTTGACTCGCTAACGCGCTTTGCCATGGCGCAACGCGAAATCGGTCTTGCCGCCGGGGAGCCGCCGACGGCCAAGGGGTATACGCCTTCGGTTTTCACGTGGCTGGCGCGGCTCATCGAACGCGCCGGCAATTTCGCCGCCGGAAGCATCACCGCGTTTTATACGGTGCTGATGGAGGGCGACGACCAGCAGGACCCGCTGGTGGACGCGGTTCGAGCCTTACTTGACGGCCATGTGATGCTCGACCGGAAGCTGAATGCGCAGGGTCATTATCCACCGATAGCGATTCTCGACAGCCTCAGCCGATTGATGTCCGCGGTTTGTTCCCCGGAGCATCTGGAAAAAGCGCGGCGCATCCGGCGGTTGCTGGCGGCTTACGCCGCATCGGAGGATTTGATTCGCGTCGGCGCGTACCAGAAAGGCGCCGATCCCACGCTCGACCGCGCCATCAGCGCACTCCCGGCGATCAACGGATTTCTCCAGCAGGGGAAGACCGAGAACTCGTTGTTTGCGGATACCGTGAAGTCGCTGCAAGCGCTGCCCGAATAGGCGAGGCATGGCTTTCCAATACTCCCTGCAATCCATTTTGCGGCTGCGCTTGAGCCTGGAAAAGCAAGCCGAGCAGAACTTGCTGGGCGCTTCCGCACATGTGGCGAAATTGCGGAACGACCTGGAGCAGATAGGCGCGGCTTGGGCGCTGGAACGCAAACGCCGGGAGGAGATTCTGCCCGGCGGCGCGGCTGCTTCCGAACTGCATTTCGCAATGCTTGTGGAAGCCACTTTGCAGCAGCGGCTCGCAGCATTGCGGGCGCGATTGCAGGAAGCGGAAAACAACCGGACCCGCCTGCTCGCGCTCTACAAAGCGGCGCGGCAGAAGCGCGAAATACTCGAGGCTCTGCGCCAGCGCGCGGAAAGCGCTTACAAGCTAGGCGTCGCGCGGCGCGAGCAGCAGCAGATAGACGAGCTGTTCTTGAGACGAGCGTTCCTGGAGACTCGAGAATAGTTCTTGCCCAGCAGCCCGGCAAGTTTTGCCGCGCAAACGGCCGGGTAGCCGCCAGCCTCCTAGGAATTCATTTCTGAATTTCACGCAAAGGGTTCACTGAACGCGCTTTGGCGCAGGGGCAGGGGGCACGCTGAATGGCCGCCGGCTTGCTTATCCGGTTCGGGAAAGACATGGAAGCAGCAATGCCATTTCCGGCAAGCGTCGCTCTCGCGCCAGCCACCGGCTTGCGCGCAGGGGCGCCATGCGCGCAAAGCGCTTCAGGCAGCGCGCAAAATCAGCCAGGGCAGGGTTTCGGCGGGCTCGTGCAGGAATTATTGGCGCGCACGGCTGGCGAATTGCCCGCGGTTGGCGGGCCGCTGCAGGTAGCGTCTCCTGCCGACGTGCCCAGCGGAGCGGGAATCGCGCCCTCGCCAAAGAAAAATGCCGCGGCGGAGGCTCGCAATCCATCGACGGTGAACCCAAGCCTCGCCTGCCTGGCGGCGTTCTTTGCATCGTCAGTTGTCACGCCACCGTTGCCGCTTGCCGCAGGCCCGGGCGATGCCTCTGCCGGGAAGGCCGCCGGCGTGGAGGTCACTCCAGCGGATGGCTCTTTGGCAGCGACAGCGAACTCGGCGACGGCGGACGCGGCCCGGAATTGCGGTAACGGCGTGCAGACCGGCGACGCTTCGACGGGCGCGAACGCGCCGGCTATCTTCTTCCCGGCCGCAAGCCCGCCGGCCGGCGGATCCGGATCCGCGCCGGCGGAACGTTTCGCGCCACCCTCCGTTGTCGATACAACTCCGGACATGCCTTCGCGGGCGCCGTTGCGAACATCGGCAATCCCGCAAGCGCATGACACAACGAAGGCCAGCGGAGTGCCACTCACGAAACTTCTGAGCCAGCTCGCCACGATTTCCGAGGCAGGTGCTGAGGCTCAGACCGTCTCCGTTTTGGCGGCGCCGCGGGAACCTGTGAAAGTCCTGAACACAAATCAAAGCTTTGCGACGCCGATGGACCGGTCTGGCGCCCTGGTTCCGGATCAAGTTGCCGCACGGGCGAATCCTCCGCTCGTCAAGACCGCGGAACCCCACCTTGCTTCGGCGGATTGGTCCGGAAGTTCGCAAGCGACTGAGCCCGGAGCCACAGGTACCTCAGCGGAAGCGCGCGACACTTCTTCGCGACAAGACGATGCAAGCCGTTCGAGTTCCGCGGATTCGGATTCGCGGTTACGCTCCGAATCGAAGCCGGCAGAAGACTTTGTGGAAGCGATGATGGAGGGCAGCGCGGCCCATTCGAACGCTTCCAACCCAGCCGACACGCCAGGCGCGCCGGTTCAGCCGATTGCCACTCAACATCAAGCGGCGGCGGAGAATCACACCGTGCCGGCAACCACCGATACATCGTCCAGCTCCGGCGCGCCACAGCCATCGCAATGGCAAACCGCGC
Source organism: Candidatus Acidiferrum sp. (assembly GCA_035652855.1). GTDB lineage: Bacteria > Acidobacteriota > Terriglobia > Acidiferrales > UBA7541 > Acidiferrum. The sequence continues at coordinate 13,036 of DASRCZ010000183.1, forward strand.
AGGTTGCGCAGGATGCCGCGGCGACCCGCTCGGTGAGCGATGCGCAACTGGCGCAAAGCGCGACCCACAGCGAGATGCGCATCTCCATGCAAAGCGAGAAATTCGGCCCCATCGAACTGCACGCCCGCGTCACGGGGGACGAGGTCGGCGCAGCCATCACTGTGGAAAAGCGAGACGCGCATGCCGCGCTGGCGGCCGAGCTTCCGGCGCTGCATCAGGCACTCGGCGAGAAGCAACTTCGGGTTGAGCAAGTGACGCTCGAGCAGAGTTCCACGCACTTTCTCGCCGGCGATTGCGGAGCGGGTTCACCCTCGCACCAGCAGCAGGCACGGAGTACTCCGCAGCGTGGGAACGCCGGGTCTGGTCCGCTGCGTGCAATCGTTCCGGCATCCTTTGGCGTTTCGCGCGACGCGGAAGAAGGCGTGAACGCGCAGGGACGCCTGAGCATTCACGCCTAGATGAAGGAGCAAGCTATGTTCAGTCCCATCGCAACACCTGCATCCCTTCAATCGGGAACCAGTTCCCTAGTGGCGACAAATTCACCAGATTCGAGCTCGCAATCCAGCGCGCAAAATGAGCTGAACGCCAATTCTTTCATCACGCTGCTGACCACGCAATTGCAGGCGCAGGATCCGCTCAACCCGCTCGACCCGAACCAAATGGTCAATGAACTCACAAGCATGAACACGCTGCAGGAGCTGATTCAGATTCGCCAGGACATGGACACGCTGGTCAGCGCGGCACAATCCGGCAATGAGGGGCCGGGTGGCGCCGGGCCAGGTTCAGGCGGGAGCCCGGGTTCAGGTGCGACGGCGGGCAATGCCGCAAGCAGAGCGGTAGCCTCTTGGTCCGCGGAAGGCGACCGTGCGGCAGCGACGAGCTTAGCGAAAACGCTTTCGCAGCAGCTTTCGTTCTCAGCTTTGCCATCCCAAACTTTCTAGGAGAATCGCCATGCCATCTTTTTTCATCCCACTCTCGGGTCTGGAGGCCAATTCGGACGCGCTGTCTGTAACGGCCAACAATCTGGCCAACCTGAACACCATTGGCTACAAAACACAGAGGCCGCTGTTTCAGGATCTCTTCTACCAGCAGGTGGGGACGAGCGGAGACGGCAATCCGCAGCAGATCGGCGTAGGAGCCGGAATCCAGGCCATTGATTCGGCGTTTACACAAGGCAGTATTCAATCGAGCGGAGTGCCGACCGACGTGGCCATTCAAGGCGACGGATTT
>DASRCZ010000184.1:0-6769 GCA_035652855.1 Candidatus Acidiferrum sp.
AAAAGGCGAGCCTACGAAATCTCCGAAATCTGATCGTATTCCCTGGCTGAGGTATCCGGCAGCAGCACCCACATGGTGTAGATTCCCAGCGCCGTTCCAAACGGAACGCGGATCAATGCCAGAAAGCCCAGGACAAGCCCAAGGGTTCGGGCCCATCGCTCGCGCTCCAGCAATCCCCACGCCAGCACGAGATGCGCCACGCCAAAAATCGCAAGCACGATTCCGACGGAGTGCAAACTCGCTGCAATCAGCGAATCGAGATTCAAGCGCGAGAAGGGCCAATCCTCGGGGTTGCCGATGTGCAGGCCGGGCAGGAACATCCGCGCGAAGAGGTAGATCCACGCTACTTCGATGAGTCGCAAGATTCCGGTGACCAGCCAAAGGATCGCGAGCACTTTCAAATGGCGCTGCACGCGGCCGTCGCCCGCAACGGCGCGGCCGGGTTGAACCTCCGGAACCACTCCTGCCAGGACGGCCTTTCCACAAGCCGTGCAAAACTGCGCCCCCGGGGCGATAGGCGCGCCGCACCGGTCACAAAACATAAGACCACCTCTCTCCTATTACTACGCGCAAGGTGTCCAAAAGTTCCAGCGGCGCGCGACCCCTCACAGCAGGGCTCAAGCAAAGCTCATGCGCCTCGCCCCTCGAATCTATTTTCATCCGATGCGCGGCCAGTCAGCCGGAGGAATCAGCACCGAGGCCACAAGCTTGTAGTAATTGCCCTGGAAGGCTTCGCCCAGGCTTAGCGTGAACAGCATGCGCTCCTCTTCCGCCTCGGCGATTCCGATTTCCCGCGACGTATGCTGTCCGGCAGCCAGGCTTTTCAGCAGATCTGCCATCGGCGGGTCCGTCACCGGCAAATTGTAAGACACTCGCCCCATGGCAAAGCTGACGCGCGCCCGCTTCTCGCCGCTGTAGAGAGCGGTCAGCCAGCGTACCTGCCCCGGCTTCACCAGCAACAGAGACTCCGGCGCTCGCTTATTCTCGTAAACTGCTACCGCAATGCGATCCGCGCAGCTCCCGAAGAGTTGCTCCCCCGTGTACAGACGCCTCTGCAGCAGGCCGCTTAGTTCGGCGGGGGCGGGACGCCTCACCAGCCTCCATGCGCTGCCATCAATCAGCCAATTTTCCGGCTGGGTCGGTGCCGGCAGGGCCTTCTCGAAGCTTACGCGCAGCAGATCGAAGTGCCTGGGATCACCGCCGTCGCCCAGCTGCCGCTGCAGGTACGTCAGTACGCCATGCTCCAGCGCGCTGACCGGACGAATCCATTCGCCCCTGTCCGTGCGCAATCCGGCCACGCAGCGCGCGGACATTTTCCTCGAGTTGGCGAGGCACACAAATTCAAATAACGGCATGGACGGCTCACAGGTGCCGGACGGTCAAGTCCCCCCATTTTGCCGTTAAGTAGTCTAGCACTAATCGCCTGTGACATCGTTCGGCTGTCGCTTCGCTGCAAAGCAGGACCGTCGGAACCGAGAAAATCGCGCGATCCAGCTTCGTCTCTATCTGCCGCTCCTTTATCAACTGGAGGAACCTCCGCTCATACTCCTCCCAGGAGCCTCCGCTCTTCCGGTAGCCGTCCAGCAGCTCCTGCGTCGGCGCGAGCAGCGGTTCGTGAATATACTCCGCGCCGCAAATCTCGCCCAGAAAATACCGCAAATCCTCGCGTTTGGCGAAACCAGCGAGTTGCGAAACGTTGTTCAACCGGACGTCAACCAGCCGCCGGATGCCTGTGTCCTTCAGGAGCCGGAAGAATTGTTCGGCCGTTTTTTGCGTAAAACCGATGGAATAGACTTCCATGGCGTGATGTCTTCTCCCGCGAAGAGCCCCATTTGCGCGCCGTTCTCTCCCGACTCCGCAGAAACTTCCGCGTCGCTTTGCACGCGCCCGTCTCCTCGAATGTGTTCCACGCGCACGCCGCGCTCCGCCAGCACCCGCGCAATCAGCAGCCTGCGATGGCAGACTGCCGGATTTTCCTCCGAGCACAGCATCGCGACGCGATATTTCGCCATCCCTTCCTGCAAACGCCGCAAACCCGCCAGAAAGTTGGCCGTCCGGGCCACGCGATCGTAGAGTACGTGCCCGCGCTCATCGTAAAACTCCTCGCCTTCCGGCCGGCCGCCAAGCGCCGCGCCCAAATCCACGTACATCACTCCCGCCGCCGCCAGCGCTGCTCTCAAAGTCTCGCGGTCGAACTGCGGCGAATAGTTCGAGTACGGGTAGGAACGCACCTCGGCAACCGCTTCCACTCCATGCGCCTTCAGCAGGCGCACGAAATGCTCGAGCGTATGAGTCGAGTGCCCTATCGTGAGCACCCTTCCGCCAATCTTCGCCTCTTCCTGCATTTCCGCCTGCTCTTCGCCCGTGATACTAGCATACGTCTGCATCGGTGCAGGGTCCTCCGCCGATTTCCGTTCGCTCGCACCTCGTTTTGGGAAAAATTCACAACTCGCAGGCTGGGCGGCCTGAGGCTCCAAGCGCTCCCGCCGTCTCCTGAATCGGCCGGCAGCAAAGCTCTCTGCTAAGATGTTCACGCCGCTTCCAAACAACTTAGATGGGACTTCTCATGACCACTGACGCCAACGCCCGGATGCAGCGCCCTCTGGATTCCGTCGATCCCAGCATCGCCGAGCTTCTACGCGAGGAAGCCCGGCGACAGGCCACGGGTCTCGAGCTTATCCCCAGCGAAAACCTGGTTTCCGAAGCTGTGCTCCAACCTATGGGATCGATCTTCACCAACAAGTACGCGGAGGGCTACCCTGCCAAGCGCTACTACGGTGGCTGCGAAGTGGCCGACAAAGTCGAGCAGCTCGCCATCGACCGCGCCAAGCAGCTCTTTGGCGCGGAGCACGCGAACGTTCAAGCGCACTCCGGCACCTCCGCCAACGTCGCCGTCTACATGTCCGTTTTGCAGCCCGGCGACACCGTCCTCGGCATGAATCTCGCCCACGGAGGCCATCTGACGCACGGCCATCCGCTGAATTTTTCCGGCCGCATGTACAAATTTGTTCCCTATGGCGTGCGCAAGGAAGACGAGCGCATCGACTACGACGAAATCGCAGCCCTCGCTCGCGAGCACAAGCCGAAGATGATCGTAGCGGGCGCGAGCGCCTATTCGCGCATCATTGATTTCGAGCGCATCGCCGCCGCCGCCAAAGAAGCCGGCGCCATTTTCTTCGTGGATATGGCCCACATCGCCGGGCTCGTCGCCGGCGGCGCTCACCCGAGCCCCGTGCCTCATGCGGACATCGTCTCAACCACGACGCACAAGACCCTGCGCGGCCCCCGCGGCGGCATGGTGCTCTGCAAGGCGGCGTATGCAAAGGAACTCGATAAGCTCACCTTCCCCGGAACTCAGGGCGGCCCGCTCATGCACACCATCGCCGCCAAGGCCGTTTGCCTGAAGGAGGCCATGGAGCCGAGCTTCCGCGAGTACGCCCGGCAAATCGTGGCGAACGCACGAGCGCTTGCCTCCGCCATCGAGGCACGCGGCTTCCGCATCGTCAGCGGCGGGACAGATAATCACCTCTTCCTTGTTGAAGTCCACTCCCGCGGCATCACCGGCAACGACGCTGAAAAAGCCCTCGACCGCGCAGGCATCACCGTCAACAAAAATTCGATTCCGTTTGACCCCCTTCCGCCGATGAAGGGCGGCGGTATTCGTCTCGGCACGCCTTCCATCACCACGCGCGGCATGCGCGAACCGGATATGGTGAAAATCGGCGGATGGATTGCCGATGTGCTCACCCATATCGGCAATGCCGAAGTCGAACAACGCGTCCGCAAAGAGGTCGCGGACCTCGCCTCCCGCTTCCCGATCTACGAGTCCCGCGTCTCCGGCCATGTGGCAGCGGCTTTCTAAAACCGGCTCGTTCACCGCAACAGAAGGGCTATTCTTTGCGCCTCTTACCGGCCGCGCTCTCCGCGTCCCCGGCGGTTGCTTCCTTTCTGGCCGCTAGCTGGACGAACCTGGGCTTGGCCGCTACACTTCTTCATCGCTCTCGTTCTCGCATGTGAGGCTGCTTCCGGATGCTCCGTTTCTACACAGCTGGCGAGTCACATGGACAAGCTCTGCTTGCCTTCGTGTCCGGCCTGCCCGCTTCCCTGCCGGTTGATGTTGAATACATCAATCACGAATTGCATCGCCGTCAGCTCGGCTATGGCCGCGGCGGCCGGCAGAAAATCGAAAAGGACCGCGCCGAAATTTTCGCCGGCGTTCGGCGCGGCCAGACGATCGGCGCGCCCATTGCGCTGCGCATCGAAAACCGCGACTGGGCCAACTGGGAAAAGATCCTGCCCGTCGAGGCTGCCGAAGGTTTCGGCGACAATTCCAAACAACTTGTCGCCCCGCGCCCCGGCCACGCCGATCTTGCCGGGTCGCAAAAGTTCAATTTCCATGACGCTCGATTTGTCCTGGAACGCGCCTCCGCCCGCGAAACGGCGGCCCGCGTTGCTGCTGGCGCTTTTGCAAAGCTACTCCTGAAGGCTTTTGACGTCGAAGTCGCCAGCCACACCATTCAAGTCGGCCGCGTCAGGCTCGAGCGCACGGCAACGTGGGACGAGATTCGCGCCGTCTGCGCCGATCTCGGGTCGCCGCTGCGCTGCGTGGATGCCCTCACGCAAGAAAAAATGAAAGCCGAGGTCGATGCGGCCCTCAAAGCGGGGGACACCGTCGGCGGCATCTTCGAGGTCGTTGTGCATCCCGTCCCGGCCGGTCTCGGCAGTCATGCGCAGTGGGACGAAAAGCTCGACGGGCGTCTGGCGCAAGCTGTGATGAGCATTCAAGCCGTTAAAGGCGTCGAAATCGGCGCCGGCGTCTTCGCTGCGGGCGCTTACGGAAGCGAAGTGCAGGACGAAATCTTCTATGACAAATCCTCGAGGCGTTTCCTGCGCTCGAGCAACCGTGCTGGCGGCCTCGAGGGCGGCATCACCAACGGCGAAGATGTTGTCGTTCGCGGCTATCTCAAACCCATTTCCACTCTGCGCCGCGCACTCGGCACGGTGGACATGGTTACCAAGGAACCCGTGAAGGCCGCTTACGAGCGCTCCGACTGGTGCGTTGTGCCTGCCGCGGGCGTCGCCGGGGAAGCCATGGTCGCGCTTGTGCTCGCCGGCGCTTTTCTGCAAAAATTTGGTGGAGACTCGCTGACGGAGATGCGACGCAATTTTGACCAGTATGCCCGACAAATCCAAGAATTCTGAGGTGGCTTCCACGGCGGCACCCCCAGCGCCAGCCGGCGCGTCCCCCGTCCCACGCAAGATCTATCCCATTGTCAAATACGGCGATCCGATTCTCGAGAAGCCCGCAGCGCCCGTCACCAAGTTTGACGCGGAGCTCCAGGAACTCGCCGAAGACATGTTTCCCTCCATGTACGCCGCCCAAGGCGTCGGCCTTGCTGCTCCCCAAATCGGCAAAAGCATTCGAATGGCGGTGGTGGACGTCACCAACGGGAAGAACCCCGAGGGCCGCATCGTGCTCGTCAACCCCGAGATCACCCACGCCGAAGGGGAAAAACGCGAAGAGGAAGGCTGCCTCTCGATCCCAGGTTTTCGCGGGTACGTGGTCCGGCCGCAATTCGTCACCGTTCGCGCGCAAAATACGAAGGGTGAGGAGTTCGAGATTCGCGGCGAGGATTTCCTGGCGCGCGCGCTTTGTCATGAAATCGACCACTTGAACGGCATTCTGTTTCTTCAGCATCTCAGCATGCTCAAGCGCGACCTGATCAAACGGAAAATCAAAAAACTCCGGAAGCAAGGCGAGTGGTAGCGGAAGGAGCTTTCCTCGTTGCGCCTGGTTTTCTGCGGCACGCCTGAATTTGCGGTTCCCGCCCTGAAGCATCTGCTGGAGCAAACCGATTTTGCCATTGCGGCCGTGTTCACCCAGCCCGACCGCCCGCGTGGTCGCGGCCATGAGGTCGCACTCTCTCCCGTCAAGCAGCTTGCCGTCGAGGCCGGCATTTCGGTGCATCAGCCCGAGAAAATTCGCTCCCAGGAGTCTCGCGAGCTCATCGAAAAAATTGCGCCGGAGGCGGTTGTCATCATCGCTTACGGCCAAATCATTCCCGCAACCTTACTCGGCATTCCCCGGCTAGGTTGGATCAATCTTCATGCTTCCCTGCTGCCGAAATACCGCGGCGCCGCCCCTATTCACTGGGCTCTCGCGAACGGAGAGACCACCACCGGCGTGACCACGATGCGCATCGACGCCGGAATGGACACCGGGGAAATTCTTCTTCAGCGCGAACTCGCGATTGCGGAGTCCGAGACCGCGCCTGAAGTCGCCGCCCGGCTTGCCGAGCTCGGCGCTCCTCTCGTCGTCGAAACTCTGCGCGGATTGGCGTCGCATACGGTCTTGCCGCGCGCGCAAGATAATTCCGCGGCCACCTACGCGCCCATCCTGAAAAAAGAAGACGGCCGTATTCATTGGAATCTGCCGGCACGCCAAATCTTTAATCGCATGCGCGGATTCACTCCGTGGCCCGGCGCTTACACCGAATTTCGCTCTCGGAAATGCCACATCTGGGGCGAGCCGGTGTCTAACGTTAGCGCGGAGCCGGGAGACACCGAGCCGGGCGTGCTTCACGTGCAGAATGGCGAGCTTTTCGTCTCCTGCGGCGACACAACCCGGATGCATGTTTTGTCCGTCAAAGTGGAAGGACGCAAGCAGGTTTCCGGAGCGGAATTTGTTCGGGGCGCCCGGTTGCAGCCGGGAGAACGCTTCGGTGCAAGCTGAATTGCGCCACGCGAGAGGGTCAGGCATACTCGCTTC
>DASRCZ010000185.1:0-28069 GCA_035652855.1 Candidatus Acidiferrum sp.
GCAAACTTGATCGGCTTTACAAAATCGCGTTGATAAATGAAGCTGATGCTGCATAGGACCGGCCGGGCCGGATCACGCGCGGGTCGAATGGCTTCGACAACTCCCTGAAAATGAAGAGTGCGGTGCGCCAGCGCCTCGTCCAGCGTATTCCGCACTCGGAGAAGCAGTTCGGCGAAGCTTGGATCTCCCGAGAGATCCGTGCGAAGGACCAGTGTGTTGACGAACAGCCCGATCAATGGCTCGAGCTCGACGCGATCGCGGCCGGCGACAAGCGATCCTACGTAGATATCGGTTTGCCTGGTGTGCCGGGCGATAAGCATCTCCAGGGCTGCGAGGCAAACGGTGTGCATTGTGCAATGGCGCGCCGCCGCAAACCGCATAAGCTCATCGGTCAGCTCGACCGGCAGAAGTTCCGAAAGAATGTGGGCGTTGTAAGTACGCCGCCTCGGGCGCGGAAAATCCGCCGGGAGTTCGCAAACCGGCAGGCGGGCCAGCTTCCGGCGCCAGTAGCTGCGATCGCTTTCCAAAAGGTCCGCGGCGGCGCAATCGCGGCGCCAAACGGCATAATCGGCATACTGAATTGAAAGCGCCGGTAGATTTGGAGACCGGCCTTCGGCCAGGTCCGCATAGGCCTGGCAGGCTTCCTTGCTGAACACTCCGATGGACCAGCCATCCGAAATGATGTGATGCATGGTGAGCAACAGCACATGTTCGTTCGCAACAAGACGCAAGAGCCGCACACGGAGTAACGGACCGGCGCGGAGGTCAAACGGAGTCTGCGCCTCGCGCATCGTGCGGAGTTCCTCCTGAAGATGACGCTCCCGTTCAACGAAACTGCTAAGGTCATCACAGGGCAGCGCGATGCTTGCTGCTTTGTGAACAGCCTGAACCGGTTCTCCCTCAACAGGGAGGAAAGTGGTCCTGAGCGTTTCATGTCGCTCCGCAACCACATTGATGGCGCGTTCAAGAACGTAAGGGTTCAGCGGGCCTTGGATGCGGAGGCGGACGGCAACATTAAAAGCAGGATTGCCGGGGCTTAAGCGGTCAGCAAACCAGAGGCTCTGCTGGGCGGGTGTGCAAGGAAAATGGTACTCAACTGGTCCGAGCCTCGAATCGCTCTGCGAACGTTCTGCTGGCGCCGGACCGAGGCTCGTGGTACTTATGATCATCAGTCCAGAATCCTTCCAGCGTTCCGCTTAGTTTGGTGACGAGGCCACCCGGAACCCTTCCCGCAATGCGGGAACGATCGGCGGCAAGGGCGAAGATGAGGCGGCTCCGGTTATGTTCTCCGCTTCTCTTGCAAGAGCGGCAATATTCTGCAAGCGGGTTATTTGTCCCGCGCTGAGGATCGTGCCGGCCTGGGCGGCGCGCGAGACGATTTGAAAAATGTGCAGGGAGTCCGCGCCCAGATCGAAAAGGCTGGCGCTCACGCTAATGCGATCGAGGTGAAGGACGTCCGCGCAGATCGCTGCCAGAGTAACCTCAAGATCCGTGCGAGGTGCGACAAACTCCTCGCTTTGACGTGCCGGCTGATCAGGCACTGGCAGTGCCTTTCGGTCCACCTTCCCGTTGGGAGTCTGCGGAATAGCGTCGAGGAACACAAAGAAGGAAGGAACCATGTAGCTTGGCAATCTCGTCGAAAGCCATTGGCGAAGGTCCGGCGGGTCCGGACGTGCCGGACCCGATGGCACGATGTAGGCAACCAGCCGCTTAAAGCCATGCTCGTCGTTGCAGCCCAAGGCAACGGCTTGGCGAACGGCCGAGTGCTGATGGAGCACGGACTCCACCTCTTGCAGTTCGACTCGAAAGCCGCGAATCTTCACCTGCTGGTCGGAGCGGCCAAGGAACTCCAGGGTGCCGTCGGCGCGGCGGCGCACGGTATCCCCCGTGCGATAGATGCGCCGATTCGTTCCCGGATGAAACGGGTCCGGCAGGAACGACTTCTCGGTCTGATCTGGACGATGGAAATAGCCCTCCGCGACGCCTTCGCCTCCAATGCAGAGTTCTCCGGCAACCCCGATCGGCAAGAGCTGCTGCTTGGAATCGAGGACGTAAAGTTGTGTATTCGCAATCGGATGCCCCAGCGGCACGAGTCCGCTTCCTGCCTGCACGCGAGAGGCAGCCGACCAAACCGTCGTCTCTGTTGGGCCATACATATTCCAAAGCTCGCCATGCGGAAGCAGCGCATCCGCGAGATCACGCGAGAGCGCTTCCCCGCCGCAGAGCATTTTCAGACGGTGCCCTTCCGGCCAGCCTGCTTCTAGCAGAAGCCGCCAGGTGGCGGGCGTAGCCTGCATAACGGTGATCCCTTCAGTTTGCACCAGGCGCCGAAGCGCGCGGCCATCGGCGGCGGCGTTGCGGTCCGCAAGGACGACACGGGCGCCTGCGATCACCGGAAGGAACAACTCGAGCGCCGCAATATCAAACGAAAGTGTTGTCACCGCCAGAAGGCGGTCCTCCGGCGCAATACCTGGCTCGGCCTGCATTGAAAGCAGCAGATTCACCAGGTTTCGTTGAGTTACGGCGACGCCCTTCGGCTGGCCTGTGGACCCGGACGTGTAGATGACGTAAGCGCGGTGGCTCGAAGCGGAAGCGAATTCGGGAACATCCGCTTCTTCTTGGGCGATAAGGACGGCGTCGCGGTCCAGGCAAACCAGCCGCGCTTCGCAAAGAGGCAGGCGGTCAACCAACTCGGAGGTCGTGACCAGGATCGGAATTGCGGCATCCTGAAGAATGAACGAGAGCCGCTCCTGCGGATACGCGGGATCGAGCGGCACGTAAGCGGCACCCGCTTTCCAAACCGCGAGCAGAGCGACCAGCATTTCCACGCTGCGATCCAGCGCGATCCCCGCCAGGTCCTGTGATTCGAGGCCGATTTTCCGCAGATGCCGTGCGAGGCGGTTTGCGCGCTGATCCAGCTCTCGGTAGGTGAGCGCGGTTCCGTTGGCGGAAACGGCGATCGCCGTCGGAGTACGAGCCGCTTGCCGCTCGAAGAGCCGATGCACTCGGGTATCCAGGTCGAATTCGCGCGAGGTCGCGTTCCATTCCTCAATGAGCCGAGAGCGCTCGAACTTGGTGAGCAAAGGCAAATCTGCCACAACGGTCTGCGAATGGGCCGCGAAGCTCCTGAGCAATTCGGAATAATGCGAAAGCCATCGCGCAACCGTGCTTTCATCAAAAAGGTCGGAGTTGTAGTCGCAATCAAGCACAAGGCCATCCGGCGTTTCGGCCGTGTTGAGGAACAAATCGAAGTTGACCGCGGCTTTGGGGTTTGCCTCGATTTGCGTACGCAGACCGCGCAGCGAGAAGTCCCCGCCGAGTTTTTCGTGATTGAATTGAACCTCGACAAGCGGGAGCCTGCCCGGCTCGCGGCGCATATTCAGGTCCCTGACGAGCGCGCCGTACGTATAGTCATGGTGCTCGTGGGCTTCGATAATCGCTTGCTGTATTCGTTGCAGAGCATCGGCGGCGCGTTCGTCATCGGACCATTTCGTGCGAATGGGCAAAAAGCTCACGCAGTGCCCCACCAGATCGCTCTCGGAAAGAACGGATTGCTCGGCGAAGGGAATCCCGATCACGATGTCTTGCTGCGAGGTCAGCCGGTACAGCAAGGCTCCAAAGGCCGCGAGCAGGCAGCAGAACAGCGTGCAGTGCTGGCGCGCGGCCGCGCTCTTAAGCCTCTGCAACTCCCCCCGGCCCATCTGCGCACGCACCGTGGCCCCGGCGAACGACTTTACCGCGGGCCGGGGACGGTCCGTGGGCAATTCGAGCAATGGCGGCAGATCGTTAAAACGTTTGACCCAGTATTCGCGCGACGCAGCATTGTGCCCGTTCGTTCCGCACTTCGATCTGGTCATAGCATATTCGGAGAACTGTGGTGCGGCCGCCAAAGTGCCATCCGTGCCGGATGTGCGGCTCGAATAGATCTTGCCAAGCTCGCTCAAAAGAACATTTGTGGACCAGCCATCGCAGATAAGGTGATGCGCCGTGAAGAGCAGAACATGTTCCGATTCGCCCGTTCGGAAAAGCGAACACCGAACGAGCGGCGGATTGGACAGATCAAAAGGCGTTGCGGCGTCGGCTCGCATCGCCGCGGCGATCGTCCCGCGTGCTTCCGCCACGCCGAGCTTGGAGAGGTCCTCAAAGCGCAGTGGCGCGGCGACGCAAGAGGCAAAGTGCAGAGTTGTGTGCTCAGGTGAAAGCGACGCACGCAGAGCGTCGTGCCTCCGGAATAGCTGATCTAGAGCGTACTCGAGAGCGCTCCGGTCGAGATGGCCCGTCATCCGCAGCGTAAACGATTCGTTGAAGGCGCAAGAGGCCTGGTCGCTCATCTGCGCGGCAAGCAGGATTTCCCACTGCCCCGGCGTCAGTGGCGCCTCGGCGGGCGCCGGCCTGGTCCTTTCCTCTTGGCGCGAAACGCTCGCTGCCGGCGGCGTTGGTTGTGCGGAAATGCGTTCTCGCTTTTCAGAGGCAAAAACGCCAGCGTCGTCCATTTCGGAGATTCCTTCGGCAAACGCGTCTTGGGCACGGCGGAGCTCGTCGCGTCCATGCGCGGTGCTGAGAAAACACGGAAATCCTTCCAGCAGGTAAACACCCTTTTCGCGGAGTGCGTAAAACAGCAAGCTGCCCAGCGGAAACTCGCGCGGGAAGTGCAGATAGAAGAAACTGGAGAAATGCTCAAGCACCGCCGGAGCGTGATGGCGCTCAATAAGGCTGCGAATCGTGTTTGTGAATTCAGTCGTGTTTCGGGCCAGTCTCTCCTGGAGCGCCGGGCCTTCGGCTTTCAAGTGCAAAAGCGTGGCTCGCGCCGCGGCAAGCGCAAGAGGATGGCGCACGAACGTGCCCGCAAAAAACGTCACGCCGGCTTGCGGGGCGGAGTCATTGCCGAATTGCCAGACGCCACCATCGAGCGCATCCATGAATTGAGCCCGGCCTGCGAGTACTCCGATCGGCATTCCGCCCGCTAGAACTTTGCCGTACGTGGCGAGGTCGGCACGAATGCCAAAAAGCGCCTGGCAGCCCCCCGGATGAACGCGAAATCCCGTCACCACCTCGTCGAAAATCAGCGCTGTGCCGGAATTTTCGGTAATTCGCCGAACATCACGCAAAAAACCGGCGGGTTGCAGGGCGGGATGACGGCTCTGTACCGGCTCGACCAGAACGGCGGCGAGCGAAGAGGCATTCGCGTGAATCCAGTCGAGCGCGGCGCCGGAGCCGTATTCGAGGACGGTGATATTGCCGAGATTCTCCTTCGGAATGCCCGGAGCAATCGGAAATGCGCCGGACGCTTGGTCTCGATTCGAGCGCTTCACCAGAACTTCGTCGAACATTCCATGATAGGACCCGGAGAACAAGGCCACCTTATTACGGCCAGTCACAGTGCGTGCGACGCGAAGGGCGGCCATGACCGCTTCCGAGCCGGTGTTGCAAAAGGTCATGCGCTCGTTACCCGTCATTTCGCAAAAGAGCTCCGCGACTTCGCCCGCCAGCTGGTTTTGCGGTCCGATTTCGATGCCCTGATGAATCTGCTCCTCAAGTGCCCGCGCGATAAATTCGGGCCGGTGGCCAACCAGGATCGGACCGAAGCCGCTCAAGAGGTCGATGTATTCGTTGCCGTCGACGTCCCACAAGCGAGCACCCTCGGAACGCACGGCCACAATCGGGTAGACCATCTCCTTCCACTCCGGCCGGAATCCGGACACTACGCGAGGATCGGCCAGTACGGAACGATGCTGTTGCGTCAGCGTTTTCGACCGCGGCGTCCTTGCCGTGCAACGCCTGATGAGCGTGCTTAGATATTGCCGCTGACTCGCGGTCAGCTCGAGCGAGGCACCTGTGTCCGGAGGGCGAAATGGCGCAAAGGCCCTGCTTCGCGAAGAGTCATTGCCAGGTTGAGCTGGAGCTGGGGCTTGAGTCAACCCTGCCGCTGCCGGAACACTCGAGTGGACGCTTCGCTTTGGTTCCGCGGAGCCGGCTTCGCGGTTGAACGACTGTTCGCGAAGAACTTCCAGTTGTTTGGTGAACAAGTCGCTCATTGCGCGCGTTTGGTCTTGCAGAAACGACTGCAAGTCACCTGAGTACTTCGAAGCCGCCACAGCGCCCGGACTGTCGGACTGAGCAACGGGACGATCCGTACGCTCGGCCACCGCGCTCTCAAGCGTGGCAATCTGCTCCTTGCCTTGCTCTCCCGCAGGCAGGATCGCCTCCAACCGGCGGGCCAGAGCGTCAACGGTCGGGAACTCGCTGAGCAACTGCCGAAACGAAATCTTTACGCCGAAACGGTTTTGCAGCGCGATGCTGACCTGCGTGAGAAACAGCGAATCGAAGCCGAGCTCCAGGAACCCCGTCACGGTGTCCTGTTCGCTAAGATTCGTTCCGGATAGTTCCGCGAACATTTGTGTAAGCGCAGAGCGAAGGCTCTCGACGCGCGAATTGGAATTCGCGGGTCCCGCTGACGAACCTGAGGCATTCATTGTGGCCGGCTCCTGTTGCGAACAAATCTCTTTCCGCGCCGAACTGCCCTTCGCTTCAGCCGGGTCGATCCAGAACCGCTTGCGTTCGAATGGATAAGTCGGCAGGGGTACCCGAAGACGCTGCTCACCCGAGTAGAGGGCTCGCCAATCGGGTTGCACTCCAGCTACCCACAAGGAACCCAGTGCGGAGAGCAGCGACTCGTAGGCGTTCCGCTGCGGCGAGACTTCAGGCAGCGAAGCGACACTTTTGGGAATGGGAAAACCGGGTTTGTGGTGTTCGCGTACCGAACTGCTCAGCGCCTTGCCGGGTCCGGCTTCGAGAAAGATCCTGTTCGCCTCGCGCAGCAAAAGCCAAAGGCCATCGGAAAGACGCACGGGTTCACGCAAGTGGCGAACCCAATATTGCGAATCGCTAAGGTCTGTTTCTCGAATCCAGTTGCCCGTCAGACTGGAAACGTAGGGAATTGCCGGAGAACCCATACGAATGGAACGCAGTCGCTCCCCAAAAGGGCCGAGCGCCGGTTCCATCATCGAGGAATGGAACGCGTGCGAGGTTGTCAAGCGGCGCGAGCCGATGCCGTGCTCTGCAAGTTCGCGCTCAAACGCTTGGATCGCGCTTAACGGACCGGAAACCACGCAACTGGAGGGCGAATTGATTGCGGCAAGGGAGAGGCCGCCGGGAAGTATCTTTCGTAGCTCCGTTTCGGGAACGCGCACGGCCAGCATCGCTCCGCCGGGCAGGCCCTGAATCAGCCTGCCTCGCGCCGCAATCAGCATCGTAGCGTCCCGCAGCGTAAGGGCTCCGGCCACCGTTGCTGCCGCGAACTCGCCAACGCTGTGACCCAGCATGGCCGACGGCTGAATCCCCCAGCTCATCCACAGTTGTGCCAGGGCATATTCGAAGACGAAGATGGCAGGTTGCGCGAACTCGGTCCGGTGAATCGCGGTGGCGGCGGACGCTTCGCCGCTTTTGCAGAGAAGCTCGCGCAAATCACAGCCGAGATGCGGCCGCAGCAACTCGCAGCATTGATCCACTGCCTCACGGAAAGTACTCTCGATGTCGTAGAGATCGAGCGCCATGCCTGGTTGTTGTGAGCCCTGGCCCGGGAAAAGAAAGACAACCGAAGGTTGCTGGTTCGATGCCTGACCCGTGTCCGCACGTTTCGGCTCGGTACCTAGGCGGGCGCACGCCTCTGCGGAGTTTCTTGCCACTATCACGCGCCGATACGCGAATGCCTTCCTGCCCACTTGCAATGTGAACGCCACGTCCTGCAAATTGGCCTCGGGATGCGCCCGCAAATGCACGGCTAAGTTGGACGCCACTTTCTTCAGGGCGGACTCCGATCGCGCGGAAGTTACAAGCAGCGAGGCCGGCCGTCCTGAAGCAGACGCTTGCCTGTGCGGGGCCTCCTCTAGAATCACGTGGGCATTTGTGCCTCCGACTCCAAAGGAACTCACCCCGGCTTTGCGGCGGCATTCTGAAGCAGGCCATCTCCGGCGTTCCCGGTTCACCAGAAAAGCGCTCTCCGCCAGCCGAAAGTGCCGGTTCGGTTCGGCGAAATGCAGCGTCGGTGGAAATTCTCCATCGCGGACAATCTGCATCGCATGAATCAGGCCCGTAATGCCCGCCGCCACGTCCAGATGACCGATGTTCGTCTTGACAGTCCCTAGCACGCAAAATTGCTTCGCCGAGCTGCGCTTGCGAAAGCATTGATCCAATGCCGCCAGCTCGATCGGATCTCCGAGCGGCGTCCCCGTGCCGTGCGCTTCCACGTACCCGATTTCCCAGGGCGCTACTCCCGCGTCTCGCTGTGCGGCCTCGATCACTCGAATTTGTCCTTCGATGCTTGGAGCCGTGTAGCCGGCTTTCGCGGAACCATCATTGTTTACGGCGAACCCGCGAATGACGGCATAAATGTGATCGCCGTCTCTTAGTGCCTTTTCCAGTTGCTTCAGCAGCACCACGCCCGCACCGCTCCCGAAGACGGTTCCACTTGCCGCGGCGTCGAACGCGCGGCAGTGCCCGTCCGGGGAAATCATTCCGCCTTCCTGATACCGGGCAGCCCTCGCCTGCGGAAACGTGACGGACACGCCGCCCGCTAAAGCCATTTCGCAAACCCCGCTACGCAAACTTTCGCACGCCTGGCAGACCGCAAGCAGCGACGTTGAACAGCCTGCTTGGAGCGTGAAGCTCGGGCCGCGCAAATCCAGCTTGTAGGAAACGCGGGTGGATAGAAAATCCAGACTGTTGCCCAGCATCTCGGAATAATTCTCGACCTGGTAGCCGCGCGTAAATTCCTTCACGAACTGCGGATCGGCGCACAGTGTCGAGAGGAAATAGGTAGGCATCGCGCAGCCTGCGAACACGCCGGCTTCTTCCGCATTGCCGGGTACATACCCGGCATCCTCCAGTGCTTCCCAGCAGCACTCGAGAAAAATCCGGTGCTGCGGATCCATGAGCGCTGCTTCGCGCGGGTGAACGCCAAAGAAATCGGCGTCGAAGAGATCCGCGCGTTCCACAACTCCTCTGGCCGCCACGAAGGTTGCGCCCGATTCGTTGCCATTGCCGGCTTGCTTCTCCTCGCCGGTGAATGCTTGGATCGATTCGACGCCGTTCAATTGGTTCTGCCAGAATTCCGGAACGCTTCGGGCGCCCGGGAATCTTCCGGCCACACCGATAATCGCTATGCTCTTTCCTTGCGGCGCCGGCCGCCCGGATTCGTTCACCTGCCCCCTCCGGCCGCGCGGCTTGCTTCGCAGGCGCCCCCCGAACGCGAGTCGCCGCTGGCACAAGCAATAGATTCGGACCGCGGCCGGGCTGGTCTCTCCTCGGCCAGGTGCCTTGCCAGTTTTTCGATCGTGGTGAACTGAAACAGGTCAACGATGGGGATCGAACGATGCATCGCTGCTTGCAGTTTGCCGTGCATCGAGACGAGCAGCAGCGAGTTTCCTCCAACATCGAAGAAATTGGCGTCGCGCGCTATGTCGTCCGACTGGAGAACATCGCTCCACACGGACCGGATCGTCCGCTCTAACTCATCTGCTTCAGCCGAGAACCTCTCAACTCGCGCCTTGGCCGAACCCGTATCGAGTGCCGCGCGCAGAGCTTCGCGATCGATCTTTCCGTTTGCGGCGAGTGGCAAAGAATGGAGGCGTACGAAGTCGCTCGGAATCATGTATGGAGGCAGCGTCTTGCCCAGGAACATCCGCAAGCCGGCCGCTGAAACCGGCTCTTGCGGACGGTCCGCGAAATAGGCGACAAGCCGCTTCGAACCGCAGCTCCCACTCTCACCGGAAACATACGCCTGCAAGACTCCGGGATGCGCGCGCAGCGCAGCCTGGACCTCCGCCGGTTCCACTCGATGGCCTAAAATCTTCACTTGATCGTCGATTCTTCCGACGAATTCCAGAGTGCCATCCGCTCGCCAGCTTGCCAGATCACCCGTGCGATACACGCGCTCGCCGTCCTCCTCCGCAAAAGGATTCTCGACGAATGCTCTGGCTGTGAGCTCCGGATCGTTAAGATAGCCGCGGGCTAGGCCGTCGCCTGCCGCGTGGATTTCCCCCACCGCTCCTTGCTCCACAGGGACTCCATCGGAATCCAGCAGATATACCTGCGTATTCGCGACCGGCCGGCCGATCGGCACGGAATTTTCAATAACTTCACCCGCTTTCATCCGGTGACAACACGTGAACGTTGTATTCTCCGTCGGACCGTAACCATTGATGAGCGTGCAGTACGGCAAAGCACGAAGAACCTCACGCGCTCGCGCCGGCGATACAACATCGCCGCCTGTTAGCAACTGTTTCACATTCCGCAGGTCCGCGAGCCGCTGCTCAACCATCAAGTGAAACAAACCCGAGGTAAGCCAAAGCGTTGTAACCTCCTTCGTCAAAATCGTGCTGCCCAGGTCCTCGAGCGAAGTAACTCCCGCCGGAAGCAGCACCAGATGCGCCCCATTCAGGAGCGCTCCCCAAATCTCGAATGTCGAGGCGTCAAAAGAGATGGGAGCGGCTTGAAGGAAAACGTGGTCAGGAGAAAAATCGCAGTAGTTTGTGTTCCGCACCAGCCGAAGGATCGAACGATGCTCGACCATCACGCCTTTGGGCTTTCCTGTTGATCCCGAGGTGTACATGACGTACGCAAGATCCCGTGAAGAAGAGGGTTTTTGCTTGACGTCGCTGTAGAAGCGGCCCGGCATCTTCTGGTCCAGAAAAATCAGCGGCCGGTTCTGACCCGCGAGGATTTTGGCGGCAAAGCGCGATTGAGTAAGAATAAGCCGCGGGTTGGTCTCGCGCAGAAGAAAGTGAATCCGCTCAGCCGGAAGCGACGGATCAATAGGCACATACGCCCCACCTGCCTTGAGGGTTCCTAGTAGCCCCGCGATCATTTCGATCGAGCGCTCGGCACACAACGCGACTAAGTCGTTCGCGCCAACCCCGCTGTCCTTCAGCCGCTGCGCAAGACAGTTCGCTTGGGTGTTGAGCTCGCAATACCTGAGCCGCTCATCGTGAAAGCTTATCGCTATCTTGTCGGCGAACTTGGCCGCGGTTTCTTCAAACGCGTCTGCGACAGAGAGATGCCGCGGGTAGCAACTCCCCTGGCCAGCCCACGAGCGAAACGGTTCTCGAAGCCCGCGTTTAGGCGTTGCCAAGCGATGTGCTTGAGAATCTAGGACGTTCTGATTCTGCATGGTGAGCTTCCGCACGAACAGTGCGGCGCCTTCACTTCGGCGCTTTCCTCAGTCCGTGGGCTTGCTGCAGCCGCTTCGCTCGGGGAGACTCTAATTGCATCCGAGTGACTCTGCCCCAGGGATCACGACTTCCGGGTACCCACGTTAAGACTGCCAGTCAAATCGTACTGTCAAAGATAGCTACCGCATGAGCTGTGTCCATCGGGAACACAATGTATTTGCCTTCCTGGCAGTAACTCGAACCGGTCGCGGAACCTCATCAAGAAAAATTTCACAACTATACAAACGGCACAGCTACAGGAATCCCGAATTTGGAGTACCAACTTGCTCTTATCGACTCGTGCGCGGAATGCGGCTTACCCTCGGGCTCCAAAGTCTTGTTCAGTGGGTGTTCGCAGTTTGTGTGGAAGTGCGATTGAGTTTCCTTGAAGTAGACCGGCCTGGCGTAGTTTCACGAGGTAACTGCAATTCGGGGAATACACACATTCCGCTTGGGAAGCCGTTCGTTCGCCGCTGCCTGCCGCCGTTGCGGCCTTGTGCGCCGGAGTTTACCGGGGGACTTGCCGTTCTCCATTCATGCCTGCCGCTTCCCCGGGCCAATTGCTTCGAATCGTCATCCATTGCTGGAAACTCGATTGCCCGAACAGGAGCAGATCATGCGAAGAATTCTGAGGCCCCCGCTGATCACCTTCTTCTCGTTGGCCCTGGCCTGTGCCGCTATGGCTCAGCAGAGCGGCACGAAGACCACGCAAACCGCCGCAGTGATGGCAGATAAGGCTCCCGCGGTCAATGCGGAGCCTGCCTCAGCCCGCGACTACGTCATCGGTCCAGAAGACGTGCTGGACATAAGCGTCTGGAAGGAACCGGATCTGAGCCGCTCCTTGCCCGTTCGTTTGGACGGCAAGATCTCGATGCCACTCCTCAACGATGTGCAAGCGGCCGGTCTGACTGCAACGGAATTGTCTCAGTCCATCACCGAAAAACTGAAACGGTATCTCAATGCTCCGCGTGTGACTGTGATGGTCAGCCAGATGAATAGCCAGCGAATCTATGTGCTCGGAGAAGTTACTCGGCCGGGCGCCTATCCGCTGCTGCCGGGAATGACTATCTTGCAGGCCATCTCCAGTGCCGGTGGACTGACGCAGTTTGCCAACAGCAAGAAGATCTTTCTTCTGCGAAACGAGCGCCAGAATTTGAACAAATACCCCTTCAACTACAAGGAAGTGCTGGATGGCCGGCGGCCCGAGCAGAATTTGACATTGCGGGCTGGGGACACGGTCGTCGTGCGATAGGAGAGCCGGTTTGAAGCACCAAACCTGTCCTTTGATGGCCGGATTGGGACTTCTGGCCGCTAGTTTTTTCTATCCCGCTGCTGCGCGCGCCCAGCAGACGGACACGGCGCAGCAGCCAACCCCTCCGATGCAACCGGTACAGCCGGTGCTCGGCGCTGACCCGGCGCAGACTTCCGGCCAGAAACAGCCGGCGCCCGCGCCCACCGCGGCTCCCATCCTGGGTGGGACCGACCTCGCTTTCGCTCTTCCCGTCGAACGGAGCTACTTGCTTCCCACGCTCAGTTACTACGGCCAACTCAACAGCAATGCGTATAACGTTTCGAACTCACAAGACTACACTTTTGCGGAAATCAACTCGATTCTTGGCAGTCTGGTATTGCAAAAGTCCCGTCCGCGCTCGCAACTCAATCTGGGCTACTTGGGCGGTGGAACCTTTTCGGCGACAGGTGGTTCGCTGAATTCTTTGACGCAAGCCTTCAGCGTATCGCAAGGATGGAATCGCGGGCGCTGGGCGGGCGCCGAGGCGGACGAGTTCAGCTATAGTTCCGGCGCCTTGTTGCTCGGTGGTACATCCCCTTTTGACTTGGCCGGCCTGGGTCAGCTTTCGGGCCTGAGTTCGTTGGGACCGATTCTGATTCGCAATGCCTTCCAGCCGAGTCAAAGCATCTTCACTCCTGTCGGCCCGCGGCTCACGAACGCCTTGGTTGGTCAGGTCGACTACCAAATTACCGCGCGCACGAGCGCCACGGCGATTGGCAGTTACGATGTGCTGCACTTTTTCCAGGGCGGTCTGGTCGATAGTTATGCCGCTGGTTTTCAAACCGGTGTTGGCCACCAACTGACGCGCCGGGACAGTATTGCGGCGGCCTATCGCTTCAATTCCTTGTGGTTCAACGGAACTGTGGATCGCATTCAAGACGACGTCGTTGAACTTGCATACGAACGGACACTCACCAAGCGCCTGGACTGGCGCGTTGGCGGCGGGCCGGACATCACCCCCATCCACAGCGGTACAGGCGTTACAACACGCACGTCTTGGGCGGGCGATGCCATGCTCCGCTATACGTCGGAGCGGATGGGCTACGGCCTCTTTTACAACCGGGGCATTACCGGCGGCAGCGGGATCTTTCTTGGCGCGCTCACGTCAGAGGTTTCGGCGGCCGTACAGCGCGAGGTATCGCGCCTCTGGTCCTTAACTTTTAGCGCGAGCTACGGGCGGAACACGAATCTTATCGGTGTGGCAACCTCCAAGATCCTCGCGCCCGCAGGTGCCAAGTTCGATGCCGTCTATGGCGGAGTTCTGGCGCGACGGCAGGTGGGCGAAAGCTCGGAAGTCTTTCTCGGTTACACGGTTCGCCGCCAGACATCGGATGCGAGGGTTTGCTCCGCGGCGGCGTGTGGCTCGAACCTGCTTGGCAACGTGTTCAACTTTGGATTTGTCTGGCGTCCGAATCGGATTCCATTCGACTGAACGGAGAAGAGGCCCTGTCATGCTCGGAGCTCGTCAACTGACGTTGGAAGATTACGTTGCGATTCTGCGCCGGAGAAAGCGGGAAATCATTCTGTCGATTTTGGCGGCGCCGTTGCTTGCGTATGCACTTGCACTGATTCTCCCCAAGGAGTACACGTCGCAGACCGTCATTCTCATCGACCAGCCGCATGTTTCCGAGAGTTACGTCACGTCGATTGACTCGAGCGACTTGCGCCAGCGGCTAGCTTCCGTCCAGGAAGAGCTGCTCAGCTCCAGCCGTTTGGGGCCGGTGATCCGAGCGCTGGGCCTCTACCAAGCCGAACAGAACACCGTGCCCGCCGAAGTCTTGGCCAACCGCCTGCGGAAAAAGATCACGATCAGCCCCGTCAAGCCGATGCCGCAGACAAACAGTCCCGACCTTCCGGGCTTCACGGTGAAGGCCTCGGCTGGCAGCCCGCAACTTGCACAGAAAATCTGCGCGGCAGTGACGAATATGTTCTTGCAATCGAACCTGCATCTCAGGGAGGCGCGCGCCGAAGATACCACGGCTTTCCTCACCAAGGAACTTCAAGACGCAAAAAAGAATCTGGATGCCGAGGACGCGAAGCTGGCTGCTTTCAAGACCCGTTATATCGGAGAACTCCCGGATGATCAGCAGGCTAACCTGAACATTCTCGCCGGCCTGAATTCGCAGTTGGACGCCGTTACTCAGTCCCTCGGACGCGCCCAGCAGGACAAGGCTTTCGCCGAATCCATGCTTTCGCAGCAGATTGCCGCGTGGAAGGCTTCCCAGGTCGGGCAGAATCCGGAAACGCTGGAGAAGCAGCTTACCGATTTGCAAGCGCAACTCGCCGAAGCGCAGGTGAAATACACCGATGACCACCCTGATGTCATCAAGCTCAAAGCCAACATCGCCGACCTGAAAAAACAGATTGCGGCAACCAGCGCGGCTTCCGCGTCTCCTGCAGGCAAGGATGAGATGCGCGCCTCCATCGAAACTCCCGAAATCGGCCAGTTGCGGGCACAAGTACACCAATACGAGGCGTCGGTGAAAGAAAAGGCGGCACAGCAGAAGGAGATTCAGCGGCAAGTCAAGCTTTACCAGTCGCGGCTCCAGTTGAGTCCGTCTGTGGAAGAGCAGTACAAAGTGCTCACGCGGGATCACGCCAGCGCCGCGGATTTCTACAACGACTTGCTCAAGAAGCGAAGCGAGTCCGCGATGGCCGCCAATTTGCGCCAGAGCCCGGATACCGATCGCTTCCGCATCCTCGATGCGCCCGATTTGCCGTCGTCGCCTTCGTTCCCGATCCGGCTTTACTTCGTCCTGGGCGGGCTTGCCGCAGGCATCGCCACCGGTCTCGGGATCGCGCTGGTCCGCGAGGCGCTCGATCGAACTCTTCGAACGGAGAGGGACATCGACGCGTTCCTTCAGGTGCCAACTCTCGTGCTTATCCCGACGGTGGGTGCGCTTGGAAACGGCCGTACGCACAAGAAGGAACTCGCGCTCACGGACATGCAGGCCGTCGGGAGAAGTTAGGGGAGACGTATGTACAAAAGCTTCTTCGGATTGCGCGAAAGTCCCTTCAACGCGAACCCCGATCCGCGTTTTCTTTACCTCACGCCTCAAATCCATGAGGCTCTCGCGGGTCTCGCTTACGGCATTCGCAGCCGAAAGGGTTTTTTGCTACTGACCGGCGAGGTGGGAACCGGCAAGACGACGCTGCTCAACCGCTTGCTCGATTGGCTCAACCAGGAGGGCGTCGCTACCGCTTACGTCTTTAATTCGCAGCTCGACGCAAACCAGCTCTTCGATTTCATGATGGCGGACTTCGGCATACCTTGTCAGTCGCGCGACAAAAGCCACTTGCTCATGAAGCTGAATCAATGGCTGCTTCAGCGTTATCGCGACCGGAAGACGAGCGTCCTCATCGTCGATGAAGCCCAAAATCTCACTCTGCCCGTCCTTGAAGAAGTGCGCCTCCTTACGAACTTCGAAACCGCCAGTGAAAAACTCCTGCAGATCATCCTTTGCGGGCAACCCGAGCTTGACGAAAAGCTGCGCGACCCCAACCTCCGCCAACTGCGGCAGCGCATCACGATCCGTTGCAAGACCCATCCTCTGGACCGGCGCGAACTCGCCGGATACATCGCGGAGCGCCTTCGGATCAGCGGAGCCAACGGTTCCCCTATTTTCTCGGAAGAGGCCGTCGAAGCGATATTCAATTACTCGAAGGGAATTCCGCGAGTCGTCAACCTGCTCTGTGAGCATTCTTTGATCAACGCTTATGTGGACCAGGTCCGCCCGGTCCCGCCGGGCGCTGTCGAGCAGGCCGCGCGCGACTTCGAGTTGGATAAGGTAGACCCCATAGCCCGGCCTGCTTCGAGCGTGCCGAACCATTCCCCCAGGGCAGTGGATGACATCGTCCACAATCTGCATAGCTTGCTCGCGGAGTTCGAAAAATGGAACGCCGCCGCGGCGGAGACTCGTGAGAGGAAAATATGAGCAGGATCCATGAGGCGCTCAAACGCGCCGAGCAAGAGCGGTCGCAGCCAATCGAGCCTTCCGTACCGCCGGCGGTGCCGGACGCCTCGCCTTCCGTTGCCCCGCAACGCCAAAGCGAGCCAGCCGAAGCCCCGGCGCTTTTTCCGTCCTCGCCGCTTGAATCTTCCTCGCCTTCGGACTCACGGGTGAGGTCGCACGCGGATCAGTTTCTTCGCTTTGAGGATATTTGGGATGCCTGCACCATGGTCCCTTGGAAAGTCACGTCCTCGAGAAGCGTCTTTGCCGGGAACGCCAACTCGGTGGCTGCCGAGCAATTTCGCACTTTGCGCTCACGTCTGTATCAGGTGCGCGACCGTACGCCCCTCAAGACCATTTTGGTTACAAGCGCCCTGGTGGCGGAGGGCAAGACCTTCGTGGCCAGCAATCTGGCCCAGGCGCTCGCGAAACAGAAAGGCTGTAAGGTCCTCCTGGTCGACGCAGACCTGCGCTGCTCAAATCTTCATGCAAGCCTCGGCGCCAATTCTTCGCCAGGGCTCTCGGACTACCTTGCCGGAACATCCGAAGCCTCGAAAATCATGCAAAAGGGTTTTGATGAGTATTTGTGTTTTATTCCCGGCGGCGCCAAGTTTGCCGATCCCGCGGAGCTGCTCGCCAACGGCCGCCTTAAACAGCTCCTGGTCAGAATCACGCCGCTCTTTGACTGGGTGATCATCGATTCACCTCCCGCTCTTCCGGTTGCGGATTCCATGCTGCTTGCCGATTTGAGCGATGGCGTTGTCTGCGTTGTTCGCGCTGCCTTCACCGATTTCGCAAGCGCCCAGAAGAGCTGCCAGCAATTGCAGCAGAAAGGTTTGCTGGGAATCGTGCTGAACTGTGCGGATGAAGCGCCTTCCTACGGCGCTTACTACAATTCGCTTCCCGCGCGGGTTTTGGACGGCAGCGCTGCCTGATCAAAATGAAACCGGGATATTGCAAGTTTTGGTCAAGTGCCTGGGTGCTACAGCGGGTTCCAGTTTTGGTTAGGGCAAGCACCTGATGGGGTGAAATCCGGGAAGCTGGTATACAGCTTAGGGCAAGTGTTCGTCAGCCGGGGACTTACTTCCCATCTGCCGTTTTTTGAAAGAGCCACCAATGGGACTCGAATGGCGGTAGCTTGTCTCGGCGACCAGGCCGGCGGCCAGGCGCCTCCATCAACTCTCATGCCGACGCCATCTCTGGAAGCGGAAGCGCAGTCCAATACCCTTGCTCCTGCTGCGTATCCATGGTTCGCCTTGCAAGTCCGTATTCGATATGAAGCGGAGGTTGCTCTTCATCTCGAAAGCAAAGGCTATAAACCATTCTTACCTGTGTGCAAGACGCGGCGGCGTTGGTCGGACCGAGTCAAGTTGCTCGATGTCCCTCTGTTTCCGGGCTACGTCTTTTGCCGTTTTAATCCCCACGACCGGCTTCCCATTCTCAAGACCCCGGGCGTTCGGCAGATCGTGGGAAATCAACACACTCCTTTGCCGGTTGACGATTCCGAGATTCGGGCAATTCACACCTTGATCCTTTCTGGATCTCCGAACCAGCCGCACCCTTTTTTGACGGTAGGCAACCGCGTCCGCATCGAGTCCGGCGCGTTGAGTGGCATCGAAGGAATCCTTGTGGACGTCAAAGGACGGCAGCGCTTGGTACTCTCCGTAACCCTTCTCTGCCGCTCCGTGGCGGTCGAAATTGATTCCGCCGATGTGGTTCCCCTTCGCCCGGTGCAACGCGAGCGCGCCCGCCCGGCTTGATCGAGGGAAATCTAGGAAACAGTTACAAGCGAAACCAAAATGCTTAACGCTTTTCTCCCCAGGTTTAATTCGTACAAGACTCGCCGGCGAAATGGATTCCGGTGTCTCTCGGAACAAGACTTTCAGGAGCGCCTCTGCCACGAACGAAAGCGCGCCGAGCGCTCCCGTGAGTCTCTGGTCCTAATGCTTGTGCATCGGGGCGAAGGACCGGCGGATGTGCCCATCGAGCCGGTGCTGCAAGCGGCGGTTGAGCCCATTTCCGAAACGGTTCGCGACACCGATATCGTGGGGTGGTGCCGGCACCGGGCCGTGCTGGGTGTGCTGTTCACGGAGCTCAAGGCCAAGCCCGCCGAATCGCTCATTGAAATCCTCAAGGCAAAGATTGTCGCCGCGCTCTCTGGCGCGCTCACCCGCGACTACTTCCAAGCTTTGCAGCTCTCTTTCCACGCCTTTCCGGAAGATTTCAATTCACAAAAAGGCAAGCAAGTTTTGCCGCCGCTGATCTATCCCGATGTCGTCGGTTTGAGCGAAGCGCGCAAAGCACAATTGCTCGTCAAGCGCATTATGGACCTGGCCGGCAGCGCGTTCGCATTGACGATTCTCTCGCCCCTTTTCTTGCTTCTCGCACTGGCTATCAAATGCACATCGCGCGGCCCCGTCTTGTTCCGCCAGGAGCGTCTTGGCCAGTTTGGCGTGCCCTTCGTCTTTCTGAAGTTTCGTTCGATGCACGTCAGCAACAGTCCGGCCATTCACCGCGATTTTGTGCGGAGCTTCATCGCCGGCAACCAGCCAAACGGCTCGGCTGCCGCCGCGCGGAAGCCGTGCTTCAAGATTACCAACGACCCGCGGATTACTCCTCTGGGCAGATTCATGCGCCGCACGAGCCTTGATGAATTGCCCCAGTTCTGGAACGTTCTCCGCGGAGAGATGTCTCTGGTTGGCCCTCGTCCACCGATCCCCTATGAAATCGAAGCTTACGAAGCCTGGCACCGGCGCCGCATCTATGAGGCCAAGCCGGGTATCACGGGATCCTGGCAGGTGCATGGGCGGAGCCGCACCACGTTTGACGAAATGGTGCGCCTCGACCTCCGCTATGCCAGAGACTGGAGTCCTGCTCTGGACCTGAAAATACTGATGCAGACTCCTCGCGCCGTGTGTTCCGGTGACGGCGCCTTTTGATTGCTGCAGCCAACTCCATGAACACAAGGTGAAACAAATGCCACTCGGTCAGACTTCCGCAGCCCCGGCGCCCCTTCCCGATCAGCCTTTTGTCGTTCGCCAGTCCGACGTCGTGCGAATCGGCGTCGTGGGTTACGGCTACTGGGGGCCGAACATCGTCCGCAATTTCCTCCGCCAGGAATCGGCGCGAGTCGTCAGCGTTTGCGACAAGAGTGTGAGTTCTCTCGAGCGGCTCCGCAGGGACCATCCCGCCATTCCGGCGACCACAAACTACCGCGCCATGCTCGCCGACGATGCGATAGACGCGATTGCTGTTGTCACACCCGTCTGGACCCACTTCGAGATCGCCAAGGCCGCGCTCGAGAACGGAAAGCACATTTTCGTCGAAAAGCCGTTCACCAGCACGGTCGAGCAAGGCGAATATCTTATCGAACTTGCGGAACGCAAAAATCTGAAAATCATGGTGGATCACACGTTCCTCTTCACCGGGGCTGTTCAGCGCATTCGTCAGCTCGTCGATGAGGGAACTCTCGGCCACCTCTACTACTACGACTCCACGCGGGTCAATCTCGGCCTGTTTCAGCACGACGTGAATGTGATCTGGGACCTCGCGCCACACGATCTCTCGATAATGGACTACATCATCGGCAAGCAGCCGGAGGCTCTCGTCGCCACCGGCGAATGCCACCTCAACGGCCACGCCGATGTCGCCTATCTGACGGTCTATTATCCGGACAATCTCATCGGCCACATCAGCGTGAATTGGCTCTCTCCCGTAAAAGTGCGCACGACCCTCTTGGGCGGCGAAAAGAAAATGCTCGTCTGGAACGACCTCGAGGCGGACGAAAAGCTGAAAATCTACGATCGCGGCATTCAAGTGAGCGGAGGAGAGGCCGTGTACCAGCAGCTCGTCAAATACCGCACCGGCGACATGTGGTCGCCCAATGTCGAACAAGTCGAAGCTCTGAAGCTTGAGGCCTCCTACTTTGTGGAGTGCATTCGCGGCGATAAGCGGCCCTTCAACGACGGTATGGCCGGTCTGCGCGTCGTGCGAATGCTCGAATCCGCCGACCGCTCGCTGAGAGAGAAGGGCAGAGTCGTCACGTTGTAGCTGCGGATTCTAGCTCCGGCGCCGGACATGAAGCTCTCGATTGTCATCATTTGCTGGAACGATCGCGCCGTCATCCTGGAATGCCTGCGCTCGATTTTTTCGGCCACCCGCAGCACTGAATTCGAGGTCATTGTCTCTGACAACGGCTCGACCGATGGCTCGCGGGACGCCATTCGCGAGCGCTTTCCGCAAGTGCGCATTTGCGAAAATGGCGCAAACCTGCGGTTTGCGAAAGGCAATAACGCTGGAATCAAACTGGCTCGCGGCGAGTATGTCCTCATTCTCAACCCAGACACGATCATTCATGAGGGAGCTTTGGACTCTTGGGTGCGTTTCGCCGATCAGCATCCTGAGGCAGGTGCGTTCGGCTGCCGCGTTTACGGTGCGGACGGCTCATATCAGGAGTCGGCTCGCCCATTCCCGACCGTCTGGCGCGACCTGCTGGCCGCGCTATGTTTGCGCCCTCTTGCGATGATCTCGAAGCGCTTTGTCTCGGATCGCTACTGGGGATGGAACGGAGATAGCGAACGGGAAGTGGATTGGCAATGCGGTTGTTGCTTGCTCGTTCGCGGCGGCGTCCTGAAAAGACTCGGAGGCTTCGACGAGCAGTTCTTCTACTACTATGAGGAGGTAGACCTCTGCCGCCGGATTTGGAATTCCGGACGCTCGATTTTGTTTGTCCCGAGCGTTTCGATAACGCACCTGGGCGGTCAGTCCACCCGGCGCTTTCCGATTGCCTTTGAATTGGACAAACAGATCACCCGCTATCGTTACTACTACAAGTATTTCGGCGTTCGCGGCGCACGTCGCTGCCGGCTCGTGTCGCTCACCTGGTACGGCGTTCGCATGCTGCTTCACGGATTTCTTCAATCAATGAGGCCAAACGAAGCGCGCGCCCGCCGCCTTGAGCTCTGCCGGGCGGCCTTCGATTGGAACCGCCGCGTCGATGTTGAGAGGCTTTTCGAACGCGGCGAAGAGCCACGGCTTTCCGCGGCCCTCGGCACGCGAATACCTCAGGTGTAGGATCTTCGGTTGTTAAGCCTGCGAGGCGTAGTCACCGGCAAATGCAAATCACCATCGAGTCAGAACCTCTTCCCGGCGTAGTGGTCATCCGGCCCGAGGTATTCCGCGATAGCCGCGGATTCTTTATGGAAACGTTTCGGGAAGATCAGTTTTCCCGGATGGGCCTGCCGGCTCAGTTCGCGCAGGACAACCACTCGCGTTCGTCCCGGTGCGTCGTTCGAGGCCTTCATTTCCAGTGGGAGCCGCCGATGGGCAAACTCATGCGCGTGTCGCTCGGGACTGCCTTTCTGGTTGCAGTGGATATCCGCAAGGGCTCGCCCACTCTTGGCAAATGGGCTGGCGTCGTTGCCTCCGCGGAAAACCACCGCCAGGTGTGGGCCCCGGCCGGCTTCGCTCGCGGCTTCTGCGTTCTTTCCGAGGTGGCCGAAATTCAATACAAATGTACGGGCATCTACAACCCCACAGGGGAATCCGGCATTCGCTGGGATGACCCTGCAATCGGAGTCGAATGGCCAATCGCGCCGGAAGCTGCCCAGCTCTCCGAAAAGGACCGGAATGCGCAGACGCTGGCGCAGTGGCTCGCGCGGCCTGAATCCGGCCATTTTCGTTATACGCATGTTTCCGAGCCGCTTCGGCTCGTGCAATCGCAGGGCGCGAGTGCCTAGCTGCGTAACGCAGCCGCCCTGTCAGAATAATTGTTGGAGAGACCCATGAAACTGCTGGTTGCCGGCGGCGCCGGTTACGTTGGCTGCGTTCTGATCCCCAAGCTGCTCGACCGCGGCTACAAGGTCGATGTCGTCGACCTCTTCTGGTTCGGCAATCGCCTCCCGCGGCAGGTTGGCGTCCTCAACAAGGACATCTTCCAGCTCACCGTCGAGGACTTGAAGGCCTACGATCAGGTGATTTTTCTTGCCGGCCTGTCCAACGATCCCATGGCGGAGTTCTCTCCGAGCAAGAATTTCATCTTCAACGCCGCGGCTCCCGCATACCTCGCCTACACGGCCAAAAACGCGGGCGTCAAGCGTTACATCTATGCATCCTCGTGTTCCGTCTATGGCTACAGCGAAAACGAGCTTTTCGACGAGACCCGCCCAGTCTCATCTCGCTATCCGTACGGAATTTCCAAGCTGCAGGGCGAGCAAGCCGCCATGGAGCTTGCGGACGAAGAGTTTTCCGTCATTTCGCTTCGCAAGGGAACCGTTTCCGGCTACAGCCCGCGCATGCGCCTGGATTTGATCATCAACACGATGTTCAAGACCGCCCTCAAGGAACACACCATAACCGTGAACAACCCTTCGATTTGGCGTCCCATCCTCAGCATCGAGGACGCCGCGATTGCTTACGTCCGCGCTGTCGAGGCGAACTATCGCCTCTCCGGAGTCTTCAACGTCGCATCCGGCAACTACACCGTGGGAGAAATTGGCGACTTGGTTCGCTCCGCTGTCGAGAAACGCTTGGGTGGGCGCCTGAACCTCGTAATCAAGCACATTCAGGATTTTCGGAATTACAAGGTCAGCATCGAAAAGGCCACAAACGTTCTCAGTTTTCATCCCAATGGAAATGTTGAGTCGATCGTCCAATCGCTTTTCGAAAACTACGAGCGCTTCCGTGACCTGGAAAATCCCGCTTATTCCAATATTCAGACGTTCAAGGAAATCGAGAGCGGAATGGAAACCTATTCCATGGTGGCTGCCGCCCAATGAGAATCGTCGTCATCGGCAGCAACGGCCAGCTTGGAACTGAGGCCGTCATCGCCTTCGCGAATCGTGGCCACGACGTCCTGGGTCTGACTCACCGCGACATCGAGCTTTGCGACGAGTCCTCGCTTCGCGAGCGCATCCTGCCCTTGCGGCCGGAGGTGATCGTCAACACCGCGGCTATGCATCATGTCGAAAATTGCGAGCGGGATCCCCATCTCGCTTTTGCCGTCAACGCGCTGGCGTGCCGTCACCTTGCGGCGCTCTCCCGCGAGCTGAATGCGAAACTCATGCATGTCAGCACAGACTACGTCTTCGATGGGGCACAAAGGAGTCCCTATACGGAGAACGACACTCCGCTGCCCTTAAACGTCTACGGTAGCAGCAAGCTTGCCGGAGAGCACTTTGTCCGCGCCGGAACGGAGCGCCACTTTGTCCTCCGGACGTCGGCCATTTACGGCTGCCATCCATGCCGCGCCAAAGGCGGACTCAACTTTGTGGAACTCATGCTCAAGCTTGCCCGCGAGCGGGCAGAGGTTCGCGTAGTTGCGGCCGAGTACATCAGCCCCACGCCGGCTGCGGAACTTGCGCTTCAAATGGCGGTCCTTGCGGAAACCGAACACTACGGCCTTTACCATGCGACCGCGGAAGGGCATTGTTCGTGGCATCAATTCGCCGCAGAAATCTTCGCGCTTTCGTCCACAAAGGTCGCCCTTAAGACTGCCGGCCCGCATGAGTTTCCCGCCAAGGTCCCGCGTCCTCCCTATTCAGTCCTGGAGAACGCGAATCTAAAACGCCTCGGCTTGAATGTCTTCACAAGCTGGCAAACCGGATTGCGGAACTATCTCGTGCGCAGATCCCGGCCGGTTGACTCCGTTCGGCTTCCGGCCATAAATGCCTATTCGCACGCTTCGTAGGTGAATCCACACCGGAACTTAGTGCATGCTCGACTACTGTTCAATTTCCCCTGACGTAAAGCTCGGCGCGAACGTCAAGCTCTCCAAGTTCATCAATCTCTATGGCTGTGAACTTGGAGACAACACAAAGGTCGGCGCTTTTGTCGAGATTCAGAAGAACGCCCGCGTCGGCCGCAACTGCAAAATCTCGAGCCACAGCTTCATCTGCGAAGGCGTCACCATCGAGGACGGCGTCTTCATCGGTCACGGCGTTGCATTCATCAACGACCTCTACCCGCGTGCAGCTAACTCCGATGGAACGCTGCAGACCGAAAGCGATTGGCGCGTCGAGCGCACGCTGGTCAAACAGGGTGCTTCCATCGGCTCTGGTGCCACGATTTTGGCGCGAGTCGTGATTGGCGAAAACGCCATTATTGGCGCAGGCAGTGTCGTAACCAGGGATGTGCCCGCCAACGCGATTGTCGCGGGCAATCCCGCCAAGATCTTGCGGTACATCTCGGAGCAGTGCAGGGTACCTAATGACGACTAACACCCAAATTCCGTTTCTAGACTTAGCGGCGCCGCACGCCCAGCTCGAATCGGAGCTTTCCGCCGTGTTTCGCTCGGCGCTTAGCTCGGCCGTTTTCATCGGCGGACCGGCCGTCGAACAATTCGAGCGTGAATTCGCAGCCTTTGTTGGCGCGTCGCACTGTATCGGAGTTGCCAGCGGCACCGATGCCGTCCTCTTCGCGCTACTGGCCGCGGGTGTTCGGCGCGGCGATGTCGTACTTACTGTGCCAAACACATTCATCGCGACAACCGAAGCCATTACGCAGGCCGGCGCTCACCCCGAGTTCATCGACATCGATCCGCAAACCTATTGCATGGATACCGCAAAGCTCGAGCAATATTTGGTTGAACACTGCTTTCGCGACGAGCAAACGGGGAAGCTCCTGAGCCGGAGGCTGCGGAGGCCGGTCACCGCTGTTGTTCCGGTTCACCTCTACGGACAAATGGTCGAGATGGACGCCATTCTCGGCCTGGCCCGCAGGCACGGGCTCCTCGTCATCGAGGACGCCTGCCAGGCCCACGGCGCACAATACTTCTCAAAAACGCTCAATCGTTGGGTTTCCGCCGGCACCCTCGGCGACGCCGCAGCTTTCAGTTTCTACCCAGGGAAGAATCTCGGCGCGTGCGGAGAAGCGGGTGCCGTCACCACGAGTTCGAAAACCATCGCCGCGCGGGTACGTATGCTTCGGGACCACGGTCAAACGAAAAAGTACTACCACGCCATCGAAGGCTACAACGGCCGGCTTGACGCCCTCCAGGCCGGAATCCTCGCCGTCAAGCTTCGCTATCTCTCCGAATGGAACCGTCTTCGCAACCACGCCGCAAGCACGTACAACAAGGTACTCGGCTCGGCGCCCGGAATCGCACTCCCTCACACGCGCGAATCCGCCCGCCATGTCTTTCACCTCTACGTTATCCAAGTGGAGGACCGCGACGCGCTTCAGAAGCACCTCGCCGCCGCCGGCATCGGCTCTGGTATTCATTATCCCATCCCCCTTCATCTCCAGGACGCTTACTGCTCGCTCGGCTATGGCCCGGGCAGCTTTCCAGTCACCGAAGCTGCCGCCTCCCGCATACTCTCGCTTCCCATGTTCCCGCAGCTTTCCTCCGCCCAGATCGAACGCGTCGCCACCGAAATTCGCCGCTTTCTTTCAGCCCGCACTCCGGACCGGCCGCATCGCCGCCGCGCTGCCGCCGCTTCGTTTCCGTCAGCGTGAGGCCCGCACGGCCGAAAGCCCGAAGCTCATCTGGAACATAGCCATATGAAAGTATGCATGCTCTCCTACTCCTACTACGAAGGCGATGCCCGCATTATCCAGTACGCCTCGGCCCTCGCCGAGCGCGGCGACGAAGTCTATGTCATCTGTCTCAAGCATCCCGGCGATTCCTCCCGCGACGTCCTGGATTCCGTCAACGTTTTCCGCATTCAGGAGCGCACTAAGGACGAGCGCGGCCTGCTGACCTATCTCTGCCGCATCCTTCGTTTCCTTATCGTTTCCGCCGCCGTCCTGACAAAGCGCCACCTCCGCCAGCGCTACAGCGTCATTCACGTCCACTCCGTCCCAGACTTTCTGGTGTTCGCGGCGCTCGTTCCCAAGCTGCTCGGCACTCCGGTCATCCTGGATATTCACGACGTTCTTCCCGAGCTTTATGCCAGCAAGTTTCACGCTTCTTGCAAGTCTCTTCTGTTTCGCTCGCTGGTCCTTGTCGAACGAATATCCGTCGCGTTCGCCAATCACGTTATCGTCGCCAACCACCTTTGGTGCGAACGCGTCGCTGCGCGCTCCGGCCAGGCAGGAAAGTTTTCCGCCATCCGCAACTACCCGGCGCCAAAACTCTTTCATCCGCGGCCGCACTCGCGGAATGGCCGTTTCGTGATTACCTACCCGGGTTCGCTCAACTGGCATCAGGGGGTTGACGTCGCCATACACGCCTTTGCCAAAATCAAGGACGAAATACCTGATGCCGAGTTCCACATCTATGGCGAGGGTCCGGCCAAGCCCTCGCTCATGGATCTGAGCCGCAGCCTCGGCCTCGAGCGCCGTGTCATTTTTCACTCCGCGCTTCCTACCGCGGAAATCGTCCGCGTCATGGCTGCATCCGACCTGGCCATCGAGCCCAAGCGCGTTTCCTCTGAATTTGGCAACGAGGCCCTCAGTATGAAGATCCTGGAATTCATGTCCGTCGGAGTTCCTGTCATCGTTTCCCGCACCAAAACCCACGGCTACTACTACGATGACTCCGTCGTGAAGTATTACAACGAGGACAGCGTTGACGAGCTTGCCGCGGACATCGTCCTGCTCCGCCGCAATGCCTCTCTCCGCAAGCAACTCGTCGCCAATGGCCTCAGATACGCCCAGAGCAACAACTGGAACATCCAGAAATCCAGCTACCTCGATCTCGTGGACGGCTTTTTCGTCTCTGATTCCCGCCGCCACGCGACTGCGCGCCAATGATTGCTCTTAAGCAGCAAAATCTCGCAACCTTGCTCCAGGGGAGGGAAACGCCGGTTCACCATTGATCCTGTACCTCGACTGGCCCACGAGCCAGTATCCTCGCTTCGTCCGGATTCGCTAAGCTGTGCCTGTAAAGTTTCACTCATGCGCGTTGCTCACGCTCCCTTCTCGTGAGTTCTTTCCTCCTACTCGCCGCGCGCTAGAGTTCGACTCTTCTACAAATCCGAGCCGGCTGGCTTTTTGGCGGGGGAAAACGCACAGTGATGCGCTATTTGTTGTTAGCGGTTCTAATGGTTTTTGCGACTTCACCTTTGAAAGCGAAGGACATCTATATCACTCAGAATGGACAAGGCAGCGGAGCAAGCTGCTCCAGCCCATTGAGCGCCGCATGGTTTAACGCGGCGGGCAGTTGGGGAACCGGCCCTCAGCAAATCGGACCTGGCACAACAGTCCACCTGTGCGGCGTGTTCAACGGAACTCCCGGGCAGCAACTCTTGGTCGTTCGCGGCAGCGGCACGGCAGCTAGCCCGATCACCATCAAGTTTGAGACCGGAGCCGTCCTGACCGCGCCCTATTGGTCAGCGCAGGGTGCAATTTCCGCCAACAACCTCTCCTATATTACGGTCGACGGCGGCGCCAACGGCGTGATTCGAAACACGGCCAACGGCACGGGGCTTGCCTACCACCAGAACAGCCGCGCCATTTATATGCTCAATTGCTCGAATTGCTCTGTCCAGCATCTGTCCGTCATCGACATATACGTACGGACCTCCAACGCGGATATGGCTCCCACGCAGACCGATCTCAATTGCGTCTATTGGCTCAAGTCCAACAATTTCACGATCTCCCATGTCACTTGCCATGATGCAGGCTGGGCCTTTGCGGGTTGGGGGAACAATTTCACTCTGGCCAACTCGGTGATCTACAAC
>DASRCZ010000186.1:0-6202 GCA_035652855.1 Candidatus Acidiferrum sp.
AATTCGCCTTCGTTGCACTTGGGGCATTTGATGCCCATGGTGATGGGCCGCGTATACTTGCACTTCGGATAGCCGGAGCACCCGATGAATTCGCCGAAGCGGCCGTGCTTCTTCACCAGGCCCTTGCCGCACTCGGGACAGTTCTCATCGAGCGGCTCGTCAGGCTGCAGCGCAATACGCGTTCCTTGCACCATGCGCCGCGTCGTCTTGCATTCGGGATAGCCCGTGCAAGCGAGGAACGTGCCGAAGCGCCCGCGCTTGATGGCCATTTCGCGCCCGCAATTCTCGCAGTATTCCGTCTTGCTCTCGCCGTCGTCGCCGGGCAGATCCGGCGCCAGGTCCTGGATGAAGTCGCAATCCGGGTAGCGTGAGCATCCGAGAAAAAATCCGTGCCGGCTGATCCGCTCGAGCAGCTCGCCCTGGCCGCACTTCTCGCACGTCTTGCCCGTCGGAATACCGGCTTTGTACGACACCATCTGCTCGTCGGCGTTCCCCAGATCCACGATGAACTTTTCCCAGAACTCCCGCACGGCGTCGCGCCAGGCCAGCTTGCCTTCCTCGATCTCGTCGAGCTCTTCCTCCAGACGCGCCGTGAAGGTGACGTCGAAAATGTCGTCGAACGCTTTCACCAGCAGAGCGCTGACGCGCTCGCCCAGCATCGTGGGCGTGAAGCGGCCCTGATCTTTCTTGACGTATTCGCGTTCGACAATTGTCGAAATAATGGAGGCATACGTCGACGGCCGGCCAATACCCTTTTCTTCCAGCTCCTTCACCAGCGTCGCTTCCGTATAGCGCGGTGGTGGCTCGGTAAAATGCTGGTCGGGACGAATCTGGTCCAGTCGAAGAAACTGCCCTTCGCTGACTCTCGGGAGAGTCTTGCCTTCGCCTTCGTCGTCCTTTTCGTCGTCCTCGCGGTCAGCGCCCGCAACCGGCATTTGGTAAACACGCAGGTAGCCTTCGAATTTCTGCACCGAACCCGTGGCGCGGAACGTGTAATCGCCGGCGGAAATATCGATCGTCGTCTGATCGAAAATCGCCGGAAGCATCTGCGAAGCCACAAAGCGCTGCCAAATGAGCTGGTACAGCTTGAACATATCCTCCGGAAGATACTTGCGCACCTCTTCCGGCGTTCGCGAGACGTCGGTCGGCCGAATGGCCTCGTGGGCTTCCTGAGCGTCTTTCTTCGACTTATAAACGTTCGGCTTTTCGGGCAAGTAGTTGCTTCCAAAACGCTCGGGAATCAGCTCCCGCACTTGCGCCAGCGCATCGTTCGAAACATGCACCGAGTCCGTGCGCATGTAAGTGATCAGTGCAACGCTGCCCTCTTCGCCGAGCTCGACGCCTTCATAGAGCCGCTGCGCCAGCCCCATCGTGCGCCTGGCCGTGTAACGGAGCCGGTTGTATGCAGCTTGCTGCAGCTTCGAGGTCGTGAAAGGCGGCGGCGCGTTGCGCTTCTTTTCCCGCTGCGCAATCGAGGCCACCTGCCATTTAGCCCCGCTCACCGCGGCCACGATTCTCTCCGCGCTCTGCTGATCCGTTACTTCGATCTCCTCGCCCCGGAACTTGGCCAGCTTGGCTTCAAAAATCGGCGGCTCGCCCGCATCCAGCATCGCGTGAATGGTCCAGTATTCCCGCGGCACAAACGCGCGGATTTCCTGCTCCCGCTCCACGATCAGGCGCAGCGCTACGGTCTGCACCCGGCCCGCGGAAAGTCCCCGCCGCACCTTGTCCCAGAGCAGCGGCGAGATCTTGTAACCCACGATCCGGTCAAGCACGCGCCGCGCCTGCTGGGCATCCACGAGATTGGCATCGAGCTGGCGCGGCTTCTCGAACGCCGCGCGAATCGCCTTCGGCGTAATCTCATTGAAGGTGACGCGGAAAATCTTCTTCGGGTCAATGGGCGCCACCGTGACCTCGTCCCGGTTCTTCTTTTTCGCTTTGCCCCTTGCCGCGGTCTCTTCTTCCTTTTCCTTTCCGCTGCCGTTCGAAAACTCCTCTTCCGTGAATTTCGCGGGTTTTGAGAGCACCATGTGCAGATGCGCGGAAATCGCTTCGCCTTCCCGGTCCGGGTCGCCCGCGAGGTACACGGCATCGGCGGCAGTCGCGGACTTTCTCAGGTCGTTGATCACCTTCCCCTTGCCGTTGATGATCAACAGCGTCGGCTCAAAGACCTTCGGGTCATCAATCGGAACCGGCTTCGGGCCGGGCTTTGCGGCCGCTTTGCCGGACT
Organism: Candidatus Acidiferrum sp.; assembly: GCA_035652855.1. Taxonomy (GTDB): domain Bacteria; phylum Acidobacteriota; class Terriglobia; order Acidiferrales; family UBA7541; genus Acidiferrum. The sequence continues at coordinate 2,231 of DASRCZ010000186.1, forward strand.
TCTTGCGCTTGCTCTTCTTCTTTTCCGCGATGCCGTCTTCGGGCAAACGAATGCCTATATTTTTCTTGGGCAGGTCCATGACGTGCCCGATGGACGCTTTGACCGTGTAGTCGCGCCCAAGATATTTGTTAATGGTTTTCGCCTTGGCAGGCGATTCCACAATGACCAGCGAACGTGCCATTTTGCTTTTGTAACTCCGTAACGCCCGCGAAACAGGGCGAACGCGAAGGCGTGTGCCCTTCTCGCTAACTTAACGAGATGCCTTTGCTGCTCAAAAAGGTGCAATGACCGGGATTAGATGACGCAAACGCCTTAGCGGTTCCGCCCGCTATGTGGCTCTACAGCAGCGCCCTGCTGAACTGTTTCCCCGGCAACTGCCGGACAATCCCTTTCATTTCCATTTGAAAAAGCGTAGCGAGAACCTCCGAGGAGTTCAAGCCGGAGCGTTCCACGATATCGTCAATATGCCTGGATACATCCACGGAGAGCAATTCATAGATTTTTTTTTCCATTGCACTGAGTCCGCTGCCGGCCAGCAAGTTGCGCTGCTCCGCTTCCGGCCGTTCCGGCTGCACCAGGGCAGCGCGGACCGGTGTCGGCAGTTCCTCGATTACATCCTCGGCGTTCGTAACCAGCTTCGCCCCCTGTTTGATCAGCTGATTCGGAGCGAAGCTGACCGTTTGCGTGACGTTCCCAGGCACGCCGAAAACTTCCCGGCCGAACTCCATCGCCAGCCGTGCGGTAATCAGCGAGCCGCTGTACTGCGCGCCCTCCACGACCACGACCCCGAGCGGCATGCCTGCCACGATCCGATTACGGACCGGAAAATTTTCCGGCGCGGGATGCGTATGCAGCGGAAATTCGCTGACGATGGCGCCGCGCTCGAGCACTTTGTCGTAGAGCTTCTTATTTTCTTTCGGGTACCAGACATTGATCCCCGTGCCGAGCACGCCGAGAGCGCGCCCATTCGCGGCCAGCGCCCCCTGGTGCGCAATCGCGTCTATGCCTCGCGCCATCCCGCTCACAATCATGATTCCTCGCTCCGCCAGGTCGCGGCCCAGCCGGTCCGCCATCTGCGTGCCGTAAAGCGTCGGCTTGCGCGTGCCCACAATGCTCAGGCTCGGCATGTTCAAGATCTGCGCATCGCCGCGGACATACAAAAGCACCGGCGGATCATAAATTTGCAGCAGGTTTCGCGGATACTCCGGCTCCGTCCAGTTGACCAGCCGGCAGCCCTCCACCTTTCGCAGATAGGCCAATTCTTTTTCCGCGCGTGCAAAGGCTTCCTTCTTCGCCACCGCTCGCGCCACATGCGCCGGCAGATTGCAGGATTCAAGTTGCGGGATGGTGGCGCGAAAGACGTTTTCCGGCGACTCAAATTCGCGTAGCAGCCGCGCGGAGAGACGCGCGGCGATGCCGGGCGTGAGCCCTAGCGCCAGCCAGGAAAGGGAAGCATCGAGCTCCATGGCGGAGCCAGAGTATGCTGTAGAATAGCAAATGTGTCAATGATACTAAGGATGATTATGCGTTGTTGCTTGCCGGATGGGCCAGTCTCGGAGCTCCCTTGTCACGAGAACTTTGCGGCTAAATTTCGGAGCAGCTCGCTCCGAACGCCGCTCAGCGGGCAAGCTCGCGCAGCGCCTTATTGATTTCCATCAGGTCGGAATCGAGCCGGTAATAGCCCGGCCGCCACTGCTCGGTCGTTTCATTCGAAGCGATGCTCAGAACGGCAAAATCCCGGTTTTCCTCTCCCGCGGCCGGATTCGGAAATGTTTCCCCCACGTATGTAATCACGGCTCGGCTCGCCACGCGCTCGCATTCCTGCACGGAAAGCACTGCCCGTAGCATTCCCTGATTTTTCGCATGCGGCTGGCAGAAATAGAGGCTCGGCATATCCCTATCATCGGCAGCCAAAGAACAAACTTTAGTGGAACTCGCGTACCGGTTTATCTAAAGACTAACGTAGCCGCACTAGACTGGAAGGACCACGTTACAGAGCCGCGCCCTCAAGCCAGCCGCGGCGAGAAATCGGTCAACTCGAGAAAGGTGGAATCCACTCTTTCAACAAGCTTGCCGTTCGCTTCCGATGCGGCTTGAACCTTCTTCCATTCGGGGTCTTCGCGGAACGCGGCCCAGTTTGCCGTGGCGGCTTCCCGGCTGGCATGCGCCAGGATGTAGAGAAGCGTCTTGCCCTTGAGCGGCTCGTCGCTAGGCGTCCAATAAGCGATGTTCTTCATGCCGTGGCGCTCAAAGATGGCCATGGTGTGCTCTCGGAAGCGCCGAAGCAAGTCCTCGAGCTTGCCGTCATAGGTGTGATAGATACGGAGCTCGTAGACGATGGAAGAACTCTGCGCAGAGTCGCTTTCAGGAGCGCCTCCTTTTGCAAAAGCGAAGGCAGCCCAGCCGCCAGTCGGCAACAGGGCGGCGATGGGAAAGGCTTGTACAAGAGTTCGGCGTTTCATGATGGAGCATGGTATCAGACGTGAATTTCGATGAAAGAAAAATCTCGCTGCCTGCCAACCCGGCCATTTCTACTGCGAAATCTCCTTGAACGAAAGCACTTGGTACGAAGCGCTCGGCGTGACCGCCCTCACCCAACAACTGCTGTAATAAATCCCGTTTCCGCCAGATATCTGGTGAAACGTAGGCGACTGTGGAGGACTGGACGGGGGCAGCGGGTTATTTCCGGAATCGAAGAGACGCGCGACCATTACCCCTCCGTCAATCTCACCGCTTCCCGCTTGGTGCGATTCAAAAATTCCCTTCCCAATCACCAGCACGATGCCATCCCAAGAGCTATCCGGGTCATACGTCAGTTCCCCGGTGACCAGCAAAAGTCCATAACCGGTGTTGTGCCACGCGTTTGTGGAGAAATCTCCGTCCACGACAATCGTCATCGGATGGGAGGCACTCATCGTAAGGGAGTTGGGCCATAGGGGATCATTCGTGTCGGCATCGTGCCCGATATACACATCCGCATTCTCCTTGATTTGCTGCACCAGCGCGTTCAGGCCTCCGACGGTCGTCAAGTTTGGCGCAAGCGGAGAAACGTAGGCAGCCGGAGCCGGCGCTGGACCAACATAGTTGACGTTTGGCGAGGCAGGACCCGCGCCGAGGTATTGATTGGTGTGACCCGCCGCGGTGATCGCGGAATTGATGGTCGAGTAGCTGGTATCCGTGCTGTTGGTGAAGCCGACACCCGTCGTCGATATGCCTCCTGGATTGCATGACCCAAGCGAGTCGTGATCATTGCCATTGATGCTAAAGCTTATGGCTGTCGGAACAGAGAAGATTTGCACATTGTCGCCGGCCAGAGTAAGCGCAGCGGGAAAATTCGCGGCCGCGTTTGGCGCGACGAAGTTCAATGAGCCGGGCGCAACCACATATTGAAGCAGCCTCTGGCCCCCGTTTGGCAGCGCCGCCAAAGCCGTAACTTCCAGAGCCTGCACAGCCGTGGGGGGAGGCGAAGCGGCGGAGATCAAGGAAGGCTTCGGATTGCCGCCAGAATCCAGGTGCGCCGGGTCATAGTAGATTAGGTTGGTGTTGTCCAGCGGCGGCCCGCTCGAATCCACATCATAGCCGAGCGCTTGCTCCGTGAGAGCATTGATGCGCACCCATTTGTACGATGGTCCCGGAATTCCGGCCGCTCCCGAAACCGAATTGATGAAATGGAGCGTTCGCCCAGCCAGCGTGGCTGGCGTGAACTCGCTTCCATACTCGTTGTCGGGATACGATCCGGTCAGCGGATTTACCGTCGCATTCGTCTCCGACGGCCCAGGATTCAAAATGTAATAGACATCGGAAAGCTGGACCGGACTCACTACATTCAAAAAGTCCGGACTCTTTGGATCCAGCCTCCCGCGACCCTCTTCCAAGCCGGCCAGCGCCGCGTAGTATGCCGAGGTCGCGCTTCGATAATTTCCGCTGAGAGCCGATTCCGTGCCGGACGCAACGATGAGCGCAATGGCGACC
>DASRCZ010000187.1:0-4271 GCA_035652855.1 Candidatus Acidiferrum sp.
CAAGGGAATCAGGATCAGCACGCCGAGGAAGAGAACCTGAAGGAGCATCGAGACCACCACCGTCCAAGGCTTGTTCGTCTTGGTGGGGTGCGCGCTCGAGACGACCATATCTTCAAACATGAGGTCTTACCTCCTGCCAGCGGTAGCGAGACGCGGCGTCTCGCCGCCACGGGTTTTGTTGCCGGCTGCGGGTCCGGTAGTAACCGCCAGACCTTGCCCGCGCCAGCGATTCCAGGCGACGACAAGGGGAGCAGCGATACCAAAACTGGAGTACGTTCCTACCACAATCCCCACGACAAGGGCAAAGGAGAATGCGCGCAGCACCTGCCCGCCCATCAGAAAGAGCACCAGTACGGTCAGAAATGTCAGACCGCTGGTGAGGAGCGTACGAGAAAGCGTCTGGTTAATCGATTTATTCACGACCGAGGCGAACGGTTCCTTCCGCAAGAGACGGTTGTTCTCGCGCACACGGTCGAAAATCACAATCGTATCGTTCATGGAGTAACCGACCAGAGTGAGCAACGCCGCGATGACCGTCAGCGAAATCTCGTAGCGAAGCAGCGAGAAGAAGCCCAGGGTGATCAACACGTCGTGAAACACAGCCAGGACAGCCGCGACGCCGTAAACCCACTCGAAACGGAAGGCAATATACACCAGCATGCCCCCCAGCGCGAAGAGGGTAACCCAGATGGCGCGCAGCCGGAGCTCGGCGCCCACCTTGGGACCTACAATTTCGATATTACGGATCGCGAACGGACCCACGATATAGCCGCCCTCGAGCGCGCGCACCACCGCCGGCGTGACGCCTTCGACCGAGGAAAGATCGCTCATATTCGCCAGCACGCCGCCCTTCACTCGATCGCGGTAGTCTAAAATTCGCTTCGCCAATTGCTGGTAGCGTTCCGATGCCGCAGGCCCGGCGGCGAGGGGATCATGCGTGGTCAGATAGGCGGCCAGCGAAGCAGGGGTGGCGGCATTCAGATCCGGCTTCGATGAACCCGAAAGGCCATACATGGCATTCAGCGCGTTAAGCACTTGAGTCTTGCTCGCATCTTTGGCTTCGTCCGTTGTCGATTTCTGATCGACGAAAATCAGCACCTCATCGGACTGCGCCGAGCCTACGTCCTTGATGGATTGGATTTCGGTATTGGCCAAACCCTGCGCCGCCAGACCGCTTCTTAGTTTGTCAATATTAGGTGGCTGGGCGAACCGCACATCCACGTTGGTGCCGCCCTTAAAGTCGATGCTGTAGCGAAGGCCGTGATTGAGGAAAATGGATGTCCATCCGGCAATCAGCAGGATCGCGCTGAGCGCGTAGAAGTACTTCGCCTTGCCCATCCAGTCGATATTGGGCTGTTTAAAGAACTCAACCATGCCGTCTGTTACTTCCCTTCCTTAGACTCCAAGGGATTTCGCTTTGTTCCCAGCGTGGCGGCCACCAAAAAGAGGGTAAGTCACTGCGCCGGTTCTAACCTACAGGACACTCGTTTGAAATCGAGTGAACCGTGTATCCCAAGAGTCCTAGTACATATCGTAAGTTCTTCTGCTCCCACGACTAAACGCTCAAGGCCGCTTGCCGGTCCATCTTGGCCAAGTGATACCGGAAGATCGTCTTCGACACAAAGATCGAGGTGAACACGTTGGCCACAAGGCCGATAACCAGCGTAATGGCAAAACCGCGAATCGGACCCGTCCCGAAGACCCCCAGGAAGGCGGCGGAAACGACCGTCGTGACGTGCGTGTCGATAATCGTGAGGAACGCTTTCTCGAAGCCCGCATCCACCGCGGATGCCGCCGATTTGCCGTTGCGCAACTCTTCGCGAATGCGCTCGAACACTAGGACATTCGAGTCCACGCCCATGCCTATGGTCAAAATGACGCCCGCGATGCCGGGCAGTGTCAGGACCGCGCCAAATACCGCCATCGCGGCGAGCAGGATCAGCAGGTTGAGGACCAGAGCCAGGACGGCATTGACTCCTGCCAGGCGGTAATAAATGACCATGAAGATCATCACCACGACCAAGCTGATGACCGAAGCGCGAACGCCGTGGCGAATGGAGTCGGCGCCCAGAGATGGCCCGACCGTACGCTCTTCCAGATACTTGATGGAAGCGGGCAGCGCGCCGGCGCGAAGCACCAGCGCGAGATCGTGCGCCGAAGCCTGGCTGAAATTGCCTTCGATCATGCCTTGGTCTTCGATTTTCCCGTTGATCACCGGAGCGGAATAAACCTTGTTGTCGAGCACGATGGCCATCTGACGGCCGATATTGCGCTCCGTGAACGGACCGAAACGCTGAGCCGCATCGCGCGATAGTGTGAAATCAACCTGATACTGGCCGGGGCGGCTTGCGTGAGGCCCCTCGGTGGCATTCCGCAGGTCCTTGCCGGTAACAATCGGCGCGCGGGAGAGCAGATACCATACTTCGCTATTTGGAGCGGCATTTGAGGACGAAGTTTCCGCGCGCCCCGGAACGAGCTCCGTACCGGCTGGTAGCACTCCGCCGTGAGCCGCCAGCGCGGCGGCCTGAGAAGGATACGTCGTCGGGTCCTGAACCAGCTTCAATTCTAATTGCCCCCCGGCCTGGATGACCGCTTTTGCTTCCGCGGGATCGCCTTCGCCGGGCAACTGCACGAGAATTTCGTTGTCATTCGCCCCGCCCCGCGGCTGGATGGTCGGCTCGGTCAGCCCCAACGCATTGATGCGCCGCTCGATCGTTTCGAGCGACTGCGTCATCGCGGAATCCTTGATTCCCGAGATGGTGCTCGGCCGCATCGTGAGCGTGTAGCTGTTCGGCTGGCCGGCGGCGGGCGAAATCTCCCACGCCGCCTCGTACTGCGAATGAATCAAGTCCTTGAAGTCGCCGGCCTGCGCCGTATCGATGTTCTGAACGAGGATATGTGTGTCGTCTATGCGCCGCACTTCGTCGTAATGAATATTTTTGTCCCGAAGCTGCGTCGTGAGCTGGTCCACGGTCTGGTCGGTCTGCTGCGCCACGGCTTCCTGCACCTGTACCTGCAAGATCAAGTGCGTGCCGCCTTGCAGGTCCAAGCCGAGCTTGATCTGGTGGGCGAAGTTGTCCTTTACGGCCGCAGCCGAGGTCGGAAAGTTCGGCACGCCGATCAGCAAATACACGCAGAGCAGGATGACGAGAAGAATTAAGACTGCTTTCCACTTCAGATTGGGATTCATGGTCAGAGAATCAGGCGCGCGAAGCAGAGGACGGATTTATTTTGCATCTTGCGATGCCTCCACCTGCGTAATCGCCGCGCGCGCAACACGAATTTTTACCTGGGGCTCCGAGGAGATCTTGAGGATGACGGTATCCCCGTCGATTCCGTTGATCGTTCCGTAGATGCCGCCGTTGGTGACAATTTTGTCGCCGGCCTGGAGCTTCGAGAGCATTTCCTGCGTTTTTTTCCGCTGGCGCTGCTGCGGGAGAATCACGAGAAGGTACATGATGGCGAACATCGGCAAAAAGAGGAAAAGAAGACTGCCGATGCTGCCGCCGGCCGATTGAAAGAGGAATGCTGCCCACATACGGATGATGCGCCAACCTTTCTAACGCCTGGCTTCCATTCGGAGCGTGCCGAACCGAAAGCTCACGCAGGCTTGAGCGTAAAACCGCTCTTCACTCGCCGGATTCTCGTCCTTCTTGGCGCCGGATCCAACCTGGTCCGGCCTGCCTGAAACCGGCTTTCCGAACAGCCCGCTCGCCTCGCTACGCTCTCAATGTACCGCACTCGTCCGAAGCCTGCCAAAACCGGCCAACCGGTCAGGCGGGACCCGCGGCATAGCGCGCGTGCATCTCAGATGAGAATTTTTCGAGAATCCCAAACCCGATAGCCTCCCGGATTTGCCGCATGATGTCAAGGTAAAAGTGGACGTTGTGATGGCTCGCCAGGATGGCGGCGGTCATTTCGCCGGCTGCAAATAGATGCCGCAGATAGGCGCGCGTATAGCGCGAGCAAACCGAACAAGAGCACGCGGGATCGAGCGGCCTTTGGTCCCGCGCATAGCGGGCGTTCTTAATCAGAACGCGCCCTTCGCTTGTGTAAACGCAAGCATGGCGCGCCGCGCGCGTCGGCAGCACGCAATCCATCATGTCCACGCCGAGCGCGACATAGTCCGCAATCTGTTCCGGCCTGCCCACGCCCATTAGATAACGCGGACGCTCCGAAGGAAGCATCGCCGTCACTTCCGCGGCCATCGCGCAGGTGAGTTCATGCGGTTCGCCTACCGCCAGGCCGCCAATGGCGTAACCTGGAAAATC
>DASRCZ010000188.1:0-2791 GCA_035652855.1 Candidatus Acidiferrum sp.
CCCGAAAGCCGCATTCCGTCAATCAAGCTCGCGTGATTCAGCTCGTCCGAGAAAACCGCGTCCTCCTTGCCGAGCAGCGAAGTCAGAACGCCGAGATTCGCGGCGTAACCCGAGCCAAAGTACAAAGCCGATTCCGTTCCCGCGAATCGTGCAAACTCCTCCTCGGCTTCGCTCCACGCGGGATCGTGTCCCGAGAGCAAACGCGAGCCGGTCCCGCCGATGCGCTCGCATGATTCCGCCGCCTGGGCGACGGCGTCTTTCAGCGCGGCATGACCCGCCAGGCCGAGGTAATCGTTCGAGCAGAGGTTCACGCCGCGCAAAACTTCGAGCGAACGCAATTGCTCTTGCGCCGCGAGCGAGCCCAGTTCGCGTTCCAGTTCCTCCCGCAGCTGGCGATGAAATTCAGACGGCATGCGATTCGAGCGGTTTCAGCCCAAGAGTATCGAGCAAGCGTTCATCCTCGTCGGGACCGGGATTCGGAGTGGTAAGCAATTTCTCTCCCACGAAAATCGAATTGGCGCCGGCGAGGAAACACAGCGTGACGGCCTCATGCGAAAGCTGCTTGCGTCCCGCAGCGAGGCGAACACGCGATGCGGGCATCGTGATGCGAGCCGTCGCGATGGCTCGCACCATATCGAGCGGATCGAGGGGCGGCGCCGCGCCGAGCGGCGTCCCTTCGACGCGCACGAGCATGTTGATCGGCACGCTTTCCGGATGAGGCCGCAACGTTGCGAGCTGATGCAGCAAGCCCACGCGGTCGCGCTCGCTCTCTCCCAAGCCCAAAATTCCGCCGCAACACACCGTTATCCCCGCTTTGCGCACCGCCGTAAGCGTTTGCAAGCGGTCATCATAAACGCGCGTCGTGATAATCGAGCCGTAGAATTCAGGCGACGTGTCCAAATTGTGATTGTACGCGGTGAGGCCAGCTTCCTTCAGCCGATAGGCTTGACTTTCGGTCAGCATGCCCAGAGTGCAGCAGACTTCCATCCCGAGCGCGGAAACGCCGCGAACCATTTCGAGAACTTTCTCGAATTCCCTTCCCTCTGGCGCTTGCCGCCACGCCGCTCCCATGCAGAACCGGGTCACGCCTCGAGCCGCCGCGCCGCGAGCCGCCGAGATTACCTCTTGCGGATCGAGCAAAGCCTGACGCTCGAGTCCCGCGTCGTAGTGCGCGCTTTGCGAGCAGTAGGCGCAGTCCTCTGGGCAGCCTCCCGTCTTGATGGAAAGCAGTTGGCAGGTCTGCACGCGGTCGGGCGGGTGATATGCGCGGTGAACAGTCTGCGCGCGAAAGACAAGTTCCGGCAGCGCCGTCCGGTAGATCGCGGCGATTTCGTCGCGCGTCCAATCGTAGCGGAGCTGGCCCGGGCGGAATGCGGGCAGCTCGCCAGGGGAAGGTCCGGAATGGGAAGCAACTGCGCCACGGCCGTCAGGCTTTGAATCCGTTGAGGGCATAGCTGGCGTTGCGGGTGTCATGGGTCCCCAGAGATACCGTGTAAAGTGGCTTTTGTTTGTTAAGGCATGTTACCAAAGGTTGGGCCGGGATGCGCAGCCCGCCCCGAAAATGCGTTTCCCGTCCGTTCGGGTGGCTCGGGCGACCACCGCAATAGCAACATCAGCCGGCCGCTCTCGGCGGCAAGCAGCGCCGGAACGGGTACGGCCAAGCGCGTCCCGGCGCGTCAGGAGATGACGCGGGCCTCAACAGAGTGCCGGGGCGGTTGCTTGCCAGCAGCAAAGCACGGCTCGGCTACACGAGCCAACAGACATACGCCGGAGTTTGACCCAGCATTAGCCAAATGTTATAAAACAGTGTTTTCGTAAGCTGTGGGAGAATCAGCTGTAGCCCGGTGCCCTTTGGGTAGAAGGCGCCGCAGCAAGCTGGAAGCAGGAGAGGCCCGCGACCCAAGCGGGTGTCCGCAAGACAATTCGGCTAACCCCAGGAGTTAAGAGCGAAGCGGAACGAGCGAGGAATCAGTGCCAGTGCCAGTCAAGACGTTCCGGCAGCTCTAGCAAAGATTGAACCAGTGGGCACCCTGCGACCGCACAAAGGGCGTTGCACTCAAAAGACGGCGATCATTGACGGAGGACGTTGAATGCGAACCTGGCAAACTTACGCCCGGTCCCTTGCAAAAAGAGTGGTTACACGCGCCAAGATCTGGCGGCTGCTGCCTGCCGCTGCGGCGGCGCTGCTCTGCGCGGCAGGAACGAGCGCGCAGGAAACCGGCGGCGAAGCCAACCTGAAGCTGCCCGATCTTTCCAGTGTGAGCTTTCTGGGCATGGATGGGCACAAGCTCCTGCTCATCGGCATTGTGTTTTGTGTGTTTGGGTTGATTTTTGGCCTGGCGATTTACACCCGGCTCAAAAACCTGCCAGTACACAAATCGATGAGGAGCATTTCCGAGCTGATTTACGAGACTTGTAAGACGTATCTCGTTACTCAGGGTAAGTTCCTGCTGCTGCTTTGGGTGTTCATTGCGGTTGTCATCGTGATGTACTTCGGCTGGCTAGCGCCCGTGCCGGGCAAGCCGATTTCGCTGACGCTGCCGGTTATTCTGCTCTTCAGCCTGGTTGGGATTGCGGGCAGCTACGGCGTGGCCTGGTTCGGTATTCGCGTGAACACCTTCGCAAACTCGCGGACCGCCTTCGCCGCGCTGCGCGGGAAGCCCTATCCGATCTATCACACGCCGCTCGAAGCGGGCATGAGCATCGGCATGATGCTCATCAGCGTCGAGCTGCTCATGATGCTCTTCATTTTGCTGTTTGTGCCGGGCGACTATGCCGGGCCTTGCTTCAT
>DASRCZ010000189.1:0-2573 GCA_035652855.1 Candidatus Acidiferrum sp.
CGGCAATGCGTCTTGAGCGAGTTGCCGATTTCCGCGAGCAAGCGCGAGCCAACCAGATGGCCATGCGTGTCGTTGACCTGCTTGAAATGATCGAGGTCGATAAAGACGAGCGAGAATTCATAGTTGTAGCGTTGCGAGCGATACAGTTCGGTTTCGAGAATCACGCTCATGTGCCGCGCGTTATAGAGGGTGGTGCAATCGTCGGTGATGGTGAGCTCGTGAATGCGCTTGACGTGGCGGGCGTTTTCGAGAGCAATGGCGGCAAAGTCCGCGAGCGCTTCGAGCAGGCGCAAATCGCGCGGATCGAACCCTTCCGGGCCGATGCAGTTGATGAGTTCGATGACGCCGAGGCACGTATCGCGGAAGCGCACGGGAACAGCGACGATGGATTGCGTTTCGCTCTTGGTTTTTTCGTCAACCTTGGCGAAGAAACGCGTGTCCTTGGAAGTATCGGGCACGACGACCGTTTCGCCGCGCTGGGCGACCCATCCGGCAATGCCCTGGCCGAGCTTGATGCGCACGTCCTTGAGCGCTTGCGAGGCTTTCCCCACCGCCAGCTCGAAGTAGAGTTCCTGCTTGGCTTCGTCGAGCAAAAGCAGCGACCAATTATCCGGCCGGAGAAACTCGTCGATTTTTTCCATGATCGTGCGCAGAACCTGATCGAGCTGGAGCGAGGAGGTAAGGGCCTTGCCGAGTTCTTGAAAAACGGCAACTTCGCCCGCTTCGCGCTGCTCGCCGGTGGCGCCGGCGTTACGGCGGCGTTCTATGGCGGGAAACTTGACTTCTTCCACGCTGGACGGTCCTGACATGGAAATTTGCCGCTGCGCCTCGGCTTCCCGGCGAAGACAGGCAGAGCAATCGCTCGTACGGAGCGCGAATCCACGCCAGTATAGAAGCGTAACAAAAATTCACGCAAGGAAGACGTGGTACAGGCGTGGCGTGTTGGTGACTAGCAAAAGCCGTCCGGCGGCCCACAGGATGTCGTTCGACTTGGTATCGGTTTTCGCTCCTATCGCGGGAAAGATGCTCTCGAGCCGCGTCAAGTGCGTGCGCGTTTCATTGAGATGCTGCTCGAGCGCAGAGCGCAGTTCGGGGGAGCTGGCCCCTTCCATCATAGTGGGCAAGCCTTTCTCCACCAGTTTTTTCTCGCAGTCATAGGCATAGCGCAGCTCGATTCCAAAGAGCTCGTCCAAATTGTTCACCTTCATCTTCGGTCCTTCCTCGTTGCGTCGCCAGCGAGGCATTTCTTTGGCTAAAGAGCCATTGGGCCACAGGTGCGCTGGGGAAACGCCTGGGTGATCCGTGTATCCGGCGGAGCGAATCGCCGGAGCGCTGACCGCGTGCGACACGAGAAGCAAGTGAGGCGGCGGACTCGCGGAGGAGTCGCCGGATCTTTGAAATTGGGAGGCGGATTGGAAGGCGGATTGGAAGGTTTGACAGGGTGAGGGGCAGCGCCTATATTGCCGCAGAGGAAAGTTCAGCCGCCTTCCGCTGAACCAGGGACGGTCCTCCAGGGGAGGGCCTTCGAGCCAGACGCCGCGCCGGCGCGCCGGTTTGCGCGGCGCAGAGAACGAAGAAGCCCGCCGAAGCGGCCGAGCACGGCTGCATCTGCTATCGTAGCGAAAGAGTTCGAGCGAATGGCCAAAGGGACGTTTGGCGAACGGCTGAAGCGCGAGCGCGAACTGCGAGAAGTGTCCGCCGAGGAGCTGGTGAAGGCGACGCGGATCAGCCAGCGTTTTCTGGAAGCTCTCGAGAATGAAGACTGGGAAAAGCTGCCAGGCGGCGTTTTTGGGCGGGGATTTGTCCGAAGTATTGCGCGGTATCTTGGACTCAATGAAGAAAATTTGCTGGCGGAATACGATGCGGCGCGGGGCGATGCAGCGCCGGTGGCAACTCCTGGCAAACATGAGGACGGGATTCCGCGACCGCCGAAATGGATAGCCATCGCGGCGGCTGTTGCCATCGTGCTGCTGATCGCGGGACTCGTGCTCTTTGGCCGGTACGCGTGGCAACGCTACCACGGTCACCGGCCGCCACCGCTGCCAGGGCCGCCGACAGCGAGGCCCACCGGGAGAAGCGGAGGGCCGGAAGCGCAGCCGATCCCGGCAAGCTCGCAAGCGGCGATTCCAGCGGCGACCGGGGAAGAGCACGCGCTGGACCTGGCAGTTTCGACTTCGGCGGCGACGCGGATTCGCATTCTGGCCGACGGGGCGGTGCTGCTGGATGCGGAATTGCCCGCTGGCGAGACCCGGCATTTTGCGGCGAAGAAGGAGTTCGAGGTGAGCGCGGCGGACTCCTCGGCGGTGTTGCTGGAATTGAACGGGCAAACAATGCCGGCGCTCGGGACGCCGGGTGCCTCCGGTAAAATGGTGCTGACCGAGAAGGACTTGAGGCCGGCGTCCGGTGGAAACGCTCAGCCCTGAAATCATCGAAGACTTGAGGCACGGACGCGCGACACGCGAGCGCAAGCTGGCTGTCTGCGCAGGAGGCGCGCATCTGGAGCCAGCGGACCGCGCGGAAGTGCTCGCGGTGCTGGCGAGCGACTCCGACGAGATGATCGCGGAGCGCGCGCG
>DASRCZ010000190.1:0-6762 GCA_035652855.1 Candidatus Acidiferrum sp.
GATCCACCTCCTTGCATCAAACCCTCTAGGGAATTCGCAAGGAACTCTTTCGACTAACTAGGGATACATATCCCGGAGGCCCTTAACCATGTTTTCCGACCACGAGAATCAGACCGCAGCCGCAGCCGCTCCTGCCCAAGACGAGAACCAGAACGCGAAGTCTGAAAGCGCCGCAGGCGAAACTCCTCAGGCAGCGCAAGCACCCCAAGTCCCAAAGTCCGCCGAGCCTGGCAGCACGCAAACTGCTGGCGAAGTTCACACCACCGCTGCGCAGGCCACGGCTGCTCCAATAGCCCAGGCGGATGGCGATTCCGGATCCTCCTCTGCCGCGGCCCCCGAGCATTCCGAGACTGCGCACGCCCAGACGAGCGCGGAGGCGGAAGCCGCTTCCGCCGAGGCCACCGCCGCGGAGGAAGAAGCCGCCGGCTCCGAGGAAATGAGCAAGCTCATCGAGCAATATGATGAGCAGCACGAAGCCGCGGCGCAGAACGAAATTATCGAAGTCAAAGTGGTCGCCTATACCGAGCAGGGCGTTGTGGTTGACCTCGGTGGCAAGACCGAAGGCCTCATCCCCGCCTCCGAGTTTCACGAATCCGATATTCCGCGTCCCGAGCCGAACAGCACCATCGAGGTGCAGCGCACGGGCGAGAACAAGGAAGGCTACGCTCTCGTCTCTTACCAAAAGGTTCTCCGCCGCCGCACCTGGGAGAAACTCGACGCGGCCTTTAAGGCCAAGGAAACACTCACCGGCAAGGTCGTGGACCGCATTAAGGGCGGCCTTGTGGTGGATATCGGCGTCCGCGCCTTTCTCCCGGGCTCCCAATACGATTTGCGGCCCGCGCAGAATCTGGATAGCTTGCTCGGCCAGGACGTTCCGGTTCGCATCACGAAGCTGAACCGGCGGCGCGGCAACGTCGTCGTCAGCCGCCGCGCGCTCCTTGAAGAGGAGCTGCATGCCAAGCGCGCCGCGCTAATGGAGACGCTCAGCGAAGGCCAGATCGTTCACGGCCACGTCAAGAATGTGACCGAATACGGCGCCTTTGTAGACCTTGGTGGCATTGATGGCCTGCTCCACCTGACCGATCTCAGTTGGGGCCGTGTTAAGCACCCTTCCGACGTGGTGAAGCCCGATCAAGAGCTCGACGTCATCATTCTCAAGTTCGATAAAGAGAAGCAGCGGGTTTCGCTTGGTCTCAAGCAACTGGTGCCCGATCCCTGGGCCAATGCCGCGGAAAAGTATCCCGCAGGCGGGAAAGTCCGCGGCAAAGTGGTCGGCGTTGTGGATTACGGCGTCTTTGTTGAACTGGAGCAGGGCATTGAGGGCCTGGTCCATGTCACGGAACTGAGCTGGTCCAAAAAGATCCAGCATCCCTCCAAAGTGGTGAAAGTCGGCGAGGAGGTGGATGTCGTCGTTCTGGATATCAAACCCAGCGACCGCCGCGTGTCTCTCGGCATCAAGCAGGCCCAGCCTGATCCCTGGCTGGTGACCGCCGAAAAATATCCAGTCGGCACCGTTGTCACCGGAAAAGTGCGGAATATCGCCGAATTCGGGGCCTTTGTCGAAATCGAGGACGGCTTCGACGGCCTTGTCCACGTGAGCGATGTTAGCTGGACCGGCCGTGTCAAGAATCCCCACGAAGTCTTCAAGAAGGGCGAGCCGGTCACGGCAAAGGTCCTAAAGATCGATTCCGAAAACCGCCGTGTTTCTCTCGGCATGAAGCAGGTGAACGACATCTGGGGCGAGTGGTTCAGGAAGCACCGCGTGGGTGAAATCGTCAAAGGCAAGGTCACCCGGATCGCCACCTTTGGCGCGTTCGTCGAACTGGGCGAGAATATCGAAGCCCTGTGCCACAACACGGAAATCGAGGACCGACGCCGCCGCGATGACGGCCCGGCGTCCTACCGCCCGACCGGCCCGCTCAAGAGCGCTGGCCCGCTCGAGCCTGGCAAGGAATACGACTTCAAGATCATCAAGATCAGCCCGGAAACGCGCCGCATTGGGTTGAGTTATCGCGCCGCCGTAAAACAGCAGGAGCGCCGCGAAATCGAGCAGTACAAGTCGTCCAAATCGTCTTCCACGGCGACCATCGGGGACGCCATTCAATCCAAGCTGGCTTCGCGCTAGGGCAAAGACCGGTTACCGCGCGCGCGATTTTTTCGTTTTACCTCCGGGTGCCTTTAATGATAGGAAAGGGCAACCGGATGAGGGCCTCTAAGCCTTTTGACATCAGCGAGGTGCGGCCCCCAATCTTCTTTCGCTGCGAAGAGGCATGGACACGATGACCAATCAACCGACACTCACGAAGGCTGACCTCATCGAAGAGGTCCTTCGCATTACCGAGTTGCCGCGTAAGGAATCCGAGATCATCGTCGAAACCATTTTCGACAGCATTATCCAGGCGATCCAGAAGGGCGAGAAAATCGAAATCCGCGGCTTTGGCAGCTTCCGCACCCGCCAGCGCCGCGGGCGCGTGGGACGTAATCCAAAAACCGGGGAAAAAGTCGAAGTTCCGGCCAAGAAAATACCCTTCTTCAAACCCAGCAAAGAACTCAAGGACTTCGTCAACAACGCCGGCTCCAACGCCGGCTCCAACTCCGGTTCCGCCTAGCGGCCTGGTCGCACCCTTGGAAGGGCCGGTCTTTGACCGCTAACGTCTGCGCCCGCCGGTTTTTCGTTTCTCTGTCCCTGCGTTATCCTGTGCCATCGGATCTCCGGCTCACAGGTGCCGCGCGATGGATTACCTCTGGACTCCCTGGCGTTTCGCCTACATCGAGGAAGTCACCAAAGGCAAGCCGCCCGACTGCCTCTTCTGTGACGCCCTCGTGCAGAACCGCGATGAAGAGACGCTCATCGTATATCGAGGTAACAAGGCCTTCATTATTCTTAATCGCTTTCCTTATACCTCCGGCCACGTCATGCTCGTCCCTTACCAGCACGTACCCGATCTTGCCGGATGCGATCCCGAAGCTCTTGGAGAAATCATGTTTTTCTCGCAGCGTCTCGACGCCATCTTCCGCAAGGAGTACAAGCCCGACGGCGCCAACCTGGGCATGAATCTCGGCCGCGCCGCCGGAGCAGGCGTCGCCGGCCACATTCACCTGCACATGTTGCCGCGCTGGTTCGGCGACACCAATTTCATGACTGTCGCGGGCGAAACTCGCGTCCACCCCGAAGAACTCCGAACCACGTACAAGCGCCTCCGCGCCGCCTTTTCCGCCTGACGGCTGCTATCTGTCGTTTCGGACGAAGCGGGAGATTTTGGTTCGTCCGGGCGAGCTGCAAGCGCACCTGCCTGGCGCCAAGCCCCGCGTCCCTGCGATAAAATATGCTTGGCATTTCGGAGCATCCTTTTGAATCTCCAGCTCAGCGAAGAGCAGCAGCTTCTGCAGAAGACGGTCCGCGAATTTGCCGAATCGGAAGTCCGGCCGCGCGCTCGCGAACTCGATGAAACCGGCCGATTCCCACGCGACCTCTTTGCCAAGGCGGCCGAGCTCGGGCTCACCGGCGTGGCCCTTCCCGAATCCGAAGGCGGCGCCGGCTTTGACCACATCGCTTACACCATCGTCATCGAGGAAGTCTCCCGCTGCTGCGCTTCCACCGGCGTGATCCTCTCCGTGCAGAATTCCCTTTACTGCGATCCCATTCATCGCTATGGAACGCCCGAGCAGAAGCAGAAATTCCTGCTGCCCTTCGCTCGGGGCGAGAAAGTCGGCTGTTACGCCCTCACCGAACCGCAAGCCGGCTCGAATGCGGCGGCGCTCCAGACCAAAGCCGTCCTTCGCGGCGATGTGTACGTAATCAACGGCACGAAGGCCTGGATCACCAATGGCGGAGCCGCCGACGCCGTCATCGCTTACGTCAACACGCATCCCGAAAAAGGTGAAAAGGGCATCACCGCACTCGTCATAGAAAAGGGCACGCCCGGGTTCAAGGTTGGCAAGGAAGAAAAGAAGCTTGGCATCAACGCCACCGCCTGCTGCGAGTTGATCTTCACCGATTGCGAGGTTCCTGTCGCCAATCGCATCGGCAACGAGGGCGAAGGCTACAAAGTCGCTCTCTCGACGCTGGATGGCGGCCGCATCGGCATCGCCGCGCAGGCGCTCGGCATCGCGCAGGGGGCCTTTGAAGCTGCTCTCGCCTACTCAAAAGAACGCACGGCTTTCGGCCACCCGATCTCACAGTTTCAGGCGATCCAATTTATGCTCGCCGATATGTCCACCGAACTGGACGCCGCCCGCCTGCTCATCCGCCGCGCCGCCTGGAAGCAGGATTCGGGTGCTCGTTTTAGCATGGAAGCTGCCATGGCCAAGCTCTTCGCCAGCGAAATGGCCACTCGTGTGACCCACAAAGCGATTCAGATTCACGGCGGCAATGGCTACAGCCGCGAATATCCTGTCGAACGCAACTACCGCGACGCACGCATCACCGAGATTTACGAAGGCACCTCCGAAATTCAGCGCCTCGTCATCTCCTCCTGGGCCCTCCGCTCCTAATTTTTGCAAGCGGGACCCGCTTTGCGGCTGGTCTGTCCACCTTTTCCCGCTCTAAC
Source organism: Candidatus Acidiferrum sp. (assembly GCA_035652855.1). GTDB lineage: Bacteria > Acidobacteriota > Terriglobia > Acidiferrales > UBA7541 > Acidiferrum. The sequence goes on from DASRCZ010000190.1 coordinate 4,551, forward strand.
TGCCGCGCTTCACTCTCGACTCTTCACTCGCCCTGCCGATTGCGGCGTTAGACTATCTCGATGCCCGTCCCGCTCACAACCACCGAAGTCCGCATGCTCAAGGGGGTCGGCCCGCAGCGCGCCGAGCTCCTCGCCAAACGCGGCATCCATACGCTGCAAGATTTGCTTCATTACCTGCCTTTCCGCTACGAGGACCGCATCCATTTTTCCAAAATTCGCGACCTCCAGCCGAACGGCACCTACACCATTTGCGCCAGAGTGATGAGCGGCCAGGCCATCCGCGCCCTGCGCGGACGCGACGCCATTTACCACCTGCTCGTGCAGGACGAGACCGGCTCGCTCCCCTGCAAGTTCTTTCATGGCGGCTATCTTGAAAACCGCCTCAAACCCGGCCAAACACTCGTCCTCCACGGCAAAGTCGAAACCGATAAGCTGCGCCCCGCGCGCCGCGAAATGGTCAATCCGCAAATCGAGCTGCTCACGGGCGACGCCGCGGATTCGACTGAGGTCGGCCGCATCGTCCCCATCTACGAAGCCATCGGCAGCTTCAGCTCGCGTGCCATTCGCCGCGCCATGTACGCCGCCGTCCAGCTTCTCGATTCCCGCATGCCCGATGTTCTTCCCGAGGAGCTCCGCGCCCGCCGCGGCTTTCCCTCGCGCCGCGACGCCATCATCCAGACCCATTTCCCCGCGGCCAGTGAATCGCTTGAAGCCCTTAACGCCTTTCGGTCTCCCGCGCAGCAGCGCCTCATCTTCGAGGAGTTTTTCCTTTATCAGCTAAGCCTGGCTCTCGAGCGCCGCGCCAAACGGCGGCACAACGCCATCGCCTGCCGCGTCCGCGAAGACTCCATTCGCGAGGCTCTCAAGCGCATGCTGCCTTTCAAGCCCACGGCCGCGCAGAAGCGCGTCCTCGCGGAAATCGCCGCGGACCTCGAAAACTCCTCGCCGATGAACCGGCTCCTCCAGGGAGATGTCGGCAGCGGCAAAACCATCGTCGCGCTACAAGCCGCTGTCATCGCCATCGAGAACGCCGCGCAAGCCGCTCTCATGGCCCCCACCGAAATTCTCGCCGTCCAGCACTTTCTCGGCGCTCGCCGCGTCCTCGAACGCGCCGGCTATCGCGTCGAGCTCCTCATCAGCGGCATGAAGTCCGCCGAAAAGGCTGCCGCTCTCGAACGCATTCGCTCCGGCGAAGCGCAGCTTGCCGTCGGCACGCACGCACTCATCGAAGACAACGTCGAATTTGCCCGCCTCGGCCTTGCCATCATCGACGAGCAGCACCGCTTCGGCGTTCTTCAGCGCAAGCGCCTTATGGATAAAGCTTCCGCGCGCGGCCACTCTCCCCACGTCCTGGTCCTCACCGCCACACCCATTCCGCGCACACTCTCGCTCACCCTTTACGGCGACTTGGACGTCTCCGTCCTCGATGAGCTTCCCCCCGGCCGTACTCCCATCGTCACGCGCCTTACCACCGAGCCTCATCTTCCTGGCGTCTGGGACTTCCTCAAGCGCGAAGTCGCCGCCGGGCATCAGGCCTACATCGTTTATCCCGTTATCGAGGAATCCAAACTCGAGCTGAAAGCCGCGATCGAGGAATACGAGCGCTTATCGAAGCAGGTGTTTCCGGGTCTAAAGCTCGGCCTGCTCCACGGACGCATGTCCAGCGAGGAAAAAGAGGGCGTCATGCAGCGGTTCCGCGCCAATGAACTCCAAATCCTCGTCTCCACCACTGTCATCGAAGTCGGCGTTGACGTTCCCAACGCCACCGTCATGGTCATCGAGCACGCCGAGCGTTTCGGCCTCGCGCAGTTGCATCAGCTTCGCGGACGCATCGGCCGTGGCGCCGCCAAGTCGCACTGCATCCTCGTCGCGCCCATGCGCATGACCGAGGAAGCCCGCACCCGACTCGACACCATGGTACGCACGACAAACGGCTTCGAAATCGCCGAAGCGGATCTCCTGCTTCGCGGCCCAGGCGAATTTTTCGGCACCCGTCAGTCCGGCGACCTCGGCTTCCACATCGCCAATCCCCTGCGCGACAAGGAATTCCTCGAACAAGCCCGCCAGGAAGCCTTCGCCCTCGCCGAAGACTGCGCCAAGCGGCATGACCTCGAGCGCACGCTCGCCGCCCTTCCGCCCGAATGGCAGCGCCGCTACCAACTCGCGCGCATCGGCTAACATGCGCGGCTAAGTTCGCTTATCGGGAAAGGCA
>DASRCZ010000191.1:0-3900 GCA_035652855.1 Candidatus Acidiferrum sp.
TTGCCGGGCGAGTGGCTCAAGGCACGCAAAGAGCTGCTCGCGAAGGAAAAGGAGTTCACGCGACTGCGCGACGACATCAGCCGCCTGCGCCGCGAACTCCCCTGGGAACGCGTCGAGAAGGACTACGTGTTCGAAGGCCCCAATGGAAAGAGTTCGCTCCGCGATCTGTTCGCGGGCAAAAGTCAGCTCATCGTCTATCACTTCATGATGGGCCCCACCTGGACCGAAGGCTGCCCCGGCTGTTCCTTCATCGGCGACCATTTGGACGGCAGCCTGCCTCATCTCAGCGCGCGTGATATCCGGCTCGTTGCCGTTTCCCGCGCGCCGCTTGCCGCCATCGCCGCTTTCAAGAAGCGCATGGGCTGGAACTTCCCGTGGTATTCCTCGAACGGCACGGACTTCAATGCCGACTACCAGGCTTCCGCCCGCAAGGAGGAGGCGGGCAAGGACGAAGTCTATTACAACTACGGGATGCAGAAATTTCCGAGCGAGGAGCGCCCCGGCGCCAGCGTCTTCTGCAAAGACGAGGCCGGAAATATCTATCATACCTACTCCACCTACGCACGCGGACTCGACATTTTTATCGGCGCATACAACTGGATGGACATCACGCCGAAGGGCCGTGACGAAGAAGGGCTGCCGCGGCCAATGGCCTGGCTGCGCCACCACGACCGCTACGAGCCGGCGCTCGTGGAACTCGGCAAGAGCTAGGCAGGACAGCCGGGCAGAAGAGCGGCCGCAACAAGATTCGGGTGGCGCGGCGAGCGGAAAAACGGCGGCCATGCCGGCGCCAGTTTACCCTTGCTGCGCCCATTTTTTTTGCGGCACGCGAATCGGTCACAAGCGCGTCAGTCGGCGACAGCGTCAAGGCGAATCGCATGCGCGTATTCGCCGGGAAGGGAAGCGGGCGGAGTGAACTGGAGGTTAGCACCTTGCTGCTTCCAGTTCAGTGCGCCGCTCGAGCCGACCAGATGGATTTGCGAGCCGGGCTTCGCCGACAGTGACTTGATCACCAGGGTTGAGCCGTTCGGCTGGCCGAGGAGAACGGCGTAGAGTACGCTCCCTTTTTGGGTGAAGCGGACGCGAAGGCCATTGGAAGTTTCGCCCTCGGCGCATCCCCTTTTGCCGGAAATTCAAAGGCGCAGCTTGCTGAGCAAGTCCGCAGATGGAAGAATGCTCTTTCTGGCGAGGAGAGCGGAATCAATGAAAGCAGCAAAGAATCGCAGGGTTTACCAATTGAAAGTCGCCTTGCGCGGCGTTTCTCCGTCCATTTGGCGGCGAGTACAGGTGTGGGAGGATTACACTTTGGATCAGCTCCACCGCGTTTTGCAGGTGGCCATGGGCTGGGAGAATTACCATCTCTACGAATTTCGCATTGGCGGCGCGATGTACCGCGACCCGCATCCCGAAAATGAACCGGAAATCCTGAATGCAAAGCGGACTCGCATCGGCAACGTTCTCCCAGGCATCGGGGCGGAGTTTGAATATCTGTACGATTTCGGGGACTACTGGCAGCACCATCTTGTTCTGGAAGCGATTCTGGAGCCTTCGCAAGACGCGTTGTACCCGCGCTGTACTGGCGGCGAAAGGAGCTGTCCTCCCGAAGACGTAGGCGGGATCGGTGGTTATGAGCATTATCTCCAGGCAATGGCCGACGCGAGCCACGAAGAACATGAGGACATGATGGCTTGGCGCGGCCCGTTTGACCCGGAAGCATTCTCAGCCGGGAAAGTGAACAAACTGCTCGAAAAGAAATTCCGCCCCGTGCGGAAGCGAGCGATTCCAGACCGGAATGCTCCGAAACGCGCACTATCACCACAAGCGGAGCAACTTTTGCAGCCGATCCTATCCATCTCTGAATCTCCGCGGAAGAAGCGAATCCGCATCAAACGGGACGAAAAGGTTCCGCTGGAGTTGAACGAGCGCGAGCGACAATTGATCCTGGAACATACTTTCGCCAACGATGAACTCACGAACCGCCTGCGCATTGTGCCCAGGAAGGGCGAACGGCCCGTTTTCCGTTTCACCCTGGACGACTTGGACGAACTCGCAGGCTTTGTCGCCGCCGAAGGCAACCACACCAAGGATAAGAAGTTGCGGAAGGAACTGGAACGACTCTTCGACCGAATCCAAACCACGCTGGACAGCTATACCCACGAACCAGTCATCAATTGACGGCAATTATGTGGCCATCGTAAGCGGAAACGCCGCCACCGAACGGTCTACTGCATGCAGCGCCGCATAAATTCCACCACCACATAAATGCGCGACCTCATGCGCCAATGTCGCGCATCCTGAGCCGAAAACTGGCCGGGCGGCAACGTGATCTTGCCGCCTTCGGACATGCCGCGCGCCGGAGCGATTTCGCCGGAGTATTCGAGCGCGATGCCCTGCTCGGCGACGAATTTCGCAAGCCGCTCGCGATGTTCGCGCGGATCGCCCTTTACGCTGCCGATTTCCGGCAACGGCTGGCCGTCCGCCTGGCTGATGTCGAACACCGAAACCGCGCGGAGCTGGCGGCTACCGAGGATTTGTCCGGCTCGGTCGCGCCGTCGCTCTCGGCCTTCTTTCGAATGATCGGGGCGAGAGTCAGAATTCCTTTCTCAACCTTCTTCACGAAATCATGCCGGCGGATTCGCGCCAGATGGATCGCAGTCGAGTGCGACGCCCGAAGCGCCGCTTAGGGCGTCTGCCAGCGAGAACGGAGTCGTGGAAAACCCGGACGCCTTTCCCGAGATGAACGGAGTCAGGGCAGCCACGGCTGATTTCGGGCCGTTGAAAACAGTTTTGAGTCCGTCAGTTTGTTCGAAGCAAAGATTATCCGCGGGGATGGAGCCGCCCGGAAGTATCGTGCCGCCTCCGATGGCCCGTCCGAGGGTGCGATGTTCGCATTCGACCCCGCAAATCGAGGCGGCAACCTTTGCGAAAAATATGAGCTGCCGCCGAGTGTACGGTTTGCCGGCGAAATCGAACTGTCGCCGGCGTTCCGGCTCGGTGTGCGAAGCCATCTCGCTGAACTCCTGGACAGCCGTCAAATACGCGCCGATGAAGGCATTTTCGAGCGCTTCGAGAACGGCGATCCAGGCAGCCAGCGAGTCGAACGTACCTTGAGGGAAGAAAAATGTCTGAACCGGGTCGCCGGAGGACGACGATCCGCCAATTAAGCCCCGCAGTAAGTTTGCGTGCGTGATTTCCTGATGCAAAGCGGCGCGCAAATAGCCGATGTCGTCCAGGGCAGCGTTTGGACCCGGATTGGTCGCGGTGCCGCCGTTGGCCAAGTTGGGGTCGGCGATGATGTTCGGATTGGTGAGGCCGTTGAAGTAAAACGTGGTGGCGAGATCCTCTGCGATGAGCGCGGCGGTGAAGATTTGTTGAGCAGTATCAGCCGAAAGATCATCGCGGTCGTCATCCTTATCCTGATCCTGGAGAAGCGCGGGGAATGACCCCATTTTCCCCGAACTGGGCGATCCAAGAAGTAGGGCTCCGCCCGCGGCGGTCACTCCCGTTAGCGCGGCGCGCCTCACGAAATCACGCCTGTTAAACATCCCATCTTTGGTCTCAGACAGTTTGACTGACTTCCTCATGCTCTATTCTCCTTTCGGAATGCGGTTTAGACATCGGGAAGGCGAGTATCTTCGATCTGGTTCCCCCCGACACCCGATTGACTGCTGCAAGACGGCGAGGCGAGACTCAGTAGATTCCTCACGCCGATGCTGAGGGATCGCCAGAATGTGCCGCTCCGTAGCCCCGACTGTTTACCCGCTGAAGAGTACGAACCGGCCGGTCGTTCGGATCACTCAAAGAACTCGAATTTCTCGGTATCTCTTCTAGGAGATTCCGTGTGGGCATAGTGATCCACACGATGCTTTGCCGCGTACTTCAAGTGTCCGCGGCAGAGTT
>DASRCZ010000192.1:0-14586 GCA_035652855.1 Candidatus Acidiferrum sp.
TGCTTTTACCGAAGCTCCGCACCCGATACCCTGGCGGGTGGATTGAATTCTCTGGGCATGGCGATGGAATCGCTGCCGGGAGCGCTTTCCGCGCGCAAGCTGGAAGGCACGGCACGTTTTGCCTTCGGCTGGATGATGGCGACGACAAAGAAGCATCTCGCGGAAATCGGGGGGTGGCGCGCGATGGCAGACCATCACTCGGATGACTTCGAATTGGGTAACCGGCTGGCGCGCGCCGGGTACAAGGTGGAGCTGCTGCGGCAAACGGTCGAGATGGTTTTTCCCGAGGAAACACTGGGCGAGTATTTGCGGCATGAGTTGCGCTGGTCGATTGGGCTGCGAAACGTGCGGCCTGCGGCGTATTGGGGACTGCTGTTGACGCATGGATTGCCCTGGAGCATCGTGGCCGCCGCGTCGGTGCGGCTTCTGCATTGGCCGAAGGCGCTGGCAACCGCGTATCTCGTGACGTACCTCGTGTTGCGGCTCGGCGCCGCTTGGGTCGCGGGCGTGTGGGGATTACGCGATGCCGCAGTGCGGAAAAATCTCTGGCTAGCGCCGCTGCGCGACGCGATTAGCTTCGCAGTATGGGTGGCGGGATGCTTCCGGCGCGAGATTCACTGGCGCGGCACGGCGTATCGCGTGAAGGATCGTCTGCTAGTGCCGGTCGGCACTGCACGGCCAGCTCAGCAGCGATAGGCGGCACAATCGTTCCGGCCGGAAGGTATCGCCGCCGCAGCCCTGCCTTGACGGAGATGGCCTTTTCGGAAATCGTTGTTCTCCAGCAGCGCCTCGCCACCCTCCTGACAGAACGACTGAGCGGTGCAGATCATAGAATCGAACGGATCTGCTGATCCATCGTTACATGGGTCGCAGGCTGCCCATCGATGACGTAAACGGGGCCGACCGAGTTCGAGAAGCGCAGAAAGCGGCTGACATGATAGTCCTGGTCATAGGCGGTGAAGATCCGCTCGGTATCCTGCGGCGTCAGGGCGAAGGCGGAAAGCGCCACGGGAATGCCAAACTCGATTGCAGCGGATAAATACCGCGTCACCAGCTCCCGCAGGGACATTTCGCATCGCCGTTGTGGCTCGGCCGTCATTGGGCAGGCTCCTCGCGGACGAAAATCTCGGCGCGCATCGCTGCTGGAAAGACGTATCGTGCTACAGCTGGGTTCCCCTGCGTCGCATTCTAACCCTCATCTCCCTTCCGGCATCAACCGCTCTCCTCCGCGGATTGGCGAGGGCCGCTGCTTCCGGTAAGATGCTTGCGGACACGCAAACGCCTTCAGGAGGGCTGATATGGCCATTGCCATCGGGCAGACTGCCCCGGATTTCACACTGCAGAATCAGGATAAGAAGGATGTGAAGCTTTCGGACTTTTTGGGCAAGAAAAATGTGGTGCTGGTCTGGTATCCGCTCGACTGGAGCCCTGTCTGCACCAACGAGCACGCCTGCCTGGTCAATGACATGAAATCTTTTGAGGCGCTCGACGCCGAAGTGCTGGGCGTGAGCGTGGACAGCGTCTGGTCGCACAAGGCTTATGCGGAAAAGATGGGCATACGCTATTCATTGCTCGCGGATTTTCACCCGCGCGGCGCCATGAGCGAAAAATATGGTGTGTATCTCGCTGATAAGGGCATTACCGGGCGGGCGATCGGGATCGTCAACAAAAACGGCAAAATCGCCTGGTTCAAGAATTACGAAATCCTGCAGGTCCCGGATGTGAAGGAAGTGGCTTCAGCCCTTGAGCAGGTGAAAGCCGCTTCGGTGTAGTGGCCAAGACAGCCGCGGCCGACTAGCGCCGCGCGGCCGGTGCCTTTGCCTCATTACCGCGAATTGGCGGAGCCGGCGGAAATTCTGAGAGCGAGCGCAAGTAGAGCACCAATTCCCATCGCTCGCGATCCGTCAAGCGATTTCTGAATCCAGGCATAGGCCGCCTCCCCTGGCTGATCTTGTAGAAGATCTCGCCGTCCGATTGGGAGGCCAGGCGCGCGCTGGTGAAATCCGTGGGCTTTGGCCCCCAGAGGGGCGCATCGTCGCCATCGCCTTTGCCGGTATTGCCGTGGCAGGACGCGCACTTCTCGCGATAGAGCGAGCGCGCTTGGGCGGCATCGAATGCGTCCGGCGTCGCCGGATTTCTCCAGCGTTTCACCTCCGGCGGAACAGACCAGTCGCGCGGATGAAGCGCCGCAAAGCCCGCGACAAAAACGACGGACGCGAGAATCGCAACGAAGAAGACGACCGCCTTACGGCGGCGCGCAGCCGAAGAAGCATTCATGGTGAACAGGAAAGTCTCGCACAACGCGACGATAGCGGCAAAAGCACACCTGGAATTGCCGTCGCGCGGAGCGGGCATCGGCTTCGTCTTTGAGGTGACGCGAGAATGGCGGCGACCGTGCCGGCGCCCATCCATGTGCTCCGCCCTGCTCTCCTGTTAACATTGACCTAGCCCTTGCATGGAGGAAAGCAATGAGCCAGGTGATTCCCGAGAAGTACGCGGATCTCTTCGAGAAGCAAGCGTTCGGCAACTTGGGAACGCTCATGCGCGACGGCAGCCCTCAAGTCACCCCTGTGTGGGTGGACTACGATGGCCAATATGTGCGGTTCAATTCGGCACTGGGCCGGGTGAAGGACAAAAATATCCGGCGCGATCCGCGTGTCGCAATCTGCTTGCAAGACCCGCAGAACCCTTACCGGTACATCGAAGTGCGCGGCCGGGTCGTCGAGATCACGCAAAATGGGGCGGACGATCACATTAACAAACTGGCGAAGAAATACTTGGGCAAGGAGGTGTATCCCTTCCGGCAGCCTGGAGAGGTGCGGGTGCTTTATAAGGTGAAACCGGAAAAGGTAAGCTCTATGGGTTGAGACTGGAAATTGGAGGGCGCTGCGCCGGAACTGGGAAACTGAAGCCTCCTTCGCCTTTGGTCCAAATTTCACCAGACTAAAGGCGGGCGGCCACACGGGCGGCGATGCGGCCCTCGCGGTTTCTAACCACAAGAACGAGACTGTCGGTGAGCGGCACGCCCTGGCTGGGCACCAGGAACACGTACGTCCACTCGAGGCGTTCCTGAAGGTGATGCTCATGCGCGAGTTCCGGCGGAACGAGAGGATTGACTGAAAACCCGGCAACGGTCACATTTTCTGCGGGACGCATATCCACGCCACGCTTCCAATAAAGAGCGAGATGCAGAGAACTGACATCTTCGCGCGTCAGGTGCTTGCGCTCCGGCGAAGCCTTCTCGCCAACATTGCACGGAAAATCAAAAACCACGAATTGCAGGCGCAGTTCATCCGGAAACTGCGTAACCACTCGGGAACCGCGCAGAAACACGGTATCGGCATTCAGGCGGTCGATGCGCTTCAGGCCATTGAAAAACTCCGGCGCGGTTAACCGGCCGGACAGGCGGAAGCACGGCCCGCCCTCAATGGCGCCATCGGTGACAAAGAAAACTCCGCCATCGTAGTTCCAGACATGCTGCTTTTCCCGAAAGGCCGCACCCCGAACCGCCGGCGATGAGACCGAGGTTGCGGCGTACGCGTGAACCGGCAAGGCATGCGCTGCGAGCGCGAGCACAGCCGCGATCAATGTACGGAGGTTTCCGGGGAGGATACACATGGTTCGAGTGCCGTAAAATTCAGGATACAACGACACGACTTGGGTGGAACAAGGGAGCCGCCCGGGGCTCCGTTGAACGCGCGCGTTCGCGGCGATATGATGCCCGCCTGCGGGTCGCTCCGCAGCTTCAGGATTGAGCGGCAACCGCGCAGAGGTCGCCAAGCGCGAGAGGAGAACGCCGCGTGAGAATGTTTCGGAGTTCGTCGCCAGGTTTTGCCACTCTGCGATGTGCGTGCTCTTTTGCGGTGGTCGCCTTGGCCGGGTGCGCGGTCCGAGCCCAGTCGCCGGCCATTGACCTCTTTGTGGATGCGTCGCGAGCGCCGGAAAAAATCCTAACCGTGCGTGAATCGCTTCGGGTCGCGCCCGGCTGGATTCTGCTCTACTATCCGAAGTGGATTCAGGGCGTTCACGCCCCGGTCGGCCCGATCGGAAATCTCGCCGGCCTGAAAGTTACGGCAAACGGAAAAACTCTTCGGTGGACGCGAGACCTGGACGATGCCTACACCTTTCACGTCGAGGCGCCAGCCGGCGTGTCGAAGCTTGATCTCGAGTTCGAGTATCTCGAGCCTTCCGGATTCGGCGGGCCCGCCGGGGGATCGGCTACGAACAGACTCCTTGACCTGAACTGGTATCAGGTGGTGCTCTATCCCTCCGGGCCGCCGGCGGCAGGCATTACGGTCGCACCGAAATTGCGCTTACCCGCGGGTTGGAAATTCGCAACCGCGCTGCCCGTGGAGACGGCGAGCGGCTCGGATATCGTGTTCAAGAGCGTTCCGCTCGACCGCTTCCTCGATTCCCCGCTGATTGCGGGCGAATTCTTCCGCTCGATTGACCTGACGCCGCGCGGCGAGCCTATTCACCACGAAATCGATATCGTTGCGGATAGCCGGGCGGCCCTGGCGATGAGCGCCGAGGTGCAGAAGGGCCTGACGAATCTAGTGGCTGAATCGGGGGCGCTTTTCGGAACCCGCCATTACCGCGAATATCATTTCTTGCTCACGCTCAGCGATCACACCGCGCACTTCGGCGTCGAGCATCACGAATCGAACGACAGCCGATTGCCGGAGCGGGTTTTGCTGTCGCCCGGGGCGGCGCGCGAGGTTGGCGGACTGCTGGCTCACGAATTCGCGCATTCGTGGAGCGGAAAGTTCCGGCGTCCCAGAATGATGGACACGCCGGATTTTCAAACGCCAATGCAAACGGACCTTCTCTGGGTATACGAGGGCAATACTTCCTATCTGGGTGATCTGCTGGCCACACGCAGCGGGCTCTGGTCCAACGACGATTATCACCAGGCGATCGCCAGCTACGCGGCGGCGCTGGGACCCGGCCGCCCCGGCCGAACCTGGAGGCCCGTGCTCGATACCGCCTCCGCGGTTCCCGCGGAGTTCACCGGAGGTGATGGAGGAGGCTGGCTGAATTACCGGCGTGGATCCGATTACTACGAAGAGGGTGAGCTGCTGTGGCTCGAAGCGGCCAATCTGATTCATGAACAAAGCGGCGGCCGGAAATCCCTCGAGGATTTCTTTCGTTTATTTTATGGCGGCGCGAACAACGGACCGGAGGTCAAGCCCTACACCTTTGACCAGCTCATGCAAACGTTCAGCGAAGTCGTCAAATACGATTGGACCGGGTTCTGGAATTCTCGTTTGCATTCGACCTCACCCGAAGCACCTGTGGGCGGCATTACCGCGAGCGGCTGGAAGCTTGTCTTCACCGAAGAGCCTCCGTCGGGCGGCCGCACTTCCCGCAACGCTTCGGACACGACGTTCACCATCGGCTTGACGCTGGGCCGCGACGGCACGATTTCCGATGTCATCTACGGTGGCCCGGCGTTTCGCTGTGGCGCGGCTCCCGGCATGAAAGTGGCCGGTGTGGATGGACGCGTTTACACACCGGAAATTTTGAGCGACGCCATCGCAGGCAGCAAGGAAAGCTCGCAACCGATTGAACTGCTGCTGATTGATAACGATTACTATCGGAACTGCTCGGTCGACTATCACGGAGGAAAGCGTTTCCCGCACCTCGTACGCGACCCCAGCAGGCCCGATTACCTCGCGGATTTGCTGAAGCCCAAGGCGCCGGCAAACTGACTTGTTCTTCTCTTCTCTCCAAGCTTCGATGGAAGCCGCGGCGCAAACGGAGGGACGCATGCTGGAACCATTACTCGCAATCACTGCTCGATTCCGCGGGGTGTTAGCCGGCGCGGCGCTGTTCGCCATCTGCGCGGCCGGTGCGCGGGCGCGCGACACGACATCGCACACGGCGCATTGCGCAGAAGCGAAGTCGCGCTACGTACTCTTCGCGCCGGTGGGCAAGGAGATGCCCGCCATCGTGCTGCTTCACGGAGCGGGCGGCACGCCAGAGCCGATGGTCGAGGTCTGGAAAGACCTGGCGAAAAGAGAGGGCATTGTGCTCATCGCGCCGGAGCTTCCGCGCGAGGTGAAGTTCGAGCCGATCGCGCCGCAGATTTTCCGCTGCGACGTGGAAGACGCACAGAAAGCTGTGCCCCTCGACCCGCGTCGCATCTACGTGTTCGGGCATTCCATGGGCGGCTATCTCGCCTACGACGCCGCGATGTTTCAGTCAGAATTCTTCGCCGCTGTTGCGGTGCATGCCATGGGCATCGCCGAGGACTACCGCTGGATCGTACAGCACGCGAAGCGAAAAACGCCTATTGCGATTTACATCGGGCTCGAGGATCCGCTGGTCTCGCTCGCCGGCGTCCAAAAGACGCGGGACCTGCTGCGGCAAAAGGGGTTTCCGCTGCGCTACGTGGAGATCAAGAATCACGACCACAATTATGCCGCCGTCGCCGATAAAGTGAACGCGGACGCCTGGGCGTTCTTCCAGCAGCACTCGCTGCCGACTCGCGGCGACTGAGGACAAGCAGCCGTCACCGCGAAGTTCCGCCCGGCGCTTAGATCACGGGCTGGGTGTGAGGCGCGAGGGCTTCGCGGTAGAGCTTGAGATTATTCTTGTCCACGACGACGGTGCCAGTATCCACAAATGTAGGCATGGGCGCGGCGACGGCGGTACGCCAGTCCTTATATTGATGGACGGCGTTATGGTGGAGGTCGTCGAGCAGCTTGAGGCCGTAGTAACTCATGACATAGGGCTTTTGCGCGATGGTGGCGGTGATGGCGCCGCGGTCAATCCAGTCGAGCGTTTCGGGATCATCGTCGAAAGCGACGATAGGCAGCTTCCCCTCCATGCTGAAGCGATGGAGCGCGCCGGCGGCTCCGGCTCCGCCGCTGGCTTCGAGGCAAAGGATGCCGTCCACTTTTTCCTTCTTCTGCACCAGCTCGGAAATGGCGTCGTAGGCGTTCCGAGGATCGCCCTTATCGTCGAGGACTTTTGCCACCTTGAGCCCGGGATAGGCCTTTAATGCTTCATTCACTCCGGTGAGGCGATTATCCAGATTGAGCTGGCCGGGAATGCTGATGACCACGAGATTGCCTTTGCCGGAAAGGATCGCAGCCATGCGCTTAAGGCTTTCGTGGCCGGCGCGCTGGTTGTCGGTACCCACGTAGAGAACGCGCTTCGAATCAGGCACATCGGAATCCACGCAGATTACCGGAATCCCGGCGGCGATGGCTTTGTCAATTTCGGGCCGGAAGAGCTCTGGACGGGAAGCGGAAACACAAATACCGGCGGGATGCTGGTCGATGGCTTGGCGAAACGCGGTGAGCTCGCCGTCGGGATCGTAGGTGGCCGGACCGTCGAGATCACCCTTAACGCCCAGCGTCTTGGCGGCATCCTCGAACCCGAAGCGAGCCTGCTGCCAATAGGGCAGATTGATGTTGGTCGCGATGAAAACGTAATGCTCGGCGTCCTCGTGATAGGGCTTGGCACAAGCGGCGATCAGCGCGGCAAGAGCAAATGCGGAAACGGAAAGCAGCGCGAGCGGATGTTTTCTCATGGCGTGCTCCTGTGGCGAATGGTTTGACTTCCGGGCGCCGGGCACTCCACGAACGGTTGGCGGCTCGGAGTCGCGCTTCGGATGGGCTTCGCGTCCGGCCAAAACATAGGCCGGGAGGAGGATTCTGTCAATCGCAATGGCAAGAAAAATCTGCGAGGCAGCTTTAGGTGGCATCGGCTTGGCTTGACGGCAACGCGGGCGCGGCGTAGGGTGACGTGAGGTGCGAAGTTTGCGGAGAATGTGGCGAATTTGCGGCAGCTCGGGAATTGCGGCGCTGATGGCAGTGGCGTTGCTGCTAGCGCCTCTCTGCGCGCCCCGGTGCGCGTCCCGGAGTTGTCCTGCGGACACGGCGGATAGAATTGCGAAGAGCGCCACCCACTGCGGCAGCGCGATGGAAATGCGCGAGCATGAAGGCTCTTCGCGATGGAGCGTGGCCAAGAGCTGCCCGCCTGCGGACGTGCCGGCCGTTGTGCGGAGCGAGGAGACGGGAACGAAAGTGCCTTCCGCTGGCCAGTTTTCGATGATGGCGGAATTGTCTGGGTTGCAAACGGCGCATCGGCAGTTTGGAGTCGAGCGCGGAGGGCGGGACGCGGTGAATTCTCCGCCAGTGGATTGTCCTTCCAGAATGGTTCTGCGGATCTGATCACACAACTTGGTGCCAGGCTTTCCGAACCTGAGCGGAGCGATTTCTCTCAGCACAAGAAGAGGCTCGCCCCCACAAACGCGAGACGACAAAGAGCCGGCCTGCCTCGTTCACATGAGGGAGGAATCTGTCGCTTCCGGCAGATGGAAAGATCGGCCGCCGCATGAGCCGGGCGGCAGTGGTCGGGCATTGCAATTGAAAGTAGCCAAGGAGGAATGAAGATGAATAGGTCCAGGCGTGGATTTTTTCGAGAGGCGGCGGCGCTGGGTGCCGGATTCCTGGGACTGGGCGCGACACTGCGCGGAGCCCAAACCAACGGAAGCCAGCGTGCGGCTTCCGCCGCGGAGACGCCGCTGCAAAAAACGGAACGCGGCCAAAACGCACGCGGCCGGGCACGGAATGCCCCGGCAACGGCGCACGCCGGCTTCCTCCCAATGCTGACGCCGGATGTGCCGGATCTGCCGTTCGAAAACGACGGCGCGGTCAAAGTGTTTCACCTGATCGCCGAGCCGGTGAAGCGAAAAATCGCACCGTGGAAAACGATTGACGCATGGGGATACAACGGAACCTGCCCGGGGCCAACGATTCAGGTGCAGCAGGGCGACCACGTGCGAATCATCTACGAAAACCGGCTGCCGGAAGCAACTTCGCCCCATTGGCACGGCCTCGAGGTGCCGATTGATCAGGACGGCGTGCCATGGATCAGCCAGAAACCCATCGCGCCGGGAGAGAAGTACGTATACGAATTCACGGTGCACCAGGAGGGGACTTTCTTTTATCACGCGCACAGCGCGATGCAGGAAATGATAGGGCTGATGGGATTTTTCATCGCGCATCCGGAGCGGCCCTACAAACCTGCGGTACAGCACGATTACGGTTTGATTCTGCAGGAATGGGCGGTGCTACCGAGCAACTCCGTGCCGAACACGGCGGCAATGGAATTCAACTGGCTGACGTTCAACGGAGTTTCGGCTCCAATGACTACGCCGCTGATCGCCCGGCTCGGGAGCCGCGTCCGGCTGCGCATCGCGAATCTGGGGATGGATCATCATCCGATTCATCTGCATGGAAATCAATTCGTGGTGACGGGCACGGAAGGCGGGCGCGCCCCGGAGACGACGTGGAGTCCGATGAACACGGTGCTGGTGGGTGTCGCGCAGGCGCGCGTCGTGGAGTTTGACGCGAAATATCCCGGAGCGTGGATGATTCATTGCCACCTGCCGCACCACATGATGAACAGCATGAGCGATCTGCTGCGCGACCGCGCCATCCAGACGGCGGCCCTTACGCCTGCGAACGCGATGGCGCAAATGCAAGCGCTGGCAAAGGACGCGGGATTCGCGCACCGGCATCCTTCGCCGGTGGCGGCCAGTGCCAACACCGTGCCGGGATTTCCGCAAGATGCCTTCATGGAAATGGCCATGGATGAAGTAGTGGCGAAGCCGGAAACGCATGGTCTGCCCGAGAACTGGAGCGCGGGAATGATGGGGATGATGACGATGGTACGCGTGCTGCCGGACCACGAGTACGAGGAAATCATGTCTTTGAAGCGGCAGGCGGCCTCGGCGGGAGGAGCGCGATGAACGGACGGGTTGCGAACGCTTTGGCGTTCGCTGTGGCGGCCGCGTTGTGCGCGGGCGCCGCGCGAGCGCAGGAGGATCGGCATGAACACATGGGCATGCAAATGAGTGAAGAGCTGAAGCCAGAGTTCCCGGAGATGCGTCGCGCCCAAAAACAGGCCCGTCGAGAGTTGCTGACACTCGAACAGGCGCTTTCGGCGGCGCGCGAATCGAATCCTACCTTGCGGCAAGCCGAAGCGGAGCTGCGCAGCGCAAAGGCGCGGCAGCGGCAGGCGGGGCTCTATCCGAATCCAAGCATCGGCTACACGGGCGATGAGATTCGCGGGGGGACCGCGGGAGGAGGGAAGCAGGGATTTTTTGTGGAACAGAGAATTGTGACGGCGGGAAAGCTCGGGGCGACAAAAGCGGCTTTTGGCAAAGACGTGGAGCTGGCGACAACGGAGGCTGAAGAGCAGAGGACTCGCGTGGAAACGGCGGTGCGGCTGGCGTTTTTGCGCGTGCTGGCGGCGCAGGAGATGCTCGAGACGCGCCGCGGCCTGGCCAATATCGCGCAAGAAGCCGAAACGACGCAACACCGGCTGGCAAACACTGGACAGGCGGACGAAACCGAGGTGCTGGCGGCGGAAATCGAAGCTGAGCGGATGCGCATTGCGGCGCGCATGCAGGAAAACACGCTTCGCGAAGAGTGGCGCGCACTGGCGGCAGTGCTGGGGCGGCCGGAGCTGCCGCTGCAAGTGGTGAGCGGCGATTTGGAAACGGAATGGGTGGACCTAAAGGAAGAGGATACGATCGAGACGCTTGTGAAGAACAGCCCGGCGGCGCGTATCGCGGACACGGCGGCTGCGCGCGCGCAGGTCGAGCTGGCAAGGTCGAAAAAAGAGGCCTTTCCCGACGTGGTGCTGCGCGGCGGACTCGAATACAACAACGAACAACTTGGAGCGCCGCCGCACGCGACGGGATGGGAGGGAATCGCGGAAGCGAGCGTTGAGATTCCGCTCTTCAACCGCAATCAGGGCAACGTTGCGGCGGCCGGCGCGCAGCTTGACCGCGCACAGCAGGAGAAACGGCGGATTTCGCTGGCGCTTCGCGAGCGCGCCTCGATCGTGATGGATGAATATGCGAATGCGCGGCTGACGGTGCGCGAATACAAAGCCGAATTGCTGCCCCGGGCGCGCAAAGCTTATTCACTGATGTTCGACCGCTATGGGCAGATGCTGGCGTCCTATCCGCGAGTGCTTGAGGCGCAGCGGCGGCTTTTCGAATTGCACATGGAGTATATCGCCGCGCTCGAATCGCTGTGGACCAGCGGAATCACGCTGCAAGGATTCTTGCTGACGGACGGACTGGAGGCTCCGGCGAAGCCGGGAGATGTGGACCGGCCTGTGCGGGAAACGAACGTGCCAACTCCCGAACGCACCCTGATGCCAAGAATGAACTTCCGCCCAAACTGAACCGATGGCCAGAAGAAGCCAATGCTGGGGTTCCGCGGCGACACAAGGAGACGAGGTTTGCGTCGCCGCGGACGCCAACCTCGGCCCCGACGTTGGTCACTGTGCTTGTGGGTTGCGTAAGGGTGCCGTTTTCGCGGCTCTGGTACCTCGGTAGCGTTGACCGGCTGAAAAAGCGGTGGGTAGTGTGGCATCAGGGCGCCCGGGTGTCGGCGGTGGTGGTCCCACGCAAGGATTGGGGAAACCGGCGATAGATGCCTGGCGCGGGTGTGTGCCGCAGATTGGCAGCACGCTGGCGGCGAAGCGCCGGGAAAGCGAGATTGATGGCAACAGCCACAAAGGCCGGAAGGTACGAGATCGTCGGCGAGCTGGGCCGCGGCGCGATGGGTGTCGTCTACAAAGCAGTCGACCCGGTTATTGGCCGCACAGTGGCGGTGAAGACCATCCGGCTGAGCGAGGAAGGCACCGGCCTATCGCGGCCGGAGCTCCTGAACCGGTTCCAAACCGAAGCTCGCGCGGCAGGCCTGCTGACACATCCCAATATCGTTGTGGTGTATGACGCCGGCGAGGAAGACGGGCTTTACTACATCACGATGGAGCTCGTGGAAGGCAAGAGCCTGCAAGCGATGCTGGATGCGCGGCAAGCGTTTCCGCTGCCGCGTGTGCTCCGCATCCTTGAACAAACGTGCAGCGCGCTGCAATTCGCGCACGAACGCAACGTGGTGCATCGCGACGTAAAGCCGGCCAACCTGATGCTGACCGCCGACGACACGGTGAAAGTAACCGACTTCGGCACGGCGAAAATTTTGCAGTTCGGCACCGTACAGCAAACAGCCCACGTGATGGGCACGCCGAGCTACATGTCGCCGGAGCAGGTAAAGGGGCGCGCCGTGGACGGGCGCAGCGATATCTTCTCGCTGGGCGTGATGCTCTACGAGATGGTGACCGGCGAAAAACCGTTTCCCGGGCAGAACATCACCACGGTGATCTACAAAATCGTGAATGAAGATCCCGTGCCGCCTCGGCAGATTGATCCGACAATTCATCCGGGCATTAGCGCGATTGTCATGAAAGCCCTGGCAAAGGAGCCTGACCAGCGGTATCAATCGTGCCGGGACATGCTCGAGGACTTGAAGAATTACCGGTCGCTCGCGGGAGCAGGAGCAGCCGGGGGGAATCCGCAGTCGACCGTGGTGATGGCCAATCCGGCGGCTTCGCCCGGAGCCACGCTGCCCTTGAATGCAGCGCTCGGCGGACGCGGTGCGGTGGTGCAGGATTCCGCGGCCTCCGCAACCGTGCATTCGCTGCACGCGCACGACGTAACACCGGCACACACTCCCGCGCTGAGAAGGACCGGGCCCCTTGCGCCCTTGCCCGAATCGAAAAAGAAGAGTTTTCTCGGCACAGCGTTTCTGTTCCTCCTCCTCATCGGAGTGATTACGGCGGGATGGCACTACGTGCGGCCGGTCTGGGAAGAAACACGGCGCCTGAATGCCAATCAGAACCCAGCGCCGGCGAATACGGCGCAAACGCCAGCGGAAACCAGCGCCGCCAATGCGTCGGTCGCCGAGCCGTCTGCAAATGCCGCCGTGCCGTCAGAGAACAGTCCGAGTGCGACGGTCGCCGCGGAACCGCTCCTCGAGCCGAAACATGCGGCGCAACCCGCTGCGAACCCGCCGGGGAAGAAACCGGAAAGCGGGTTGACTCCGCGAGCGGCGGAATACAAGGGGCGGGTCGAAGAAGCGATCGCCGAGCATGGCTTGGCGAATCGTGCAAGGGTGCAAGGATCCGGCAATACGCTGACGCTTTCCGGCAAGCTGCGGCCTTCCGAGCACAGTGCTTTGCTCAAATTTCTGCGCAACACGCCGTCGGATGTTCGGTTGGTGGACCATATCGAGGACGACGACACTTCGGCTGCCGCGGCGAGCACGGCCGTCAATGGCGCACGGCCCGTGCCGAACGCAGCCGAAGGCGCCATTCGCGTGACGGCAAATGTCGAGGGGACGGCGATCCTCCACGGAGCCAACGGGCACGTGCTGAACCGCTGTCAGACGCCGTGCAGCTTCAACAATTTGAATCCGGGCGACTACAGCCTCGAGTTGCAGAAGGACGGCTATCAGCCGGTGCAGACCGCGCTGCAGATCAAGGCCGGCCAGGTGAATGATCAGCGGCTTAACCTTGAATCGCTCGCCAAGGGGTTGCGCATCACCACGCAACCTCCCGGAGCCGATGTCTTTATCAACGGCGCGAAGCAACCGGGGCAAACGCCCGTGACCCTGCCGCTCGCCGCAGGCAGCTACAATCTCGTGCTTCGAATGCAGGGTTATGAGGGACATTCCGAAGAGGTGCAGGTGAAAGACAACGCGCAGACGCAATTGAATGTGACCATGACCGAGCGCTCTGCCGTGCACGTGGCGTGGGCGCAGATTTCGACAAATCCGCCCGGCGCGGAAATCGTCATCGATGGAACTCCAACCGGTGACGTGACTCCGGCGCGCGTGCAAATCACCTCCGGGACGCACGTTGTTGTTATGCGACTGAATGGATATCAGCAGGCGCGGCGCATTGTGCAGGCCAGCGAAGGCGGCACAGTGACTATTGACCAGCCGCTGAAAGCGAAACCCTAGCCTAGGACGCTTCCCTTCGGTATGGCTGGCCCCTGGGCCGAAATGTAACTTTTTGTAACAGCCTTGGAGCCGCCTTCACCGTACCTCTGACCTACTTGCTGAATACAAAGCAGTTACTGCACTCAAGCGGGGGCCGGAGGCGTGCTTGCATCCTTACTGGGACTAACCTGCCCGGCGAAGAAACACTCTCTTGGGCAGGCTAGTTCACGAGCCTGGGCGCTGCTTGCGGGCGCGGCAACTAGAGAAAGCAGAACACGTGGGGAACCGAGCCATCAAGCCGATCGAAGTGCAAGCGCAGCCGGCGCACCGCGTGGTCGCGTCCGAGCCTCTCGCACCCTCGCGAACTCTCTCCGAAGCACTCCCCTCCGATGCCCACCCCACAGGATTGCCAAATTCACCAAGCGCTAAAACGTCCGAGCTCCATCGCGCGCTGCGTCAACTGAACCTGCTCCTCCGCTCCGAGCGCCTCTACGAAAAGAACCATCCGCGGCGTCTGGAAAGCCTGGAGGCCGCCTACGAAAGCCTTCGCGGAATCGCCACGGCCTGGAATGGATTCGAACTTCACGTCGAGCGTGGCGGGCTGGTCGCGCCGGCCATTAGCGAAGCACACCTGCCCGATGCGAAGGGCGAGCTGCACGCTCTGGCGCTGGATTTGCAGCGCGCCGGCGTGAACAGCATTTCCTTTGCGAAAAAATTTCATGTAGGCGAACTGGACACCCTCGCCCAACTCGTCAAAGCATCGCTGCTA
>DASRCZ010000193.1:0-3083 GCA_035652855.1 Candidatus Acidiferrum sp.
GGGCAAAATCGTTGCCAGGGCAAGGAATAAAGCACGTCACTCGAAACTGGCGGCCATCGGCTAGAACGTGAATCGCGCCGTTGCGATCCGTTCGCAACACGCGCACGCCCGCATCCTCAAGCCGTTGAAGCAGCTCCGGGCTAGGGTGTCCGTAAGGATTTTCCCTGCCAGCAGAGATCAGCGCGAGGTGCGGCCGAACCGCCGCGAGAAGTTCTGGAGTGCTCGAGTTCTTGCTGCCATGATGGCCGATCTTGAGTACGTCCGCTCGCAAGCTTTCGGGCGGATTCTCCGAGAGCATCTGGTACTCGGCTTGTTTCTCGGCATCGCCGGGTAGCATCAGAGATGCGCCTTTGTATTGCAGGCGCAGAACAAGCGAGTCGTCGTTCGCGGCGGGGGCCGGGTTCCGAGCGGAATCGGCTTCAGGCCAGAAGAATTGGCCTTCGGCGCCGTCCCACGAAAAGCTCTGGCCGCGAGATTCCGTGCGAATGACTATTCCTCGTTCGCGGGCGAGCGTTTCCAATCGCGCGAGCGCGGCGGACAAAGCCTCGCGGCTAATCCACAATTCGCCGACGGAGAAATTCTGCAGAACCGCGGTCATGCCCCCAAGATGATCCTGGTGGGCATGTGTCAACGCGACCACATCAATGTGCTTGAAGCCGCGCCACCAAAGATAGGACGAAACTGCGTCCTCGCCCGGATCTACGGAATTTAACTGCGGTCGCCCGCCGAACGCCTGCAGGGCGCCGCCGGCATCGATCAACATGGTTCGACCAGCGGGCGAAACTAGAAATAACGCGTCGCCTTGGCCGACATCCAGCACGGTCAATTCAAGCTGACCTTTGTTCCACTTGGGCGGGAAAGGATAGAGCGCCACCATCCCCGCCACAGCCAGGAGGGCGGCAAGGGAGCTCCCTTGCAGCCAACGCGACCAACTGACAGGAGACAGCGGCACTTTCAAGCGGCGTGGCGGGGACCGGCGCAGGGTGGCAGCAAGAAGGACAACCAGCCCCGCGAAAATCACCATGAGCGCAAGCGGAGGGCCTGGGATGCGGTAGCTTCCGTGCGGCAAGCCGGCAAACCAGCGAACCGCCGCGGTCAGTAGCGACGTAAGGAGCGCCAGCACGCCAGCGAGAATTTTCCCGAGAGCGGGGAAGGCCGCTCCGATTGTCAGGGTCAAAAATCCGAGCGGCACGAGGATGCCCGTCAGCGGCGCCGCCACAAGATTCGCGAACGGACCACTTAGCGTGACGCGATGGAAATCACGCGCCATCCACGGCAGCAGGCCAATTTGCAAAACAAGCGTCAGGATGAATAGCTCCCAAACCCGAAGCGAGACGCGGAGAGCGGCAATCAGCCCTCCGGTCGCTGGACGAGCAAACGGGCCCGGAAGCATGGCGGATAGACGAGCGAGCGCGCTCCGCAAGTCTATTCGGAATTGAATGATATGTGGTTCGTGAGCCGTGTCTCGCGCCACTTCGCGCCATCCCTGCAACGCCCGCAAAAACGGCTGCACCGTGCGCTCAAGCCACGGAGCCGCAAGTCCGGCAATGCAGCCGATTGCGATGAACGTGAGTTGAAAACTGGAGTCGCGCAGCTCCAACGGCTTGGCGATCAGCAGAATCAGCGCGGCCATTGCGGCGGAATTGAGCGGGTCAACCCGCCGGAAGAAGATTCGCCCCAACGCCACAGCCATCGTCATCAGCGCGGCGCGAAGAACGGGAGGCCGCTGCTCGGCCATGGCAACGTAGAAGGCAATTAGCACGATCGTGCAAAGCGCGATCCAGATCGCGGTGAACTTCAGCCTTCGCCCGAGCCAAAAGAGCGTCGCCGCGAATGCACCAACGTGAAGTCCAGCCACTACGAGCACGTGGAAGACGCCGGTCTTCTGAAAATCGAGTGCTTCCGGCCGCTCGACAAAGCTGCGGTCGCCAAGCAGCATTGCTCGAAGAATTCCTGCGTAGGATGGATTGCGCGGCAGCAGGGTATCCAGTTCGGTTCGAAAGCTCCGGCGGATGCGCGCGAGGCGCGACGCGAGAGTACTTGGGCCGGCGGCTTCTAGCTCGAGGAGTTCGGGAGCGCGCAAGGCGGCGATTACGTCAATGTTCTGTTGCGCGAGGTAAGCGCGGCGGTCAAAGGCGCCTTCGTCGCGGAAGGTCTCTGGCAGGCGCGCTTCGGCCAGAACCGCGACGCGGTCCCCGAGATGCAGGTCTGGCGGATGCTCCTCTGGCCCCGAACTGAAGCTGAGGCGAAGCCCTCCTGAGACAGGAAGCAGCACACCACGTGCTTCCACGGACTCTAGCTGAAGATCGTAGCTCCAGCCCCAGGGTAGCTGCACCGGCGCGTCGCGAAGCCGGCCGTGCCAGCGCAGCGGCGATTTCAGATCGATTGCGCCGGACTCGGCCAGCGCCAGCACATGATCGGCGGGCTTCGCTTGGCCGGCAACGCGCGCGGCAAGGACACCGAGCGTCAGCCATGAGAACAGCGCAAGCAGTCCCGCAGCCAGCAATCTGCCTTTGCTGGCCAGCAGACCCGCCGTCAACAGCGCGAGCGCTGCTGCGGCAAAGCCGGTAAACATCTCCGCGCGCCCGGAGCTGCTTTCGCGAACAAATGCCTGCAAGCCCAGCGCGATTCCGCTCGCAAAGGAGACGGTAATCGCCAGGGCCGGAAGTTTCATGATGCGCCTGGCGCTCTTTTCAGGCGAACGAGGGTTTCGATGTGAAAGGTCTGTGGAAAAAGATCGAAGAGATGCACTTCGGTGATGGTGTAGCTCGCCTCTGCCGCATTGGCAGCTTTTCTCGCGTTTGTGCCTGCAAGGATGGCCAGATCCCGTGCAAGCGTCGAAGGATCGCAAGAGAGATAACGGATCTCAGGAGCACCGAGTTTGGCCAGATGAGCGGCGGCATGCGGCCCCAGGCCCGAGCGCGGCGGGTCGAGCACGATCAAATCCGGCTTCACGTCTGCGTTTGTTACAAATTTTTCGACATGCTCGTTATGCGATTCAACGGTGATTCCCGCGCGGTCAGCATTCGCCAGCAGATCGCGTGTTGCAGCGAGATTCGCGTCCACCGCAACGATTTTTTCGA
>DASRCZ010000194.1:0-18438 GCA_035652855.1 Candidatus Acidiferrum sp.
ATGAGAAACGTCTGGATTATCTGTCGCAAGGAACTCCGCAGCTATTTCGTCTCGCCCATTGCTTACCTGCTGCTGGCCATGTTCGCGGTGATCTTTGGATTCTTTTTCTGGAGCATCGTGCAGAGCTTCGTGCTCTACGGCATGGAAATGCAGATGCGCGGCCAAATGATGCCGATGAACATCAATGAAGAGATGATCCGGCCGTTGCTGGGCAATGCCGGCGTGGTCGGGCTCTTTCTGATTCCTCTGATCACCATGCGGCTTTTCGCGGAAGAAAAACGCAATGGCACGATCGAGTTGCTGGCAACCTCGCCGATTCAGGATTTTGAAATGGTGCTCGGGAAGTGGCTCGCGTCGCTGATTCTGTACTCGGGCATGCTTCTGCTGACGGCCTTGAATTTTTTCTGGCTTTTCAAATACGGCAATCCCGATTGGAAGCCGCTCGCGATCGGCTATCTGGGCTTGTTGCTGCAAGCGGGCGGCTTGCTCGCCATTGGATTGTTTATCTCCACCCTGACGCGAAACCAGATCGTGGCGGGCGGTGCAACATTCGGGGTTTCGCTGATTTTGTGGGTAGCCGGCTGGGCGGGCGGAAACGGCTTTGACGCCAGCACGTCTTCGAAGGTTTTTTCCTATCTCTCGCTCGTCACCCATTACGAATCCTTTTCCAAGGGCTTGCTGGCTTCCAGGGACGCGGTTTTTTACGTCACCCTGATTTTCTTCGGACTCTTCCTGACCGTCCGCTCGGTCGAGTCGTTGCGCTGGAGGTCCTGACGTGAACCTGAAACTCCTGAAAGCTCGGCAGACCAAATACGCGGCTTACGCGACTATTTACATCGCGGTTGTGGTGGCCATTCTGACGATCGGCAATATCCTCGCGGACCGCTACAACAAGTCTTTCGATTCGACTTCCAACAAGCGGTACAGTCTCTCCGAGCAGACGGCGAAAATCGTCAAAGGATTGAAGGAACCGGTCACAATCACCTATTTCGATCAGGGCAGCCGCTTCCAACAAGGGCGCGACTTGCTCGATCAATACGCCAACCTCTCCTCGAAGGTCCATATCGAGTACGTGGACCCCGACAAGAAGCCGGAACTGGCGCGCGCCGATAACGTGAAGAGCTACGGCACAGCTATCGTTCAAATTGGCGCCAGGAAAGAAGAAGCAAAGAGCCTAAATGAAGAAGGCGTGACCGGAGCGTTCATCCGTCTGCTTAAAAACCACACCCGCACGGTTTGCTTTGTCGAAGGCAATGGCGAGCATCAGATCGAGGACAGCGACCGCAACGGCTACTCGCGCTTCAAGGACCTGCTCGGCAAAGACAATTACGAGACGAAATCCATCAATCTGCTGGAAAAAGCCGAAGTGCCGGCCGACTGCACGGTCCTCGTGGTCGCTGGCCCCCGCACCGACTATGCGCAACCTCAGGTCGACGCAATCAAAAAATACGTCGAGGACGGCGGCCGCGCCATGTTTCTCCTGGACCCGCCGCTCAAGATGGGCCGCGCGCAGATCGCGGATAACGACGCGCTGACCTCCATGCTGGCGAACTGGGGCGTGACGGCGGACAAAAACTTGATCATCGATACGAATCCCATCGGCCAACTGGTGGGCGTGGGAGAGGAAGTCGCGCTCGTCACGCACTACGACTCGCATCCGATCGTGGACGATATGAAGCGCACGGCGACCGGCTTCCCAATCTCGCGCTCGCTCGAAACCAAAAACGGCGCGAAGACGACTGTCGAGAAGCTCTTCGACAGCTCCGCATCGAGCGTGGCGACGACTAAGCTGAATTCGCCGGACATCAACCTCAAGGACCCTGGCAATCAGCACGGGCCTCTTACCCTCGCGGCCGCCGGCACCTACTCAACGGGCAAGGAAAACTCGCAAGGCCGCTTCGTGGTCGTGGGCAGCTCAGACTGGGCCTCGAACGGCTTCATCACCTTCAACGGCAACAGCGACCTCGCGCTCAACGCCATGAATTGGCTTTCCTCGGACGAGGACCTCATCTCCATTCGGCCCAAGGACCGCGACGACCGGCGCATCACGCTCACGCAGGCGCAGCTTAGTTGGGTGCGTACAAGCAGCCTTTTTCTGCTGCCACTTGCCGTCGTCTTCCTGGGAGTCGGCGTATGGTGGCGCCGCCGCTAACTCCGCGTAAGGCGCCGCGCTTCGTTCGAGCCGCCGGCGCCACCCGGTTTTTCGCGGGCATGAGTTTCACCGCTCGCGTGATCTCACAATCAGGGATTCTCCAATGAAAAGCCCCGGTTTGTTCGTCGCCGCATTCATTCTGGCCGCGCTCAGCGGCGTCCTCTACTGGTCCAATCACCGCAAGCCGGCCGGCGACGTCGTCAAGGCCTCGCCCGATGCGCCGCCCAAGATCCTTTCGCTCAGCGAAGCCGACGTTACCAGCCTGGCCATCAAGAAAAAAGGCGCGCCCGAGGTCGATCTCGCCAAGAAAGACGGCTCTTGGCAAATCACGGAGCCCAAGCCCTTGCCCGCGGATCAGGAAGAGGTCTCGAGTGTGCTTTCCACGCTCTCATTTCTCAATTCGGAGCGCCTGGTGGAGGATAAAGCCGCCAGCCTCGCTCCCTACGGCCTGGCCAGCCCTTCGCTGGAAATTGATGTCACCACAAAGGATAAAACGCACAAGCTCCTCATCGGCGATGCCACTCCCACAGGCGCCGAGTACGCCGCCCTGGTGGGCGATCCCCGCGTTTTCACCATCTCTTCTTACAGCAAGACGAGTCTCGACAAATCCGCAAACGATCTCCGCGATAAGCGAGTCTTCACCGCCGACCTCGACAAAGTCAGCCAAATCGAAATAACCGCCAAGAAGCAGACGTTTACGCTGGCGCGCTCCAAAGATGAATGGCAGATTCTCAAGCCGGGCCCGTATCGCGCCGATTCCACACAGGTGGATGACCTCGTGCGGGCGCTGAAGGACGCGAAATTTGACATGCCAGCCGGCCTCGACGAAAAGAAGAACGCTTCTCTATTCAGTTCCGGTGCCGCGGTCGCGACGGCAAAAGTCACCGGAGCTTCGGGGACACAAACCCTGGAAGTCCGGAAGAACAAGGATGACTACTACGCGAAATCCTCCGCGGTCGATGGCGTATACAAGGTGGCGAACACCCTCGGAACGTCGCTGGACAAGTCGCTCGACGACTTTCGCAACAAGAAGCTCTTCACCTTCGGCTATACCGACCCGAGCAAGATCGAACTTCACGATGGAGCGAAGGCCTATTTCTTTACGCACTCGAGCTCCGGCTGGTGGGGGCCGGACGGCAAACAGCTCGATTCCGCGACGGTTTCGCCGCTCCTCGACAAATTGCGCGACCTGGCTGCGACCAAGTTCCCCGCCTCGGGATTCGCGAAACCGGAGATCAGCATCACTGTCATCTCGAATGACGGAAAGTCCACCGACCAGGTGGCAATCGCGAAAGCCGGCGACAACTACATCGCCAAGCGCGCAGGCGAACCTGCTCTTTATGAACTTGGCTATCCGGCCGTTGCGGCGATTCAGGAGGCCGCCGTCAATGTGAAGACCGCGCCGCCACCCGCCGCTCCCGCGGCCGCGCCGAAAACAAAGTAGTTCGCGCGGCTTTGCCGGGCTTACCCCTGCGCCCCGGCGCAGGCTCCATTTGCCGCGATTCATCCCGGCGCTTCCAGAGGCGGCAAACTTCTCAGCTTGCCTCCGCTTCCCGCAATCGGCCGCGTTTGCGCTTCCATTCGTAATCCTTGCGCAATAGCGCCTGATGCTTCTTGAGTTGCCGCTCCAATTCGCCAAAAGCTTTCTTGCACCCGGCTCGCACCGTTGCCGCCGCGCCGACTGCGTGCAGCGTTCCGGTCGGCAGCCATAAATTCAAGGAAAAGGAATACTCCGCTCCGCGCCCGTTCTTCTCGCATGCTACGTGCAATTGCGGCATATCTTTCTTGTAGGATTTCAGCAGTTTTTCCATCTTTATCAGCTGCCGCTGTACTTCCGTCTCGACAGGCTGGTGCCCTTCGGCGATTTTGTACACAATCGATGTCTTCATGAATGCACCTTCAGGGAATACTGGGGAGGGGTCGCGACGCAGCATTAATTCTGCACCGCTCATACCCCAAGCATAGCGCCCTGCGTCCGCCGGGGCAATGCGTCGCGGGAGCTTCGCGGCATTTGACTTCCGTTTTCACCTCCCTCTAGCCTGAAGACGTGCGAGATCATCCTTCGAAGTCCCGGGTTCGCATCGGACCGGCAGGCTGGGCGTATGCCGATTGGTCCGGTTATGTCTATCCCTCGCCCCGTCCTCGAAATTTTCATGAGCTGAGCTATCTCGCGCAATTCTTTGATACCGTTGAAATCAATGCCTCGTTTTACGCGCCCATTCGCCCGGATCATGCGGCCCTGTGGATTTCCCGCGTCGCGGCGAATCCCCGTTTTGTTTTCACCGCCAAGATGTGGCAGCGCTTCACACACGATCCCGGCACGGCATCGGCCCAGGAGGAACGCGAAGTCCGTGCCGGCTTCGGCGTCTTGCAACAAGCCGGCAAGCTGGGCGCCGTTCTGCTGCAATTCCCGTTTTCGTTTCATCGGTCGGCGGAGACCGAGCAACAGCTTGCGAGCCTTCTGAAACGCTTCGCGGAATATCCGCTGGCAGTCGAGGTCCGTCATGCAACCTGGCTCGTTCCGGAGTTTTTCGGCCTGCTGCGTTCCGCGAACGCCGCTTTCTGCAACATCGATCAGCCGCTGATTGGCCGGTCCATCGAACCTTCGGCGTTCGCGACGGCGTCAATCGCATACGTTCGGCTCCACGGGCGCCGGTACGACACCTGGTTCAGCGACGACCCTGATCTGCCGCCACACGAGCGCTACAACTACCTGTATTCGCCGCAGGAACTCGCCCCCTGGGGCGAGCGCATCCGCAAGGTGTCCCAGACGGCTCGCGACACCTACGTGGTCACCAACAACCACTATCTTGGTAAAAATGTCGTCAACGCCCTCGAACTCATCAGCCTGCTGAAAGGCGAAAAGATTGAAGTGCCCGAATCTCTGCGGCCGCATTATCCGCGGCTCGAGGCCATTGCGTCCTCGCCGCGTTCCGCGCCCACCCTGTTCGACTGAGTCGGCGCTTCGTGGGAATGGCTCTTCGTCGAGCGCTGTCTCTACACTGCTCCCTGTACGTTCCGCGCCCTCCTCGGATGTTATTCTTCCTCTTGTGCCGGAGGTTCGCTATGTCCCGCCATTCCCACCAGTTCACGATTGCAGACCAGGACGCCGTCCGCGAGCTCGTTCGGAAGCTTGCCGGCAAATCTTCAACGCAGTCCCGCCGCGACAAGTTGCTTCGTGCTCTCGACGACGCCGCGCGCCATTACCAGGACTCCGAACAAAAGGTGCGGCAAGCTTTCTTTCATGGGCTGCTTACCGGATACGCTGTAGCTCTCAAGCTGTGCTGACACCCGCAAAGCCGGATCACGTGCCCGAAAAAGCGAGGCCGGTCGCGAATCTCGGTCCGCGACCAGCTCATTCCTCGGCCAATCTCTATCGGAAAGCTTTAACTCTGCGCCGTGACAACGATTGCCAGATTCTTGCCGCCCTCCATCGGCTGATATTCCACTTTGGCCATCGTGCCCTCGGTCACGCGGCCTTGCACCTGCGTCTTGTTGTCCAAGACGAACTGCATGGTCTTCTTCGAGCCGCCGTCATCCACTTCCAGCGAAAACGAACGCCGGTCGCTTCCGATCGATGTCACTTTCCCCGTAACCGTTTGCTCCTGTTGATTCTGCTGCTGGGCGGTTTGGCGTGCGGGAGACGCTCCGGTTTGCACGCAAGCCCCGAGCAGCAATAAACCCACTACCGGTGCGCCTGTCAGTACCTTGCGAATCATCCTTTTCCACTCCTGCTGGATTCGGCTGGTGGGTACTGCACTGCACTTCCGGCTCCAATCATGCCGTGAGTCCGCGTCCCGGGCCTTTCGTCTGGAAAACCTCCCGTTCGGAAACAAACCCGCCCATCGTCCCTGACTCAACCGCCGGCTTCTGCCGGATTTCATGGAGCCGGTTTCCGTCAAGCTCTGCAAAGCCGTTTTCGCGCCAAAGCATTTTTTCCACGCGGCCATTTCCTTTCTTCCTCAACAGTTCCCGTTAGATTCGAGCTGCCAATCTAACAGTGGCGAGGAGCCGCTCCGGCCTGTGCGCCTGGCCTTTTTCCTGATTCCAGAGTTGTGCAAGAATTGAGCGCGCATTTTGACGGAAATGCCCGGGAGAGTCCCGCGGCGCTGTGCTGCAAAAGGCGGCGTTGCCGGCACCCTTGCCTATGCCAACGGCCCACTATCGCCGAGTCGAAAGGAGGCGCTCCGCGCGCGTCACCCTTTCCGTTCCACTGCGCGTGGACGGACAGGACCTCTCAGGCGAAAACTTCGTCGTTGAAACCCACACGCACACAGTCAGCCAGCACGGCTGTCTGCTGCTTCTTGACCGCGAGGTGCTTCTCGGCCAGTCGCTCGTTCTCATGAACCAGCACACCCGCCAATCCATTCAGGCTCGCGTGGTCTCCACACGGCGGCACAAGGACGGCCACCGTTACATCGGCGTCGACTTCATTTCGCGGCGGACCGATTTCTGGCGCATCGCGTTTTCCAAACCCGGCGCGAAATCCCTTAAGCGTTATTAAACCGTCGCCGCCGAAGATTCTCATCCCTTGGATAAAGACTACTTCTTGAAGAGATCCTCAAAAGCCTGGCGCGCGTCGTTCGGTCGAGCGGGTGCGAGCGGAGCGGCGGCAGCCTGGGCCGGCTGCGCATAACTGGTCGGCGCCGTATCTTTCTCGACCGTCATGCGGAATTCGTAGAACTTGCAATCGTTCTTTGCATCTTTGGGGGAAATGCGCGCGCGCACCGGCTGCGTGCACTCAAACTGCGCTCCGGAATCGAAGAACCGGCACTGCTTGCAGCAGTGCAATTCCAACTGGCACTTGGGGCATGTCCCGTTCGGGTCGAAGCCCGGCACCAGCACCGCTCCGCAATTCGAACAGCGCGCTCGCGTCACCGTTCCCACCATGCGCGGCGTGCGCGGCCCCAGCTGGTCCATGCCGCGCGGCCCGCCCGAAGGCGGCCGCCGGTCGCGTCCTTTCTCCTTTTTCTCGTTTCGCTCGGCTTCGCGATAGCCGCGGTGTCCGTACTTGCGATCCACAGACGCCTCCGTCAACAGTCCCGGCGGACTGCAACATCTATAAACACAGCAAACTTTTACGCTCGCTCGACTGCACCTGGTTGGTATCCAATCGGGTTGCTAAACTCGGACGAATCGTTGCAATGCTCGCCTGAGCTTTTCTGCAGAATGGCCGTCCGAGAGCAGAAGATGGGACAACTATGTTTGTAGCCCTATGGGAGTTTGAAGTCAAGCCGGGTTGCGAGGAGCGCTTTGAAACTGCCTACGGCCCTCGCGGGGACTGGACGGAGCTTTTCCGCCGCCATCCCGGCTATCGCGGCTCATTCCTCTGCCGCCACGCCAGCCGGCCTTCCACTTACCTCACCATGGACACATGGACCTCCCAACAGGATTACGAGCAATTCCTCAAGAACGAAGAGGCCGCCTATCACCAGTTAGATGCGGCCTGCGAAGCTCTGACTCTCCGCGAGCGCCGTATCGGAACTTATTTTTCGGTGGACTGAAGCATCTTCACCGCTGTTCGGCGCAATTCAGGACAAAAGCGCAACCAACCGGCCAAGCGGGAGATCCGGTTGAAGGAAATCGCGGGCTTCGCCGGCAACCCGCGTCACAGCCTCCGCCGCCAGATACCCGCTGCGAACCGCGCCTTCCATCGTCGCCGGCCATCCCGTCGCCGTCCAATCTCCCGCAAGGAAAAGCCCGCGAATACCTGTTTCCTGCTTCGGACGCCAGCGATCCACTCCGGGTTCGGGCGAAAACGTTGCGGCAGCCTCTTTGATGACTGTGGCTCTCAAAAGGTTTGCGTCGCGGGCAGCCGGCAAAGCCTGGCGAACCTCCGCCACGCACAAATCTATGATTTCCTGGCGTGGCTTCTGCAGCAAACCGTAAGACGCGCTAATGACCAGTTGCAGGTACTGGGTCTGCCCGGCTTCTCCGCCGCCGTTCTTGCCCTCGTTGCCATACAGCGCGGTTTTGTTGAAAATCCATTGCGTCGTCGTGTCCAGCAGCGTCAGGTAAGGCTCTCGCATGACCATGCGGTCGAACCACAAGTGCAGTCCCGTGATCGGCGCGTCGCGAAGCCTTTCGAGGTTGCGGAAAGCAGGCTCCTCGCGCTTCACGGCTTCCGGAAGAAGTTCCCTCAGCGCTTCGTGCGGAAGCGCCAGAATGTAAGCGCCGGCGGTTTCCTCGCGGCCGCCATCGAATTGCACGGACCGCAGCGCGCGTTCTTGAATGCAAAGCCCGCGCGCCGGCGATCGCAAAGTCACTTCTCCGCCCTGCCTCTGAATGGCCACGCGGCAGCCATCGTATAACTCCGCAAGCGGCAGCGCCGGGACACCCATGCGATAGGCGCTTCGGTTCGAAAGAACCGCCTTCCAGAAAACCTGGATGCCGTACGCCGCATCCGTGCGGTCCAGTTCCTCCGAAAGCGCGCTCACCAGCACCGCGCGCCAGAAACGCTCAATCGCTGCCGGCGTCTGCTTTCGGCGCCGCAGCCACTCCAGCATGGAGATGCCCTCCGGCTCATCGAGGTCCGCCGGATGGCCCGCGCTGCGCAAAATATCCCACATGGCGCGGGCGATACCCATTTTGTCCCGCAGATTCAGAGGCGCAAACGTCGCGAACGACCCGGCAAAATGCATTGGCGCCGGAAGCATGCCCGCCCGCATCACGCCGCGCCGCCCTTGTGGGTCCTGCAAAACGAGTTGGTCGAAAAATCGTATCTTGTCCGCTGCGCCCACCCGTCCGTAAAAATCCTCAAGATTCGTGCAGCAGCCGAAGGTCACGTGCTGGCAATTGTCCACCTGCGAGCCGTCAGGCAACGCATAGGACGTGGCGCGCCCTCCAAGAAAGGGCCGCTGCTCGAAGAGCCGGACGCGCCAGCCCGCTTCAGCCAGCGCGACGCTGGCCGCCAGTCCCGCCAGCCCGCCGCCGATCACGATCACCGAGTTCAAGGATGTTCTCTTTCGTCAGGCGGGCAAAACGCGCCCTGGCCATGAAAATCACTTTCTCCCGCTTGGAAAGCCGCACGCGTTTGCCGAAGACCGCGAAATCAACCGATGCAATGCGGGCCAGCAAAGCGCTATACGTATGCACGAGAAGCCACAACGCTCCCCGCGAATCCGCGTCGATCAAATCAATCAGCTCCCCGCCTTCCTCATAGTATTGCCACGCCCGCTCCGCTTCAAACCGCAGCAATTCGTGAACGCCGAGCGTCGCTTCCCCGCGCGCAAAATCCGCTGGGCTCACGCCGTAACGCGCCAAGTCCTCTTCCGGCAGATACACGCGCCCCCGCTGATAGTCCTCGCGAACGTCACGCACAATATTGGTCATCTGAAACGCCAGCCCGAGCTTCTCCGCAAGATCGAGCGCGCGAGCCTCATGAAACCCGAAAACGTGCGTGCACGTCAGTCCGACGGTTCCCGCCACGCGGTAGCAATACTCGCGCAGCCGCTCGAACGTCGGATACGAGCGAATCGTCAAATCCATTTCCGCGCCGCTGATCTGGTCGTGCAGATAGCGCGCCGGCATCTTGTAGCGCTGCATCGTGTCCACCAGCGCCGGCAGCACCTCCGAAGCGCCCGGCATGCACATTGGCGAAACCATCGCGGCGTTTCCGTCGCAAATCTGCTCTTGCCCCGTGATGGCTTGGTCCAGAGCCGCACGCCAGCGCGCCAGTCCGCGCTGTTTCGCCGCCAGATCCGTTCCTTCGTCTGCGACGTCATCAATCAGCCTCATGAACGCATAGAGCGCGGCCAGCGCGTCGCGCTTCGGCTTCGGCAAAAGATAAAACGCCGGATAGAAGCTGCTATGCGCCGCTCGTGCAATCCGATGGCAGTGCTCATACGAAGCTCTCACCGCGGGAGAAACCGCCGCGGGAGCCGCCGCTCCCTGCGAAGGCCCGGCCGCAAGTTCCGGCGAACCGCCAATCCCTCCTCCGCCTTTCGCGCGCGCCGCCAAATGCGCTAGAAGCGCCCGCACGAGCAGCGCGCCCTGCTTCGCCTTGCCGATCGATGGCCGCCGGTGCAAGGTGTCGTAGCCCATCGCCTCGATGGCATCGAGCACCGCCAGCCCGCCGCGCCGGAACATATCCAAATCAATGCTAAGCCGCCGGTCCACCATCCCCGCCAGCGGCCGGCCTTGCGCGAAAAGCTCTCGTGTGCGCCCAATCACGTCCTTCATCAACGCGGCGTATCGCTCATCGAATCGCCGTGCCACAATGTCGTCTTCCCTCACCCCGTGAGCCGCCGCCACATCCAGCGGAATATAGATGCGCCCCTTCTCCAGGTCCCGCGAGACGTCCTGCCAGAAATTCGCAAGCTGCAAGGCCGTGCAAGTCGCGTCCGAAAGCCGCTGCCGCTCGGCGTCCCGATACCCGCACAGATACAGCACCAGCCGCCCTACCGGATTCGCCGAGTACGTGCAATATCCGATCATGGCGTCCCAGGTCTCATACCGCTTCACCGTCTGATCCTGCCGGAACGCCGTCAACAAGTCCGCGAACGGCTGCTTCGGAATGTTCTTTGCCACCACCGTCTTCCGCAGCGCGATGAACACCGGATGCAACGGCTTCCCTTCATAGCAGGCGTCCAGTTCCCGCTCCCACCAGTCGAGCAGTTGGAGTGCGCGCAGCGGGTCCGGCACTTCGTCTCCCAGGTCGTCCGCCCACCGGCAATACGCATACAAATTGTAGAAATGTTGATGCAATTCCTTCGGCAGCAGCCAGGAAACGACGTTGAAGTTTTCGTAATGATGCGTCGCCAGCCACCGCGTATACTCCTGCGCCGCTTCGGGCGAGCAGCCCGCTTTCGGGCTCCGCGCGGCGATCTCGAGTTCGGCGGGACGCAGCATCAGAAGGACAATCCCGCGGTCAGCGCCTTACGGCAGCATTCAGACTTCGGCGGCAAGAGCGGCAAGCTTCCCATGGTCAGATGACGTGAATGATTTGTTCGAGCCAACACCAGCCGGCCCCGGGCGACTACCTACGGCTTGACGGCGAGCTTGATCTCCCCGCTGCGCGACTTCATCCGCGCAAACGCCTGCGGCAATTCCGTCAGCGCGATCTCCTCGGTCACGAAATCCTGCGCCGAAATGTCCCCGCGCCGGATCGCTTCCAGCGCCTCGCGAATGAATCGCGGCGTGTGATGGAACGTCGAGATCAGCTTGATCTCCGAATAGTGAATCGCGGCCGGATCGATCTCAATCTTCGTTCCCGTCGGCAGCCCGCTGAAGCAATTGATCACCCCTCCCCGCCGCACCATCTCGAGCGCCAGCTTCCATGTCGCCGGATTTCCCGCCGCCTCCACAACCGCATCGGGCCCGCGCTCCTCCTCCGTCAAGGCCTTCACCGAGGCAACCGGATCGTCCACCGACGCCACGTTCACCGTCGCCGCCGCTCCGAGACGCTTCGCCACTTGCAGCGGCCCTTCCCGGCGCGCCAGCGCGATCACCCGCGCGCCCCGCCGCGAGAGCATGCGGACAAATTTCAGCCCAATCGGCCCGCATCCGATGACTGCGGCCGTGTCGCCCGTCCGCAGTTCCATCTCGTGAATCCCTCGCAGCACGCAGGCCAGCGGCTCGACAAGCGCCGCGCTCGCGTCGTCCACTGAGTGTGGCACCTCCAGCATGTTTTCCATCACGATGCGCGCCGGAATCCGCATGTACTCCGCATACGCGCCGTTGTTGAACAGCAGGTCCTGGCAGAGGTTTTCCTGGCCTCGCCGGCAATAGTAGCAGCGCAGGCACGGCGCGGAATTTGCCGCAATCACGCGCATGCCGCGGCGCCACCGCGTCTCCGCGCGCTTCCCTACGCTCACGATCTCGCCCACCACTTCGTGCCCGAAAACCGCCGGCGGCTGAATCATCTTCGCGTGATATCCGCGCTTCCAGACCTTCAGGTCCGTGCCATCGGTCAGCGCCAGCCGCACGCGCAGCAGCACTTCATCGGCCGCGATCGCTGGCACGTCGATTTTCTCGATGCGCAAGTCTTCGCTTCCGTAGAGCACGGCGGCCGTCATCTTGCCCGGCACGACCCGTGCCGCTACCGCCTTGATCGCTTCCACTACACCGTTCTTCTTCGCTGCCGTTGTCTTCATTCGTGTATGACCAGGATCTTGAGCGATTCTGACGTCGGATGCGCCGCCAGTTCCAGAGCTTCTTGAATTTGCGCCAAAGGAAACCGGTGCGTCACAATCTCCATCACGGGCAACTGCTTTTTCAGCACCAGTTCCGCGGCTGCCTCTTGGATGTCCACCGCGGCGCTGTGGCTGCCCAGAATTTCCTTTTCGTCAATACCCACCGCCGAAGCGGGAAACTCGATCTTCGTGACCGGATCGTTCGCCGCGAAGAGCAGTACGCGCCCCCCGGGCCGCGCCGCGGCCAGCGCTTCCACCACAACAGCCGGATGCGCCACCGCCACCAGAACCGCATCCGCGCCTCTTCCCTCCGTGCGGGCCTGGATTTCGCTTACCAGCTTACCATTGGTTGGGTCAAAGGACTCGCTCGCTCCCAAAGCCAGGCTCTTCGCCCGCCGCTGCGCCATGGGGTCGCTCGTATACACCCGCGCTCCCGCCGTCTTCGTTACCATAAGCAATTGCAAGCCAATCGGCCCGCACCCGGCAATGAGCACCGTTTCCCCCGCGGCCACACGCGCCTTCTGCACCGCCTTCAAAATCGTGTTGATCGGCTCGAGAAACGTCGCTTCCTCGAAGCTAATATCGTCCGGCAGTGGAATGATCCCGCGTTCCGCGACCCAGGGCATCGCCTTCACGTATTCGGCAAAGCCGCCCCCATTTGGCGTAAACCCGGCGGTTAGCCCCGTCGTCTTGTACTGCTTGCATTGCGAAAAAAGCCGCTGCCGGCAATAAAAACACTTTGTGCAAGGAATGTGGTGAAAACTCATCACCCGGTCCCCGGGCTTGAATTTCGTCACGCCCGGCCCGGTCGCAGCGACCGTTCCCGCCAGCTCATGCCCAAGAATCTGCGGCGGCTCCACATACCGGTGGAAAATTTTCTTGATGTCCGTTCCGCAGATGCCGCAGGCCGCCACTTTGATGAGTACTTCCCCCGGGCCCGTTTCCGGCACCGGCACTTCCTCAACCCGCACAATTCCCTTTTCGCGGTAAACGCCCGCGCGCATCGTTCGCGGAACCCGCCCTGGCGTGCTCGCCGTGTCCAGCGTGGATGCCGTTCCGCTCATGGCGCCGCCGCCTCAGTCAATTCGGCTGGCGGCCAAACCTCCGAACTGCATGAAATCTTCTTGATAAAAGCATCCAGGAAATTTGCAAGCGCCTCAGCCGCCGTCCCGCTCTCGCGACCCAATCGGATCAGCGCTGGAATTTGCAACGGATGCCGCGCGATTCCACGGACCACGCCGCCAAGGTTCAGCCGGCCTCTCTCATCGATCATTGTGTCGATTCGGGCAGGCAGGTCGCGGTCCGTCGTGTCGGAAATAACCCGGATGGCAACCACGGGTAATCCGTGGGCCTCAGCGACGCAGGCGACGCCGAAGCTTTCCATCTCCACGGCGCCGGCAAATGCAGCCAGCCGTTCCCTTTCCTCGATGGTGCGAATGACGTGGTCGCTGGTCAGGAAGAGCCTCACCTGTTCGGCTCCGCCGCATCTTGCCGCGTGCGTAAGATTCCGGCTGCACAAGAGCGTCTTTGAGCCGCCGAGTTGCTGAACACCTTCTGCCACAAGGATATCGCCAATGCGGTGCTTGTCGCTAAGGGCTCCGGCAAACCCAGACGAAATGCAAACGTCGTACTTCTTGGCGGACATCAGGGCCTCGGCTGCGCGACTCGCGTTCCCTGCGCCCATTCCCGTCACAGCAAAGTCCACCGACGCGCGCCCAAGCTCCGCGTTAAAAATCTCCAGATGACCGGCCGTTCGGCTTCGCAGCCTGCCCAGCTTTCGCCAAGGAGCGAATTCCGCGTCCACCGCAAATGTAACCAGAATGCGCATCAGTCAAAGCACTCGCCCGCTGCCCGGCAGGCTCTCGGCGCACACCGCGAAATTCATGCTGCCGCTCGCGTCTGCGCGATTTTTCTCGCGCGGCGCGGCGCGACGTAACCGTTCGCTTCGTACCACCGCACGGCCCGCTCCAGTGCTGCCGTCACCGGTCCGGGTTCGAACCCAAGCTCCCGCTGCGCCCGGCTCGCGTCCACGAACATCATGTGCCGCGCAATCTTCACGCCTTCCACCGGAATCCCCGGCTCGCGTCCAATCAATCGCGAAAACGCCGTACTTGCGTAGGCTACACCCAGCGCGACCCTGTGCGGAATCTTTAGCCGCGGTGCGGGTAATCCCGTGATTTCATGCAAGCGGTCGAGCAGCGCCTTCAGCGTCAGATTCTCTCCTCCCAGCAGATAGCGTTCCCCGCGTTTCCCCTTCTCCGCCACAAGCAAGTGCCCCGCGGCACATTCCTCCACGCCCACAAAATTCAGGCCGGTCTCAACATACCCTGGCATCTTCCCGTTCAGGAAATCGAGAATGATTTTTCCCGTTGGCGTCGGCTTCCAGTCCCAGGGCCCAACCGGCGTCGTCGGCATGGCGATGACCGCCGGGAAGCCAGTGCGGGCCGCTTCGCGCACTTCCTGCTCCGCCATCCATTTCGAGCGCTTGTAGTGCCCGACCATCTCTTCCAGTTTGGCGTCCGTCGCCTCATTCGGCGGTTCCGGCCTGTCCACCGCAATCGTCGCCACCGTGCTCGTGTAAACGAACAGCTCGGTTCCTGCCTTTCGCGCCGCCTCCAGCAGATTCTTCGTCCCGCCCACATTCGAATCGTAGATGTCTTGCTTCCGCTTCGCCCATAGCCGGTAATCCGCGGCCACATGAAAAATGCGCCGCGCGCCGCGCGCCGCGCGCTCCAGTGAAGCCGGGTCGCGAAGATCTCCCGTCACGTACTCGAGCGGCAGATCGGCGATGGCGCGGTTGCTGCTCGAGGCCCGCAGCAGCACGCGAACCGTTTCGCCGCGCGCCACAAGCTGCCGCGCCACATGGCTCCCAAGAAAACCTGCCGCACCCGTGACCAGTGTGGTCATGACAGCACGCCTTCCTGCGGACCTTCCGGCGCCGTGCCGAGAGGCAACACTTGTTCTTTGAATGCATTTTGCCCGGCCGCCTCATGTATCCTCACGCCAGGACGTGATACACCGCCGGTCCCCCGCAAAAGCACAGGCTCAATCATCTCGGAAAAGCTCCGCCACAGCGGGTGCGCAACGAACCGCCGCGCCTCCTCTGCTTTCCGCAGAGCGGCTGCGCTGGGATTCGCCGCAGTCGCTAACCATCCGTCAAGCTCTATTCCGCTGGCCCTTTTTGCAAATTCGCCAATCCCGGCCAGTTCGGTGTCGGCGGATACCCGCAAATGCGCAGCGGTCCAGAACCCGGAAAGCCGTGCGGCCCGAATCCCCTCTTGCGCGAGCACCGATGCCGAAGGGTGCCGCGCGTCGAGGAAGCTTTCGAGGCGCATGCTTTCCAATCGCGCGACAAAAACGATCCCGGGCAGCGGCGGAAACTCATGAATACGGCTGCGCAACGCACAGCCGGAAGTCTCCACGAAAACGAATCGAGCCCTTTGCGCTAGCGCCCGCACCAGTTGCCCGGCGCCTGGATGATCGAGCGGCTCGCTGCCTCCCATCCAGATGAGCGGCTTGCGCGCGCCCGGAATCTCTTCCAACTTCTGGTGGCAAACAGGCCTCGTCGCGCCTGCATCCAGGATTTCCGCCACATCCACAAACTGAAATCGTCCAGCGCCATGCAGGGGACTCCACGCGCGCGCCAGCCGCGCGCCCGCCAAGGCCAGACTCAAGCGAACTGGAAATCGCATCGAAGGATCAGAAGCCACTGCGCAGGCGGAATTCGTCCGGGTCGAGTCGCAACGCGCTGTATTGCTCCCTCCCGCGCGATTGATTGTGGTATCGCGCCAGCGCGTAAAGCGGGAACGAATTCCGGTACAGGTGATATTTCAAATAGAAGACGCCCGGGAAACCCGTGCCCGTGAAATCCGCTTCACTCCAAGAGCCGTCCGCATTCTGCTGGCTCAGCAGGAA
Source organism: Candidatus Acidiferrum sp. (assembly GCA_035652855.1). Taxonomy (GTDB): domain Bacteria; phylum Acidobacteriota; class Terriglobia; order Acidiferrales; family UBA7541; genus Acidiferrum. The sequence continues at coordinate 16,201 of DASRCZ010000194.1, forward strand.
GGAAACCGCCTTGGTAATCGCCGGATCATGAATGTCCGCCCCGGCCAGCAGGCCAATCAGTCCCCAAGCCGTTTGCGAAGGCGTACTCGGGCCCTGTCCCTTCGTGGAAGGTGCGTCATAACTGTGCAGCGATTCCCCAAAGCTGCCGTCCGCCTTCTGCGCGGCGCGCAGCCATGCAACCGCGCGCTGGCAATACTCCTGAGCCGTCAGCGAAACCGTCTCGAGCGCGCGCAGCACGCCGCTCGTTCCATAAATGTAGTTCACGCCCCAGCGCCCGAACCACGAGCCGTCCTTGCACTGATCCTTCAGAAGAAACTGCACGCCGCGCCGCACCGCCGGATGCTCCGCGGGCCACCCGAAGCGGCCTAGGCACTCGAGCACGCGCGCCGTCACGTCCGCCGTGGAAGGATCAATCATCGCGTTGTGATCCGCAAATGGAATATTGCATAGAATCCCGCGATTGTTGTCGCGGTCAAACGCGCCCCAGCCGCCGTCACGATTCTGCATGCTGAGCAGCCACTGGATCCCCCGTCGAATTGCGCCTTCCATCCTCGCCGGATCGGGAAATTTGACCCGCTGCAGCGCCATCAGCACGAACGCCGTGTCGTCCACATCCGGATAGTGATCGTTCCGAAACTCGAACGCCCAGCCGCCCGGCTCGGCATCCTTGTTCTTGATCTGCCAGTCTCCGCCGCCAAGAATTTGCTTCGAAAGGATCCATTCCGCCGCGAGCACCAGCGCCGGATGATCGGCCGGCACGCCGGCTTCCTCCAGCGCGACCATCGCAATGCACGTGTCCCACACCGGCGAAACGCACGGCTGCAATCGAATCGTGTCGCCCTCTTCGATTTCAAACCGCGAAAACTCCTTGATTTCGCGCCACACCAGCGGATCGTCCGGTCCGTGGCCAAGCGCCATCAGCGCGAAAATCGAATTCATCATCGCCGGATAAATCGCCGCCAGCCCTTCGCTGCGCTCGAGGTGCTCGAGCATCCATTGCTTCGCCTCCCGCAGCGCGCGCTGCCGCAGCGGCTTCCACGGAAATTTCTCGTAGAGCTTGAGCATGCGGTCGATGGCCAGGAACAGGTTCTTCCACGAAATGAGCTGCTTGCTCCAGTCAAATGCCGCTGTTTTGCGCGAAGGGTCCTTGAAAAGTTCATCAACCCGCGCGCGTTCCGGCAAACGCCAGTCCGGACGCAGCGCCGAGAGAATCGCCATCGGGATGACGATTCCGCGCGTCCACGACGACATTTCGTAGATGTTGAGATAAAACCAGTTCGGCAGCAGCATCAGCTCCGGCGGAATCGCCGGAACCAGCTCCCACCCCACGGCGCCCACCAGCGCCAAGTAAAACCGCACGTACGAGTTCGTGTGCTCGAGCCCGCCAAGCCGGTGGATCGCCCCGCGCGCTTGCGTCAGGTGCGGCGAATCCGGCGAATCGCCCGCAAGCTTCAATGCGAAATACGCTTTCGTCGTGGCATTCAGCTCCGAAGGTCCCCCGGGATAAATGCTCCAGCCGCCGTCCGGAAGCTGCCGCCGCCGCACGTAGTTGGCGAGCTTGGCAATCCGCTCCGGTTCCGCTCTTCCGAGCACAAAAAGATAGTAGATGTAGTCGGATTCGAGGGTCGTGTCCGCCTCGAGCTCCCCCAGCCAAAAACCCTCGTCGTATTGCAGCGCCAGCACGTGTTTCGCGCCACGCTCGATGGCTTGTTCCAGCTGGTCGGCGAATTCGTGCCGGCGCTCGGGAGCCAGCGCCGTAACCGGTACCTGTTCTCCCATTCGTACAAAAGACGCCATTCGCGCTCCCCTCAAGAGCGAAATGTCTCTCCAGCGACTGTAGGGCCAGGGCAAGGCGCTGCTAATCCAGTAACTTCCCTGCTGGCATGAACTTACGGCCCTACAGCGTCCGCCCGGATACACACCTGAGCATTGATTATGGCTGCGTTACTTGCTCTGGTCAATCCGTAAGATGCGCGAGCGCTATTTTCACGTTGCGACCTGCCTCGCGGACTCAAGAAAACGCTGAACCAGCACCCGCAAGGGCTCCGGGAGCGCCTCGCCTTCCCTCTGTAGCACGGAGGGTTTTTCTCGCAACAACCCTGGCTCAACTTGCAGCCAGAAAGGCTGCGCCGGAACAAGCCCTCCCTGACTCTCGCGAAATACGATCGCGCTTGCGCGTTCCAGAGCAGCGCGAGCCGATGGCTTGAAATCCGGTTTCGATGAATCGATTACCGAAAA
>DASRCZ010000195.1:0-7681 GCA_035652855.1 Candidatus Acidiferrum sp.
CGCTCGTGGTGGGCGAACTGGCTATGGCGCTGGTGTTGCTCGTGGGTTGCGGCCTGATGCTGCGGGCTTTCTGGAAATTGCAAGAGGTGCACACCGGCTTGCAGCCGGACGGCGTGATCACCATGCGAGTTTCGCTGCCCAGCGGCACCTATACCGATCGCCCTAGGATTACGGATTTCTGGACGCGGCTCGAAGAGCGCATCACGCAGATCCCCGGCGTGCGCTCGGCGGCGCTGGTTTCCGGGTTGCCGCCACTGCGCCCCCCCAACATGAACGACACAAATATAGAAGGCTTTGTGCGGCGCGAAGGCGGCCCCATCCAGAATGTCGACTTCTACCAGATCGTGAGCAAGGACTATTTTTCCACAATGGGCGTTCGCCTGATGGACGGGCGCCTCTTTGACGATCGCGACGTGCAAGGCGCTCCGTACGTCGCAATCATCAACAAGACCATGGCCATGACTTTCTGGCCTCAACAGAATCCGATTGGCCGCCGTGTTCAGCCGGGAGGCAACGGGGGCCCCTGGGCAACGGTGATCGGCGTCGTGGATGACGTGAAGAACGCCGGGATTGATCATCCCACCGGCACTGAACTGTATTTGCCCTATCGCCAAGTGTCCGGCCTAAGGATGACCGATATGTTCGTGGTCTTGCGCGCGCAGCATGGCGATGCACAATCGCTCGCTGGCGCCGTCCGCGGCAACCTTGCCGAACTCGATCCCACGCTGCCGCTGGCCGATGTGCGTCTGATGGCGGACGTGCTTTCGCGCGCGCAAGCGCGGCCTCGTTTTCTTACGCTGCTGCTCTCCCTCTTCTCGCTGATCGCACTCGCCATTGCAACCGTCGGCATCTATGGCGTGATTTCATATTCGGTGGCACGCCGCACAAAGGAATTTGGCTTGCGCATGGTGCTCGGCGCCCAGGGCGGGGATGTCCTCGGGCTCGTGATGAAGCAGGGGGCGGCGATGGTGGCTCTCGGCGTTATCGCCGGCCTGGCCGTCGCTTTCGCGCTCACACGCTTGATGGCTAGTCTGCTCTTCGGTATCACGGTCACGGACTTGCCGGCGTTTGTCGGTGTGACGGCAATTCTTGCCGCTGTGGCGCTCGCCGCCTGTTATGTCCCGGCGCGCCGCGCGACCCGCGTGGACCCGATGCAAACGCTGCGCTACGAGTGACGCGATTGCACTGTCACAACTGACAGTCTGTCTTTGCCCGCGCCTGTTTTACAGTACTCGAGGGTTCGCCCGCCGCTTCCCCCCTCCCAACCGGGCGCCCTCGCCAGCCCTATCAATCAAGGAGCGAATATGAAAAGAACCTCAATTTTTTGGGGATCCGTTTTGGTGGCGCTTGCCTTGGCGGCGTTTACGTCGCGCGGGGCCGTGGCCCAGGAGGCCTCTCAGCAGCAGGAGCAGTCGCATGCTTCCCAGCAGTCCAGCGTGGATGCCCGGCTGAACCACCTTAGCGAAGAGCTGAACCTCACCCAGGAACAGAAGACCAAACTTCGGCCCATACTCGCCGATGAAGCGCAGCAACTCCAGGCCATTCACAACGATACTTCGCTTTCCCGCGAACAGAAAATGGCCAAGATGAAGGAAGTTCGCGACTCTCACCAGCCGCAGATCAATGAGATTCTCACTCCCGAGCAGCAAAAGAAATGGGCCGAGATGAAGAAGGAGGCGCGCGAAAAGCACAACCCTCCCTCGCAACACTAACCTCGCGGTCGTCCTTCGGCGCGAACTAAGCGGGCTGCTCTGGGCCATCCGAACTTCTCTTTGGCTCGCTGTCCTTGCAGGGGCGCGGGAGTCCGCGCCCCATTGCCTTTCGGATCAGCCGGTGTCGCGCCACAAGACCGTGTCGAGGTGAAGGTTCTCCGCACCCCGCGTTTAGAGGCCGAATTTCACCGTTGACGTTCCCCTCAGTGCAGGTCCGTCGTCTGTCCCTTAGGCCAGTAGCTGACAGCCGTATCGCGCGAGACAATGAACCCGGATTTTTGCGGGAAGACGTCCCGTGCGGAAAACCGGTCGCCAGCTCCCAATTACGGCCCTTGCCTGCGCATGCCTAATTCTTCCGTCCGGCTGCGCTCAAGTCAGTTCGTCACACTCCAATCCCCCGCCTCCGCCCGGCGGCATCACGGTTAACGTCTCTCCCTCGGCAACGAGCGTGCGCGCGGGCGATCAAGCGGCCTTTACAGCCGCCGTTTCCGGCACTCCCGACATCACCGTCAACTGGTCGGTCAATTCCACTCCGGGCGGCTCGGCTAGTTTTGGCACCATCGACTCCAGCGGGAGGTACACCGCGCCGGCCTCTTTGCCCTCACCGAATACCGTGACCATAACGGCTGCTAGCTCCGCCGACCCCTCTGCCACCGGCTCCAGTTCCGTGACGCTCCTGAACCCCACGCCAGTCCTTACGGCCATAGAACCGGCGGCCGTCAACGTTGGGACCTTCACGTTGACTGTTACCGGCTCGAAGTTTGTTTCCGGCGCTCAAGTCCTGCTGAATGACGCTCCGCTCAACACGCTGGTGAACTCCGCGACGCAGCTAAGCGCAACAGGAAACGCCACAACGCCGGGTGTTTTTGCCGTTTCCGTGCGCAACCCCGGCCCAGGAAGCAGCACGTCTTCCAGCGCCGATTTTCAAGTCAATGGGTCGACGCAAGCCTCGAGTTGCAGCAGCATGTCTTTGGGACAAGGCGCGAGCCTCAACGGTTTCCGGCCGTTCCCCGACGACAACCTCTGGAATACGGACATCTCCGGAGCGCCTGTGGACGCCAACTCCGCAGGAATCATCAATTTCATTGGCCCAGGCGTCCGTCTTCATGCGGATTTCGGCGCCGGCCAGTTCCAGGGATCCACCATTGGCATTCCCTACACCGTCGTGGACTCTTCGCAAACGCTCATTCCGATCAACTACACTGATTCCGGCGACGAGAGCGATCCGGGGCCGATGCCTATCGCTCTCAATGCTCCTATCGAGGGCACGCCCAATCCCGGCAATGGAGACCGGCATGTCCTGGTGCTCGACCGCGCCAACTGCTTCCTGTACGAGCTGTTCAGCTCGTTTCCGCAAACCGCAAGCTGGAACGCGGGCTCCGGCGCCATTTGGGATTTGCAAGCCGATGAGCAGCGCCCGTGGACCTGGACCAGCGCCGACGCAGCGGGGCTCCCCATTTTTCCCGGCCTTGTGCGCTACGATGAAGTCGCCGCCGGGCAGATTCGCCACGCGATTCGCTTCACACTGCAAAGCAGCAAGATGGCCTTTACTCCACCCGCTTCGCATTGGGCAGCAAACAGCTCCAACGCGAACGCCGCGCCCATGGGAATGCGCATGCGCTTGAAGGCAAGCTTCGATGTCTCGGGGTTCTCCGCGGCGAATCAGGTGATTCTGAACGCCATGAAGAAGTACGGCATCATCATGGCGGATAATGGCTCATCCATGTTTATCAGCGGAGCCCCCGACGATCGCTGGGATAACGATGACCTGCATAATCTCGGCGCGGTGACGGCATCCGATTTTGAAGTGGTGGCCATGAATCCCGTCTATACGCCCGGCAATCTTCCGCAAGGCGCCGCTCCAAAAATAGCGAGCTTCACGCCGAGCGCTGCGTCCATTTCCGCCGGCGCGTCCGTCACGCTTTCCTGGCAGGTCAGCGGAGCCGAGTACGTGATTGTCTCGCCGCTTGCGGGCGTCGTTCGCGGCACTAGCGTGGTGGTCCGTCCGGCTACAACCACCACCTTCACTCTATATGCCACGAACGAGTTCGGCCGCACCGCTTCCACTGTTATCGTCACCGTTCGTTAGCGCCGGTTTCGAGCAGAGATCAGCGCACGACGCCGGCAAGCGGGCTCGAGGCCGAGGCGTAGAGCCGCTTCGGCATGCGGCCGGCAAGCCAGGCTTTTCGCCCGGCACTGACGGCTTCGCGCATCGCTTCGGCCATGAGCACAGCGTCCGCGGCTTCGGCGATCGCTGTATTCATAAGCACGCCGTCGGCGCCCAGTTCCATGGCGACAGCCGCGTCGGAGGCCGTGCCCACCCCGGCGTCCACAATCATGGGAACTTCGGTGATCCGTTCGCGGAGAATCCGAAGATTGGCGGGATTTTGGATGCCGAGCCCCGATCCGATAGGAGCGGCAAGCGGCATCACAGCGGCGGCCCCCGCGTCGATGAGCTTGCGGGCTGCGATGAGGTCGTCGTTCGTATAGGGAAGCACGACGAAACCTTCCTTGACGAGAACCCGAGTGGCTTCGATGAGTTGTTCGGTATCGGGGAAGAGCGTTTGCTGATCCCCAATCACTTCGAGCTTGATCCAGTGCGAAAGGCCGACCTCGCGGGCGAGGCGAGCGGTGCGAATAGCTTCGTCGGCGGTGTAGCATGCGGCGGTGTTGGGCAGAATGAAGATCTTTTCCCGATCGATGAAGTCCAGCAGCGATTCCTTCGAGCGGTCCGTCAGATTCACGCGGCGGACGGCAACAGTGACCATCTGCGCGCCGGAAGCTGCGTGAGCGCGCGCCATTTCCGCAAAGCTGCGATATTTGCCGGTGCCGACGATCAGGCGCGAGTCGAAGGCGCGTCCGGCGATCACGAGTTGATCGGCCATGGCGAAATTGTAGAACGGAGTTGCGGCAGGAACAAATGCGCCGGCCCCGAGAAGGGCCCGGCGTAAGCTAGTTCTAGCGAAAACAGAGATAAATCAGTCCTGGGCGACGGGGCGGGGTTCGGCCACTTCGGAGTAAAGACGCTCGATCTGCTCGCGGTAACGCTGCTCGACGACACGGCGCCTGAGCTTCAGCGTGAAGGTGAGGCCGCCGTTGTCAAACGTAAAGTCATCGGGCAAAAGGACGAATCGCTTGATCGTTTCATATTGCGCCAGATGCGCCGTCAAGCGTCGAATTTCGCCGTCGATCAGCGAGCGCACAAAAGGATGCGCGGCCAGCTCGGCACGAGAAGCCAGCGGAATTCCTTGTTCGGCCGCTTTGGCGGCAACGGTCGCCGGATTTGGCACGATCAGGGCGCCAATGAATTTTCGCTTATCGCCAACGACCATGGCATTGAGAATGTACGGACTTGTCTTGAGCGCGTTTTCAATCGGCTGGGGAGCGACAAATTTCCCGGCGGCGGTCTTGATGAGATCCTTTTTGCGATCGGTGATGAAAAGGTACCCGTCCTTATCGAGGTAACCGATGTCGCCGGTGTGCAGCCAGCCGTCATCGGAGATGGCTTCGCGCGTGGCTTCCGGACTCTTGTAATAGCCCTGCATGATGCATGGGCCCTTGGCGAGGATTTCACCGTCCTCCGCAATGCGAATGATCACATTGCGAATGGGCTTCCCGGAACTGCCAATGCGGTTCACCGGAAAATTGGACGTGAGAATGGGCGAACTTTCGGTTAAGCCGTAGCCTTGATAAATGGGAATTCCAACGGCCCAGAAAAATGCGGCGAGATCCTTCGAAAGCGGAGCGCCTCCCGAGAAGACAACGCGCAAGCGCCCGCCCGCTCCGCGGCGAATTTCGGAGTACACCAGCTGATTGGCCACCGCCCATTGCAGCTTCAGGAACAAGCCTGCCGGCCTTTCACCGGCGCGCCAGAGCGAGGTCTTCGCCGCGACCCGCATCGACCAATCGAAAATCAACCGCTTCCACCCTGTGGTCTTGCTTCCCTTCTCCATCACGCGCACATAAATCTTCTCGAAAACACGGGGAACCGCGGCGAGCACGGTCGGCCGCAACTCCAGCAAAGCCTGGCCGGCCATTTCCACGGCCTCAACGTAGGCGACGCTGACGCCATGGAAGATATAAGCGTAATCCATGATGCGGCCGTAGACGTGCGCCAGCGGGAGAAAAGAGACCGCCAGGTCGCTGGCCGGCTTGAAGTCGACGTCGTCGCAGGTGTCCGTAACGTTCGAGCAGAAATTCAGGTGCGTGAGCATCACGCCCTTGGGTTCGCCGGTCGTGCCGGAGGTGTAAATAATGGACGCGAGCTGCCCGCCCGTGAGCTGCGAAGCACGCAAGCGGTACGCCGCGATCTCCGCCGGACCGGCTGGAGCAATCAGCGTCTCGTGCCGGAGAATATCCGCAGGCACAGCGTGGCCGGGAACAGCCGCGATAATTTGTTCGACGTCCGGCAGTTGCGCGCGGCAGGCCAGCAGCTTCTCAAGCTGCTCCGCGCCCGCAACGAAAACAATGCGCGCGCCGCTGTGCCGGAGGATATACGTCATCCGCTCCGCGGATTCATGGAAGTAGACCGGCACCGTGACTCCGCCGGCTCCGGTGATGGCGAAATCCGCCGTGTGCCATTCCGGGCAATTCGGAGCGAAAAGGCCCACACGGTCGCCGGACTTCACTCCAAGCTCGACTAGTGCCGACGAAAGTCCGGCAACGCGGCGCAGCAATTCCCCGGAAGGAATACGCTGCCAGCCACTACCGGAGCGATACAGTTGCGCTCGCGGATTCGGAAGGTTATCGACGGCGCTGAGAAAACGTAGTGGTAAAGTCCCGTACTTCATCTCGATAGCCTGACTTTACCCCACAGGTTTGCGGCGCGCAACGCGCCTGCCTCAGGCCTCGCGGCGCACAGCCGTTCTACTTCTTCAGTGATCGCAGATACGCGAGTATGGCTGCGGCATCTTCCCGCGAAAACCGAAACGGCGGCATCGGCGGAGCCGCCAGCTTGCCTTCCGGATTCTTGCCAGTCGTCAAGAACGTGACGGCCTGCTCGTCGCTGAAACGCGCCAAGCCGGCGATCGGCGGCGCGTATTCGGCCCAGTTCGGAATCGGCACCAGCGGTTTAAAGACCACCGGTGCGCCTTGCAGTGCCTTCCCGGCAACAGGCTCCCCTTTTTCGTTCATCGGCGTGTGGCAGTCGCCGCAGAGGCCCACTCGCTCGACGAGATACCGTCCCTGCTCAAGCCGCGCCTTTGCACCGGCCACCGCGGAAGACGATCGTGCGCGCTGCGCGGAATAACCAACAGCACCGGCAAGGGAAACCAACGCGGCAACCACACCGGCTAAAATGAATAGTCGCTTCATGGGAAGTAAGCCTCCGTTTTGGACGATTCTGACCTGCCTTTGACGCTGGAGTGTAACAGAAGCGATGCTGCGCTAATATGGCGGTGGAGAAAAACATGAGTGCAACGACGGAAACCATGAGCGGCACCGCGCTTTCCAACGGGCCGTTTCGCGCCGCGCGAGGAACACAGCTGTCCTGCAAGGGCTGGCAGCAAGAGGCCGCGCTCCGCATGCTGATGAACAATCTGGACCCCGAAGTGGCGGAAAAACCGCAGGAGTTGGTCGTTTATGGCGGCACCGGAAAGGCTGCGCGGAATTGGGAGTGCTTTCACGCCATTGTGCGTTCGCTCAAGGAACTAGAGGGGGATGAGACGCTGCTGGTGCAATCCGGCAAGCCGGTGGCGATTTTCCGCACGCATGATCACGCGCCGCGCGTCCTGCTTTGTAACTCGAACCTGGTCGGCCACTGGAGCAACTGGGAGAACTTCCACGAGCTCGATCGCGCCGGCTTGATGATGTACGGTCAGATGACCGCAGGAAGCTGGATTTACATCGGCACGCAGGGAATTTTGCAGGGCACGTATGAGACCTTCGCAGCCGCGGCGCGGAAGCACTTCGGCGGCAGCTTGGCAGGCAAGCTGGTCGCGAGCGGCGGCATGGGCGGCATGGGCGGCGCG
>DASRCZ010000196.1:0-3340 GCA_035652855.1 Candidatus Acidiferrum sp.
ACGTGCGGAACTCGCGATCTGCGCGGAACGTAGCTCTCGGGCGCGAAACGATTACACTGCGCGCGAGCCGGGCTACAGCACAAAATAACGGAGCAGGATTCCTGCCAGCATGCCGCCGATCAGCGGTCCGATGACGGGGACGGGCGCGTAGCTCCAGTCAGAGGAACCCTTCCCCGCGATCGGAAGAAGGGCATGCGTGAGGCGCGGGCCGAGGTCGCGTGCCGGATTAATCGCGTATCCCGTGGTGCCGCCGAGCGATAGACCGATGCCCCAAACAAGGCTGCCGACCAGATACGCGCCGAGGCCCGCGGCAGGACCATTGGCGGCGACGCTTTTCGAAAAAATCGCGCCAACCACGAAGACCAGCACGAACGTCGCGAGGATTTCGCTCGCGAGATTCGCAAATGAATGGCGAATCGCCGGACTCGTGCAAAAGCAAGCCAGCTTGATTTCGGGTTGCGGAGTCTCCTTCCAGTGCGGATAGTACTGCAACCACACAAGCGTGGCTCCCACCACCGCCCCAAGCATTTGCGCAACCAGATACGGAGCGAAGTGTGAGAAATTGCCGTCGCGGAAGGCAAAGCCGAGCGTGACCGCGGGGTTCAAATGCGCGTCGCTGCTGCCGCAGGCGATAGCCGTGAAAACTCCGGCCATGACGGCCAGCGCCCAGCCGGTGGTCACCGCCATCCATCCGCTCGCCTCCGCTTTGGACCGCTTCAGCAGAACCGCGGCGACCACGCCGTCACCCAGCATCACCAAAATCATCGTGCCGAGAAACTCACCGAGAAACGGAGATCTCATCCTCGACCGCTCCTTATTCAGGAAGTCTCCAGCCAATCGAAAGAACGTGTGACCGCTTTCTTCCAATCGCGGTAAAGCTGACGCCGCCGCGCTTCCTCGAGCTGCGGACGCCAAGCGCGGTCGACGGCCCAGTTCGCACGCAACTCATCGAGGCCGGCAAAAAATCCCACTGCGAGGCCGGCAGCATACGCGGCGCCGAGCGCGGTCGTTTCGCGAACCACGGGCCGAACAACCTCACGGTTCAGCATGTCAGCTTGAAACTGCATGAGCAGTTCGTTCACAACCATGCCGCCATCAACGCGCAAGCTTTGCAGGGAAATCCCCGCGTCCTTTTCCATTGCTTCCACAACTTCGCGCGTTTGGAACGCCGTCGCTTCGAGAACGGCTCTGGCAAGATGTCCTCGGTTCACGTAACGCGTAAGGCCGGCGATGACCCCTCGCGCCGTTTCTTTCCAGTAAGGCGCGAACAGGCCGGAGAAGGCGGGGACAAAGTAAACACCGCCATTGTCATTTACGGTACGCGCCAGCGACTCGATCTCGGCGCTGCTGGAAATCAAGCCGACATTGTCGCGCAGCCATTGCACCAGCGCCCCGCTGATCGCCACGCTGCCTTCGAGCGCGTAGCACGCGGGCTTGCCGCCGAACTGATATGCAACCGTCGTCAGCAGGCCGCAATTCGACGAAACGGCGCGCTCCCCCGTGTTCATCAGCAGAAAGCAGCCGGTTCCGTAGGTATTCTTCGCTTCCCCCGCGCGGAAACACGCCTGACCCACAAGCGCGGCTTGCTGATCTCCCAGAATCCCGGAGATCGGAACGCCGGCGATGGCGGCCAGGCGCGCTTCGCCATAGATTGCGCTGCTGGTACAGACTTTCGGGAGCATCGCGGCGGGAATCTCGAAAGCGGCTAGCAGATCGCGGTCCCACTCAAGCGTTTGCAGATTCAGGAGCTGCGTCCGGCTGGCGTTCGTGACGTCGGTAACATGCACGCCGCCGCGCAGACCGCCGGTCAGATTCCATGTCAGAAAGCTGTCGATCGTGCCGAAGAGCAACTCGCCAGCCGCGGCGCGCTCCTTTGCATTCGGTATGTTCCGCAGGAGCCAGCGCAGCTTCAGGCTGCTGAAGTACGTGCTGAGCGGAAGTCCGGTCTGCGCGCGAAAGCGGTCCTGCCCCCCCGCAGCGGCAAAGTCGGCAACTTCCCCGTCAACGCGCGTATCCTGCCACACCACTGCGTTCGCAATCGGCCGCCCCGTCGAGCGCTCCCACACGAGCGTCGTTTCGCGCTGATTGGTGATGCCGATTGCGGCCAGGTCTTCAGCGCGGAGGCCCTTCTGCGCCAAGGCTTCGGCGATAACTTCTTCCGTGCGCCGCAGGATCTCGAGCCCATCGTGCTCGACCCATCCCGGTTTGGGATAAATCTGCTGGTGCTCCTTTTGCGCCGCGGCGACGATGCGGCCCGCGCGGTCGAAAAGAATGAAGCGCGTACTCGTCGTGCCCTGGTCAATGGCGCCGATGTAGTTTTTCAAGGAAGCCAAGCCCTCACGCACGGACGGAATCTTAGCGGTTTCCGCAAAGTACGCCAACAGAATTGGAGCGCGATCGGCGTCACTGGCCGGCAGCTGTGGGCTGTTAGTCGTCAGAACCAGGAGAGAGAGCGCGCGTGGATTCGCGAATCACCAGTTCCGGCGTGCTACGGTGACGGGAAATCGTCCAGTCGCGCTTCTCAAGTCCCGCGTTGATTCCTTCCATGATCATGCTGACGGCAAGATTGCCCATCGCTTCGAGCGGCTGGCGCACCGTGGTCAGCGAAGGCGCCGCGAGAGCGGAGGGCGGCACGTCATCGAAGCCAATGACCGAGCATTGGTCCGGCACGCGCACACCCGCCTTCGTAAGCGCGCGAATGGCGCCAAGCGCCGTCAAATCATCGAAGGCCAGCAGGGCCGTAAATTTCTTCCGCTTCTCGATCCAATCTTCGGTAATGCGGTAGCCGCCCTCAAAGCCTGAATTCGGATCAAGTGACTCCGGAAGTTGCGCCACCAGCGAATTGTCGATCTCCAGATCGGCCGATTGCGCAAACTTCTGAATCCCGCGCCAGCGTGGCGCCGTGTCAATCAGCATCTTTGGGCCGCGAATATACGCAATTTTTCGATGGCCCAGGTGGTAAAGATGCTCGAGCGCCAGCCGCCCGCCCGCCTCGTTGTCCACCATCACGGATCCCACGTTATCGGCGGGCAATTCCCACCCGATGGTTGCCGCCGGAATGTTGCGCTTGCTAAGGTCAGCCAGCAGATGAATATCCACGAAGAGCCAGTTGGCCACCACAATCAGCGCCTCGACGTGGCGCTCCAGCAGCATTTCGAGATACCGTTCGAAGCGGTTCCGCTGATTGTGCGCGTCAGCAAAGATCGGAACGTACGAAGCCGCATACAGAGAGTTTTCGATCCCGCGGAGAACCGGTGTGCAAAAGGGGTCGGTAATATCGAAAAACATCACCCCGATGCTGTGGCTGCGCTTGCTGCGCAGAAAGCGAGCCATCGCGTTC
>DASRCZ010000197.1:0-12408 GCA_035652855.1 Candidatus Acidiferrum sp.
CTGAATCCGTGGTTTCGGCTCGGCTATTCCTACGGCAGCGGCGATTCCAATCCCGGAGACGGAACGCACGGGACATTTTTTCAGGTGCTGCCGACGCCGCGCCCGTACGCGAGGTTTCCGTTCTACAACATGATGAATAACGAGGATTTCTATGCGAGTTCGACGTTTCGGCTGCCTCGCGGGTTCGTGCTGAGGAACGAGCTGCACGCGCTGCGGCTAACGAACGCGGCGGACCTCTGGTATGGAGGCGGCGGCGCATTTCAGCCAAGGACTTTCGGTTACACCGGCCGGACCAGCGGTGGGAACCGAAGCCTTGCGAACGTGTGCGACATCAGCGTGGACGTGCCGCTGCGGTATGGGTTCACCCTGACGACCTACTACGCACACGCCTGGGGGAAGAGCGTGATCGCCAGCATCTACCCCGCCGGCACAAGCGGCCAGTTCGGGTATGTAGAAACCAACTTCCATTTTTAGCAGGTTGCGCCGAACGCCAGTGCCGTCCGCCTCTACGCGAGCCCGGCCACTTGGTACTTTGGGAACACCAAGATCTTGCGGCTCTGCCATGTGTAATCTAGGCCCTGCCTGAATACCCGGATTTCGTGCACTCGCTCCCCCGAGATGCAGGACCCAAGAACGCCACAACGCTGCTCTTTACGGACGAGGCAGACGGATGTAGGCTGTAGCCGTTTGCAACTGTGGGTCTTCGCCGTTATCTACGAGGACCCGCACCTGCCTTCGCTCGAGCCGGCCAGTTTCCCAGCATGCCGGTGGTCAGGGCGCTGGGCCGGTCTTTAGATCGGCCAATCCAACGGCGGGCGGTCCGCCACGCGGCAGGGGCCGGTCACCACCAAAATGCGGTGGCGACCGGGCCATTACAAGCGCGCTGGCTGACGAGCTAGGTGGCGCAAACGAGTCGACGCTTGCGCGGGGTCGACAGCGGATGATTTGAGGAGGAAGAAATGGCGACAGCGACGACAGTGATGGAGCCGACGGTAAAGGTCAGCGCCACGAAATTGTTGATTAACGGGAAGTGGGTGGATTCGGCATCAGGGAAGACATTTCCAACAATCAATCCGAGCACGGGAGAAGTGATTACGCAGGTGGCGGAAGCGGATGCGGCGGACGTGGACAAGGCGGTGGCGGCGGCGCGCGCGGCGTTTGACAGCGGAAAATGGCGGAAGATCTCGGCTTCGCAGCGCGGGAATCTGCTGAACCGGCTGGCGGATTTGGTGGAGAAGCACGCGGATGAGCTGGCGCAGCTCGAGGCACTGGATAACGGGAAACCCTATCACGTGGCGAAAGCAGCGGACTTGGCGCTCACGATTGCGTGCTACCGGTACTATGCAGGATGGGCGGACAAGATTCAGGGAAAGACGATTCCGGTGAACGGCCCCTACTTCTGCTACACGAAGCACGAACCGGTAGGAGTGGTCGGTCAGATCATCCCGTGGAATTTTCCGCTGCTGATGCAGGCATGGAAGCTGGGTCCGGCGCTGGCGGCGGGTTGCACGGTGGTGATGAAGCCCGCGGAGCAGACGCCCCTGACGGCGCTGCGCGTCGGAGAATTGATCATGGAGGCTGGATTCCCCGAAGGTGTGGTGAATCTGCTGCCCGGATACGGTCCGACAGCGGGAGCGGCGATTGCGCGGCACATGGACGTGGACAAGGTGGCGTTCACCGGCTCGACGGAAGTGGGCCACTTGATTATGAAGGCAGCCGCCGAGACGAACCTGAAGCGAGTGACGCTGGAGCTTGGCGGCAAAAGCCCGAACGTGATTTTTGCCGATGCGGATATGGAGCAGGCGGTGGAAGGCGCTCACTTCGCGTTGTTCTTCAACCAAGGGCAGTGCTGCTGCGCCGGATCGCGCGTGTTTGTGGAAGAGAAAGTGTATGACGAATTCGTGGAACGGAGCGTGGCGCGCGCCAAGAAGCGTACGGTGGGCAACCCGTTCGACAAGAACACCGAGCAGGGCCCGCAGGTGGACAAGGATCAGTTCGACAAGGTGATGGGATACATCGAATCCGGCAAGCAGGAAAAAGCGAAGCTGCTGACAGGCGGGAATCGCGTGGGCGACCGCGGATATTTCATTGAGCCGACGGTGTTTGCCGACGTACAGGACAACATGAAGATCGCCGAAGAGGAAATCTTCGGCCCCGTCATGTCGATCCTGAAATTCAAGGACATCAACGAGGTGGTGCAGCGCGCCAACAAGACGATGTACGGGCTGGCGGCGGCGGTCTGGACGAAAGACATCACGAAAGCGCACGCGATTGCGGACAAGGTCCGAGCGGGAACAGTGTGGGTCAATTGCTACGACGTCTTCGACGCCGCCGCACCGTTCGGCGGGTTCAAGCAGTCGGGCATCGGCCGAGAGCTGGGCGAGTATGGCCTGGCGAACTACACGGAAGTAAAGACCGTGACGGTGAAGATGTAAGTCGCCGGATATCGCGGAATCAGGACACGGGGAAGGTCCGCTCCGCCGGGCGGACCTTTTTCGTTTGCATTTTGCCTCGGAGCGGGGATGGCATCGGAAGCGCAGGGAGCGGCGGCACGGGAGTATGCGCTGCGGGCGTACGAGCCGCGGGATTTCGCGGCGCTGCACCGGTTGGATCAAGCGTGCTTCTTGCCGGGGATTTCCTACTCAAAAGGAATGCTCCGGTATTTTCTGTCGCAGCCGGGCGCGGATTGCATCGTTGCAACCGAAGGCGGCGCAAGGCATGGCGCAAGCATCGCGGGGTTCATTGTAACGGAGGAAAATCCGCCGCTGGCGCACATCATCACTCTGGACGTGGCGGAGCAGCACCGCAGGCGGGGAGTGGGATCGATGCTTCTGGCGCAGAGCGAGCGGAACCTTGCACTGCGCGGAGTGCGAACGATTTTGCTGGAAACGGCAATCGACAACGCTGCCGGAATTGCGTTCTGGCAGCGGCACGGCTATCGTGTGGAGGCGACGTTGAAACGATACTATTTGCGCCGCCTCGACGCATACGAGATGCGGAAACGGCTGGATGCGAAAGGGACAGAGGAGCGGCCGGGAGAACCAAAGCCTTGAATGACTATTTCTTGTCGGTGCTGCTGGGAATTGTGGAAGGGTTGACGGAATTTTTGCCGGTCAGTTCGACCGCGCATTTGCGGCTTTCCGAGGCGCTGCTGCACGTGAGCCTGACGAGCGGGTACTGGAAGATGTACTCGATTGTGATCCAGCTTGGGGCCATTCTGACGCTGCCGATTTATTTTCGAGCGCGGATCGCGAAATTCCTTTCGACGTTCCCGAAAGGGGAGCGGGGCGACCGTACGATACTGACGCATCCGCTGAGCCTCGTGGCGGTAGCATTCGTGGTGACGGCGATTCCGGCGTACCTGCTGACCAAGGTCATCGGGAAAAATCTGGAGAGCTTGAAGATTATCGGGATTTCGCTGCTGATTGGCGGAATCATAATGTGGATCGTAGATGCGGCGAAAGCGCGAGCCGAAGCGGCGGGGCCCGGCGCGGCGCAGGATGGGATCTGTGTGTGGAAGATGGAGGATATGAGCCTGGGACAATCCGTCTGGGTGGGGGCATGCCAGATTCTTTCGGCGGTGTTTCCCGGGACGTCGCGGTCGATGTCAACGATTGCGGGCGGGCAGGTAGCGCGGATGTCGCGGGCATCCGCCCTGGAGTTTTCGTTTTTTTTGTCCATACCCACGATGGCGGTCGCGACGGGATACACGTTTCTGCAATCGGTGAGGGGAAAGGGAGAAAATCCAATCGGCGTTTCGCAGATTGATGGCCACGGGTGGATTGTGCTGGCAATTGGGCTGGTCGTGTCCTTCGTGGTGGCGTATGGGTCGGTCGCGTGGTTCATGGCGTGGGTCCGGAAGCACGGGTTCACGCCGTTCGCAATTTACCGGATTGTCTTAGGACTGGCGGTTTTGTATTGGGCGGCGCGGCTGGCGGGGTAGGTTCCTCCGGAAGCGCGAGACGATGGGGTCGCGGTCCGAGATTCTTCCCGCCAAGATGCTTAATGCGGTCTGGGTGGCACGCGGGCGCCGGTACTGCTTTCGCTGCGGGCGCACGCAGAAGTGTTGTGCCAGGGACCGGGTTTGGTATGATTCCGGTGTTCCTCCCGGCGGGTGAATCCCAGCGCCGAGCGCCCGCCGACACTCAGCCTTCCCCAAAAAGCTGAGGAGAACTCGTGCGTTTCCTGACACCGACTGAAAACAAGCGGCTCAACGAGCTGGTGGGATTCTTGTGCCTGGCTGTAGCGGCCCTGATTGCGGCGGCGCTGATCTCCTATAACCCGCATGATCCCTCGCTGAATGTGAGCGCGGCGGGAATGGCGCGGCCGGTCGAAAACTGGATTGGACCGGCGGGAGCCTACGGAGCGGATGCGCTGTTCCAACTGCTCGGTTTCGCGGCATTTTTGCTGCCGATGGCGCTGCTGGCTGTGGGCTGGCGATGGTTCCGCAGCAGGCCGATTGAATCACAGGCGGCGACTCTGGCGGGATACGCGCTGATGCTGCTATCGCTCCCTGCCCTGCTGGGACTGGCACCGAAATTCTTGACGGTGCGAGGATTGCCTGCCGGCGGAATGCTCGGGACACTGCTGGCGAGCGCCCTGCTTAGTGGATTCAACTGGGGCGCCTATGTGATTGCGTTCGCGGTGCTGATGACGGCTATTTTTCTGACGACGAGCTTTTCGTTCTCGGCGACCCATGCCTGGGCGACGAGCGCGAAAGGGCCGATTGGGCGAGTGGAGCGGCTGGGATTGCTGCAGAAGGCGCAGGAACGCTGGCGCGAATGGCGGGAGACGCGCGAGCAGGAGCGAATGCGGCGGCGCGTCGAGGAAAATCGCCTAGCAGGGCGCAAACCCGCCCCGATGCAGAGCGTGGCGAGCGAAGCGGTGCTAAACGAACCGCCAAAGACACTTCATCTCCGGGATGAAAGCGCGGTCTTTCCGACACAACGAGAAGATGAGGCAGAAGATGAACCTGGGGAAAAGGAAGGCAGGAAAGCGAAGGTGCCGATTCTTTTTCTAAATCGCGAAGGCGAGAAGCCGGCGAAGAAATCCGCGGAGCCAAAAATCGCAAGGGAGAACACGAATTACCGGCTGCCGCAGATTTCGCTGCTGCGTGAGGGCGAGCGGAGCCAGAAGCTGGATGAAGGGGAGCTGAAAGCGAGAGCGCGCGCAATTGAAGAAAAGTGCATGGAGTTCGACGTAGCGGGGCGCGTCACGCAAATCAACCCCGGACCGGTGGTTACGACGTTCGAATACAAACCGGAAGCAGGCATCAAGTACAGCCGGATTATCGGCCTGACGGAGGACCTGTGCCTGGCCCTGCAGGCGGAATCGATTCTAATCGAGCGGATTCCAGGGAAATCGACCATCGGGATTGAAGTACCGAACGTGAACCGGCAAACAATCGCGCTGCGGGAAATCATCGAGGCGCCGGAGTTCAGCAATTCGGCGAGCAAGCTGACTCTGGCCATGGGGCGCGATTTGCACGGCCGAATCCGTGTGACCGACCTGGCGGCCATGCCACATTTGCTGATTGCGGGGTCAACGGGTACGGGCAAGAGCGTCTTCATCAATTCGCTCATGATGTCCATACTTTACAAGGCGACGCCGGATGACGTGAAGATGGTGCTGGTGGACCCGAAGCGGCTGGAGCTCAACCTTTACGAGAATATCCCGCATTTGATTGCGCCGGTGGTAACGGACCCCAAGGTGGCCTCGAATGTGTTGCGCAACGCGACGAAGGAAATGGAGAACCGGCTGAAGCTGCTCGCGCAGCGCGGCGTCCGAAACATCGATCAATACAACCGGACGTTCAAGAAGGAGCAATCGCTTTCGCTTTTTGAAAATGTGGAGGAGACCGAGCACAAGCCGCTGCCGTATTTGGTGATCATCATCGATGAGCTGGCGGATCTGATGATGGTGGATACGAACAACGTTGAGGAGTCCATCACGCGGCTGGCGCAGATGGCGCGGGCGGTGGGCATCCACTTGATTCTGGCGACCCAGCGGCCGTCGGTGGACGTAATTACGGGCCTGATCAAGGCCAACTTCCCTGCCCGGATTTCGTTCCGTGTGGCAAGCAAGGTGGATTCGCGGACGATTCTGGATTCAAACGGATCCGAATCGCTGCTGGGCAAAGGCGACATGCTGTATTTGCCGGCGGGCTCGGCGCGGCTACATCGAATCCATGGACCGCTGGTGACGGAAGACGAGATTACGTCGGTTTGCGACTTCTGGCGGCAACAGGCGCAGGCAAAATACCAGGAAGAATTGCTCGAAGCGCCGAAGGATGAGAACGGGAATCCGGAGGTTACGGCCAAAGACGAGGAAAGCGCGGCCAGTGAGGACGCCGACGACGATTTGTATCAGGATGCGGTGCGGGTGGTCTGCGAGATGGGCCGCGCTTCGACTTCCACGCTGCAGCGGCGGCTGCGTATCGGCTATGGGCGCGCGGCGCATTTGATTGACTTGATGGAGAAGGATGGAATTGTGGGTCCGCCGGATGGAACGCGGCCGCGCGAAGTGCTAAAGGGGCGGAATTGGATGAAAGAGTTTGATGAGTCGATGCAATAGAGTCGAACCTGTACTTGCTAAGGCATAGCCCCCGCAAATCAAGAGAAACGCGCCAATCAGGGGTGGGATTCGAGAAAGCGGCCGACGAGGGCGGCGGCGTGCTCACAGAGCTGGCGGTCCTCGGCGGCAAAGGCGGCAAGGAAATGGCTGTCAATATCCAGTTCGCCGACGACTTTGCCGCGCACAAAGATGGGGACGACAATTTCCGATTTGGTTTCTAGCGAGCAGGCCAGATAGCGCGGGTCGTTGTTGACGTCATCCACAACAACAGTCTTGCCGGTCGAGGCAGCGGCTCCGCAAATGCCCTGATTGAGCGGGATGCGAGTGTGGGGAGTCATGGTGCCGCGAAATGGGCCGAGGACCAGAATTTCCTGATTGCCGTCTTTCTGAATCATGTAAAAGCCGACCCAATTGTATTTAACGAGTTTCTGATGCAAGAGATCGGCGATACCGTGCATCAAGGCGTCGGCATTGGAGGCCGTGGAGGCCAGGGCGGTGAGTTCGGCGCTGAGGCCGGAAGCGTCGGTAGACATGCCTGTATTGAAACACAGCCAGGCCGGCCCGGCGAACGAATGGAAGCCTTTGTTGCGAAGAAGGGAGGAGCGAAGCAAGCGAAGGGGCGGCGGGAGGCAAGCAAATTGGCGTTCGACGCGGCGAAGATGTTAAATGGTAATTGAAACTGAACGGGAATCTGATTAGGCTATGCGCGGTGTAACGGAGACGCAATGGGCGATGCTTCGGTCTTAAGGGAGATTGGCGGTTTCGGCAAAACAGAACGGCGGGACGCGTGGTGGGCGGAAATCCTGCCGGTGGTGATCGTGCTAAGCGCCTTCGGCGCGTATGCCACGTTTCGGGCGTTTGAAGGAAAATTCTACGAGTGGGGGCCGTATCTCTCGCCTTTTTATTCGCCGCTGATTGATGCACAGCATCATTGGTGGCCGTGGTCACCGGCGATTTTGATTCTGGGCGGTCCTCTAAGCTTCCGGGCGACGTGCTACTACTACCGGAAAGCGTACTACCGGGCATTCTTTCTGGATCCGCCGTCCTGCGCGGTGGGCGAGGGGCGCGGGCACAAATACAGCGGCGAGACACGCTATCCCTTCCTTCTGCAGAACATCCATCGCTACACGTTCTATATTGCAGTCTTCTTTCTGATTGTGCTCTGGTACGACGCCATCGTGGCGTTCGATTTCAACGGACATTTTGGCGTGGGCGTGGGCTCGCTGGTGTTGCTGGTGAACATCGTTCTACTTTCGCTTTACACGCTGGGCTGCCATTCGGCGCGGCACCTTTCCGGTGGCCACATGGACTGCTTTTCGTGCTCCGCCTTTGGGCCGCCGAAGCACACGGCATGGAGCGTAGTGACGAAATTAAATGAACGACACATGCTGTTTGCGTGGTGCAGCCTGGTTTCCGTGGGACTGGCGGATCTGTACATCCGGCTGGTGGCGGCGGGAACGATAAAGGACATTCGACTCCTGTGAGCTCCAAATACGAGACGCACGAATACGACGTGTTGATCATGGGCGCCGGCGGCGCGGGACTTCGCGCAGCGATTGAAGCGCTGGCGAAAGGCGCGCGGGTTGGAGTGGTGTGCAAGTCGCTGCTGGGCAAAGCGCATACGGTGATGGCTGAAGGCGGAATCGCGGCGGCGATGGGCAACGTGGACAGAGCGGATGATTGGCGCACGCACTTTCGGGACACAATGCGCGGCGGCAAATTCCTGAACAACTGGAGAATGGCGCAACTCCACGCGCAGGAGGCGCCGGAACGGGTGCGCGAACTCGAGCAGTGGGGCGCGCTCTTTGACCGGACAGAGAGCGGAGACATCCTGCAGCGGGCTTTCGGCGGGCATACGTTCAAGCGGCTGTGCCACGTGGGCGACCGCACGGGACTCGAGATGATTCGCACGTTGCAGGACCGTGGCGTGCAGCTCGGGTTCGACGTGTTCATGGAGTGCACCATCACGCGGCTGCTCACCGATGGCGGGCGAGTGAACGGCGCTTTTGGCTATTGGCGCGAGCAAGGGCGTTTCGTGACCTTCGCGGCAAAGGCCATCGTGATCGCGAGCGGGGGCATCGGAAAGGCATACAAGATTACCTCCAACTCCTGGGAGTACACGGCGGATGGAATGGCGCTGGCGTACCAGGCTGGGGCCGAGCTGCTGGATATGGAGTTTGTGCAGTTCCATCCGACGGGAATGGTATGGCCGCCGGGCGTGCAAGGAATTTTGGTAACCGAGGCGGTTCGCGGCGAAGGCGGGCAACTGCGCAATAAGCTGGGCGAGCGCTTCATGGAGAAGTACGACCCGAAGCGCATGGAGCTTTCGACCCGCGACGTGGTAGCGCGCTCGATCTACACGGAAGTAAAGGAAGGGCGCGGCTCGGAGCACGGCGGCGCCTACCTGGATATTTCACACA
This sequence comes from Candidatus Acidiferrum sp., assembly GCA_035652855.1. Taxonomy (GTDB): domain Bacteria; phylum Acidobacteriota; class Terriglobia; order Acidiferrales; family UBA7541; genus Acidiferrum. The sequence goes on from DASRCZ010000197.1 coordinate 8,994, forward strand.
AGCCCGCCGAATACGTGAAGAAGAAGCTCCCGAGCATGTATCACCAGTTCAAGGAACTCGCGGACGTGGACATCACAAAGGAGCCGATGGAAGTCGGACCGACGTGCCATTACATGATGGGCGGGCTGCGAGTGGACGCGGAAACCGCTCAGACTTCCCTGCCGGGACTCTTTGCCGCCGGCGAAGCGGCGGCGGGATTGCATGGAGCGAACCGGCTGGGGGGCAATTCCCTTTCGGACTTGCTGGTATTCGGCAAGCGAGCCGGAGCGGCAGCCGCCGAACACGCCAACAAAACGCCGAGTTCGCCGCTGGACAACGCGCAGATTGAAGCTGCGGAGCGGATCATGCTGGAACCATTTGAGCGGAGCAGCGGCGAAGGCCCATACGCGATTCACCGGGACCTGCAGGATACGATGCAATCGCTGGTGGGAATTTTCCGAGTGGAAGAGGATCTGAGGAAGGCGCTGAGCAAGATCGAGGAATTGAAGGCTCGTGCGGCGAAAATGAGCGTGGAAGGCTCGCGAATGTTCAACCCGGGGTGGCACTTATCGCAAGACCTGCGCAACATGCTAGTGGTTTCCGAAGCGATCGCGAGATGCGCGCTGGCGCGCCAGGAAAGCCGCGGAGCACACAGCCGGATCGATTATCCGAAGCTCGACGATGCCGGCTGGGGAAAGAAGAACAATGTGATCCGCCGCGCGGGCGATGCGATGGAACTGACGCAGGTGCCAGTGCGAGAGATGCCGGAAGAGCTAAAGCAAGTACTCGCCGAGGATCAGGTAGCGGTCTCGAAGAAATAGGAGAGGCGATGCCAGAAGCAATGACGGAAACAGCGGCGACGGCGCCAGCGGCGGCGGCAGAAACGGCGCGGCCTGTGACAGAAGCGACGCTGCGCGTTTTTCGTGGCGATGCGGAGCGCGGCGAACTGGTGGACTATCGCGTGCCCGTCGCGCCAGGGATGGTGGTGCTGGACGCGCTGCATTCGATTCAAGGGCACCAGGCGCCGGACCTAGCGGTGCGCTGGAACTGCAAGGCGGGCAAGTGCGGCTCGTGTTCAGCGGAAGTGAATGGCCGGCCGCGGCTGACGTGCAAAACGCGCATGGATTCACTGCCGCTGGATCAACCGGTCGTGGTAAAGCCGATGAAGTCATTCCCGCGGATCAAGGACCTGGTCACGGACGTCTCCTGGAACTACCGTGTGAACAAGAAGATTCCGCCGTTTCAGCCCAAGCCGGGCGCGGAATGGAAGATGGACCAGCGGGAAGTTGACCGGGTACAGGAATTCCGCAAGTGCATTGAATGCTTCCTGTGCCAGAATGTCTGCCACGTGCTGCGCGATCATGACAAAAAGGAGGAGTTCGGCGGCCCGAGATTTTTTGTGCGCGTGGCCGGCCTCGAAATGCATCCGCTGGACGCGGCGGACCGCATTCCGATGCTGCGCAAGGAGCTCGGCATCGGCTACTGCAACATCACGAAGTGCTGCACGGAAGTATGTCCCGAGGAGATTCACATCACGGACAACGCCATCATTCCGCTGAAAGAACGGGTGGTGGACCGCTACTTCGATCCGATCACGATGCTGGTACGCAAGATTCGCGGCGCTTCGGCTTGACCGCGCAAGGGGTGCGCCGGTGGACTACCAACTGAAAGCCATCTCGAAGCAAGGCATCGCCGAGGCGCTCGCGAAAGCGGAGCTTTACCGCTACCTGAACGAGCCGGAGGAATCGGAATCCATTTGCCGGGATATTCTGGCCATTGAACCGGACCAGCAAATGGCGCTGCGCCTGCTCGGCCTCGCGATTACGGACCAGTTTCTCGGCGGCGCGACCGATCGCTACGCGGAAGCAGAACAAATATTTGGCCGGCTCAAGGACGCTTACGAACGATGGTATTACAGCGGGCTTCTGTGCGAGCGGCGAGCCAAGGCCCAGCTTCGTTCCGGGCGGGCTCCGCACACGCTCCTCCCGCTCTTCGAGCAAGCGCTGCGGTGCTTTGGTGAAGCCGAAAAGCTGCGCCCGGCGGGAAACGATGACGCCATTCTTCGCTGGAACCGCTGCGTCCGGCTTCTGCAAACGCCGCATTTGGATTGGGAAGAAGAACTCAGCGGATTCGAGGCTTTCGACGCTCCGCCGCACTGATCGCCCGCGCCGCGGCCAAGCTCCCACAAATTGCCGCGGATTTTCCATGAGGCGATGGGTATGTAAGGGATGAACCGCGCACACGCGCGAACGCAGTGAGCTGGTGCGGTTTTGCCACGGATCGGCTGAAAATGTCCAGCACCCTGAAGCCGCGGATGAGGAGCGCATCTCCGATGAGCGACCGATGGCAGCGCCACGGAACCGCTTCCGCGCACAGGATGGCTGTGGGTTTGCTTTCGGCGAGATTAGCCAGCCGCCGCAAGCCGGCCGCAAATTCCGGCGTCTGCATGTAATCGGCAAAGCCCCGGAAGGAGGCGTTGCGCCAGCCGAGATTCACGGAACCCTTCCTCGCGTGCCGGCGGCCGCCAAGCCGCTTCAGGTACACATAGCTCAGTCCCGCGGAACGCAGGCGGGCAGCAAGGACTTCGCGGTTGAACTGGGGCGTGTGCCGGGAGCGTGGAATGCTGCGGATGTCAACCAAACGCTTGACGCCATGCGCTTTCAGCAGATGAATGAAATCAGGGAGGGTTCGCGTGGAATGGCCCACGGTGAAAATGGTTCGTTTGCCCGCAGGATGGCACGATCTCGATCGCTTGCTGTGTTGCGCCGCGCCCCTGACGTACTTTTTGGCGCCGCGTTGCGGCGGTTTGACAGCATCCGGCATGGCTTCTACAATTTTAGTCTCACCGAAGGCCGGGGTAGCTCATTGGTAGAGCGCCGCCCTGAAAAGGCGGGCGTAGCCAGTTCGATTCTGGCCCCCGGCACCACCCGTTCGCGCCATCGCTTCCTCCCCAAAGAAATCCACTCGGCCATGTGCGACATACGATGGCTTCCCGTCCCGCATGGCGGGCTCAAGCGTGAACTGCCCAAAATGTTTTGCAAGAACTGCGCGTGCTTGATCGACACTATCGGGATGCGCGATTAGGTGTCGAATGCTTGTCAGTCGTGAAAGCGCGAACGTTCGTAACTCTTCGAGGGTGGCCCTCAGCGAGCCAGGCCTTGGTTCGAGTAATCTGTCAGTTATCGCACTCAGCTCGCGCTCTCGCTCGCCGATCGCAGTCATCAAGCTCTGTGATGGCTGTCCGTCCGCAATCGCCTGCACTAGGCGCGCGATCTCCAGTTCGACCTGTCGCTTTCGCTCACGCATTCGCTGGAGCTCGGTCTCAAGCCGATCGAACCTTTCGCGAAGCGCACGCTCCATTTGCACGACGATGTAATCAACGACTTCAGTTCTAAGCACCGAATCTCTGAGTCCGCGAAGTAGGCTTTCTTCGAGT
>DASRCZ010000198.1:0-2746 GCA_035652855.1 Candidatus Acidiferrum sp.
AACGAAGGCATCAATACGTCAGGTCCGCTTTCGTATCTGCTGGGCACGAATTTCCGGCAACTGCCCTCGAACGAGCGGAAATGCCTGGACATTATTCCCGTGGATATGGTCTGCCGGGGCATGAGTTTGATCGCGGCGGCAGTGGTGGCGCGGCGGAATGCGCGGCTGTATCAGTTGGCGACTTCGGAAATCAACCCGGTGAACATGGCAAGAAGCATCGAGCTGACAGGCCTGGCGCACCGCAAGCATTACCGGCAGCAACCGAGCATCGATCACTGGCTGAAGGTAAAGTTCGAGACCATTCCGGTATCCAAGCAGCGCTACGAGCGGCTCTCGATTCCGATGCAGAAGGCGGTGGTTTCGCGGATCAACCGGGCCGCCGCGGCGGTGATGAGAAAACCGCCGCTGGCCAAGGCGGAACGTGATTTGATTCGCGCCGAAAAACTGATCGAACTCTACGAGCCGTTCATTTTGCACAACGAGCACGTCTTTGAGTGCGAAAATACGCGCATGCTTTCCGCTGCTCTGCCGCCGGAGGAGCGCTCGCTCTTTGCTTTTGAGCCGGAAAGGATTGACTGGTGGAACTACTGGATTAATATCCATATTCCCGCGCTGCGGCGATGGTGCTATCCCTTGATGGAAGGGCGTCCGCTCGAAGCTCGGCCTGCCCGCGAGCTGGATTGGCCGGCAGAGCCGCCGCGCTCCGCCGCGGTTCCATCGGCACCACCGCGCGATCCCCTATGGCGACCTTCCTAACCGGATCGACGGGATATCTTGGCAGCTATCTCGCGGCCGGACTGCTGACGGGGCACCGCGAGCGGCTGAACCTGCTGGTCCGGGCGAGGTCATCGCAGGAAGCGCGCGAGCGGCTTTGGCAATCGCTGCAGTTGCACCTGGAATTCTCCGAATTTATCGAGTACGTCAACTCGCGCACGCGCATTTTCCTCGGGGATCTGACGAGCGAGCGCTTCGGACTCAGCGATGACGAGTATCACGCGCTCGTGGATACGACGGACTCGATTGTGCATTGCGCCGCGTCGCTAAATCGCAAATCGGAGAAACAGTGCCTCAACGTGAATTTGCGGGGTTCGCTCGAGGTAATCCAACTGGCCCGGCGGGCGCAAAATCGCAATGGCTTGCGGCGGTACTCGCACGTTTCCACGGTGGCGGTTGCGGGGAGACGGCGGGATGAAGTGGTGACGGAGGATGCGGCCATCGATTGGGGGCGCTCGGATTACGACCCGTACGCGCGCACGAAGAAATTCTGCGAGCACATGGTCCATCAGCTCCTGCCGGATGTGCCGCGCACAATTTTCCGGCCGGCGATCGTGCTGGGAGACAGCACGCGCGCGGAGACTTCACAGTTTGATATGGCGCAGGCCTTCGATATGCTGGCACGCATGGCGGTGCTGCCGCTGCGGGCCACGGATAGAATTGATATCGTGCCGGCGAATTACGTGAGTAAAGCGATTGTGGCGATACACCAGAAGGATGCGCCAGCGCATTCGACGTATCACCTGTCGTCGGGTGTTGGGTCGCAGACTTACCGCGAATTGACGGATACGCTCGCGGCGCGGGGCGGCTGGCGAAAGCCGGCGTACTGGCCATGGCTGGGCGGAGTGTTCTCTTCCAGCGTGAATTGGCTTTCGAACCGCGGCGGCTCGATCGGGTACAGCGCTTCCTTGCTGAAGGTGTTCTGGCCGTATCTGGACTGGAACACCGTCTTCGATAACTCGCGAGTGGTTGCGGAACTCGGAGGGGAGAAGCCCGCGAAATTCTCCGATTACGCGCTGCCGCTGCTGGAGTTTTGCCGCAAGAACCGATTCCGTTATCCAGCGCGGCCGTGGCCGGCGGATGCCGTGACGCAAGGCCGATTAGCCGCGGGGAGCGCACACGTATGACGGACATCCTGCTCGTCGCCTGGGTTAGCGCGCTGATCGAAATGCGGCGGCTTGGCTGGATGTTCGGCCTCGGCGAGCGCTGGACGCCAAAGGAAAAACTGCGCCTGCTGTTCGCGGGCTATAACGGCACAAGAAACACCGGGGCGGATGTTCGCGTCCATGAGATGATCCGGCAGCTTCGTCACGTACTTGGGCCGGACAACGTCGAGTTTAGCGTAATGACGCAGGACTTCGGCCGCACGCAGGGCTACTTTGAAGGCACGCGCCAGGTCCACTTGCCGGATGTCTATCCTCCATTTTTGTTTCGCGAAGTTCGCGCGAATCATGGAGTGATTGCGTGCGAAGGCTCGATGTTCAAGAGCAAGTTCGCCAACGCGCTGACCACGATGATGATCGGCTCTCTGGGGCTTGCTTCGGCTGAAAACAAGCTGTCGGTGGGTTATGGAGCGGAAGCCGGGCACATGGACCCCGCGATTCAGTGGATGTGCCGGAGGTATGTTCCGGATTCACTCATCATTACCCGGAACATCGAATCGCAGGCGCTGCTGACGCAAATGGATGTGCCGACCGAGCTTGGCACCGACACGGCCTGGACGTTTGAGCCGCATCCGCCGGAATACGCGCACCAGGTGCTGCGCGAGGCCGGGTGGGACGGGAAGACGCCTGTGCTGGTTCTGTGTCCGATTCACCCGTTTGTATGGCCGGTGAAAGCCTCGATTGCGAAGTATCTCGCCAGGGCAACGACCGGCGCTTACAAGGAGAGCCAGTACCGCACGGTTTATTTCTTCCAATCGGGAAGCGAAGTGAATCGCAAGTACCGGCGCTATATTTCGTCTTTGACGAAC
>DASRCZ010000199.1:0-8221 GCA_035652855.1 Candidatus Acidiferrum sp.
AATTCCGAATCGTCCGGCAGAAAGGTGAGTTCCGCGCGATCGCCGGTTTCCGTAAGCTTTGCCCAATCCTTGATTTGGCGGAAAGCGTCAAGCTCGTCCATGCCGTTCAGCAGAGCTTGGTCCTGCATTTGGCTGAGCTTAGAAACGCAAAGGAAATTCGAGCGGCCTTTCATCACGGCGACGCGGAGGTTGGGCGCGAAATGTTTCTGCAAGAAGGGGATGTCCTTCTGGTAGAGCTGCTCCTGCAGCGATTTGGTGGCCGTGGAAATCACCACGCGCCGGCCGCTGCAGATGGCCGGCAGCAGGTAGGCCAGCGTCTTACCCGTCCCTGTTCCCGCTTCGACCACGGCGTGATGCTTGTTTTCGAAGGCGTCCTGCACCGCTTCCGCCATCTGCAGTTGGGCGGTCCGATGTTCATAGCCGCCGATCATGCAGCGCTCCAGGAGTCCTCCCGGCCCGAAGACTTCACGCATGGTTGGGCGCTGTGTCTCTTGCGGGTTGCGCGCATCGCTTTCGAGCTCTCGCGGCGTTCCTTCCGTCGAAGGGCGAGCGGGTGTCCTTCGCATTGCCGCGCTTTGGTCGTAGCCGGACCTGCCGGGGTCCGCTTCGCCGGCCGATTCATCGGCAGCCTCGCACTCCGATTCCGCGGCATCCTCCAGCGATACGTATCTGCGCTCCGCACCCTGCTCGGCGCGTTGCGCCGCATCGGCCCTGCTCAAACGTCTAGCCAAGTTCTGCCTCGTCTTGATTCCACGCAATCCATCAGCCCCGCCCGAAACCGCAACGATAACATAGCGCACCGTGGCTTACCCGCGGGGCGACGATTGGCAGGGCTGCCTGGCAGTTGCCAAAAGCAGCGCGAGGAGCGGAATTATAGGCTTCAGACCGCCCTGGATTCGCTTGAGAACATTGTGTTTAGCTAACACCCGCTGGCACGGACGCCGATGTCAGATTGTTTCCGGCGCCTCCGGAAAGTGGCGTGGCCGTTGTGTTGGGTGGTTGTGTGCCAGGCAAACCTTGACTGGCCAGCAGTACTCGCGAACAGCGTTAGCACTTGGGCACCCCGCGCGCTTTTTGCCGCGCGGCTAGTGTCCCCACGCGATACATTCGATTCGAATTCTGCACACATTTCCGAGCTGGTCACTGTTCCCTCAAAGGGGTGTTTTATGAGTCGTAACCGGTTCACTTTGCTTGCCGCCTTGGCTCTTGCCGGGTCGCTTGCCGCCTGTCACGGCCTGCCGTTGCCCGGTGGCGGGGGAGGGGCGGGTGGAGGCGGAGGTACGGCAACAGTCAGTTTGGTTATGGTCGCGGATACGCCCCCGGCGGCCATTTCCGTGGTCAGCTTTCGCGTTACCGTAACGGGAGTGCAGCTAACTTCTTCTGGCGGAACCAACACCACCTTGACGCCAAATAGCGCGAATGGCGGTCTCGTGGTGGACCTGATGCGGTTGCAATCGGATTCCGCTTTTCTCGGGGCGCTTTCCGGCGTGCCGACAGGGACCAATAGCACGATCACGGTATCATTCGCGAATCCGGTTTTGAGTTTCGTGAATACGAGCGGCGCGGCTATCACCAATGTAAGCCCGGTTTGCCAGGCCAACGCCATCTGTACGGTAACGTTCGCCAGCGCGGGCGCTCCGGTAATCAGCTTCTCTCAGGCCATTAGCGGGAATACGGGCTTCGGAATCGACTTCAATCTTTCCAACGCCATTACGCTCTCGAACGGAAACTTGAGCCTGAATTTCACCAATTCGGGAAATACCAATGTGGTTACGGCCTTTACGCTGCCGCGGCAAAACTCGAACCTCTCCGCCGGCCAGCTCGACCTTATTGAGGACTTCACCGGGGTCGTCAGCATTTCAGGGCAGAGCGTCACCGTAACTCCACCGACCGCCACGGGCAGGGCGGCGATTACGGCGGCTACTTCCTCGACGATGAATCTCGACCCGGACCCCTCGGGGGCGCTTTGCGCCACGCCCGCGGCGGGTAACGTTGCGAGCTGTGTTTCCAGCAACCAGATTGCAAGCATGGATGCCATTCTTAAGGCCGATGGGACGCTCGTCATTCAGGAAATCGAACCGCTGCTAGCCGCTCCGCAGGATGTGATTGAAGGTGCGGTTGTTTCCATTGGTTCAGCAACTCAGTTCACCATAGTGGCCAGCGACTTTGTTACCGCGGCGCAGAATTCCCTGATTGGAAGCGTGCGGGTGGGCGATCCAGTCGTCGTAAATATTGTGAACAATCCAAACCCGTTCCTGGTGGACACCAAAGGGCTCCCCATACAAAATTCGTTTGCCACCAGCTTTCAAGCGTTCGCCGGGGCCACCAACACGGGAGCCCTGCACCTGGGACAAACCGTTGCCCTTCACGTGACGGCTTTCACGCCCGCCAATGGCAACACCGCGGCCTCGGCAAGCACCGACACGATCACGTTGCGCTGGTCCCGTTTGAGCGCGGCGGCCATCGCCGGTTCCTCACAACAGTTTGGCGTCACCGCGATTCCGGCTTTCTTTGGGTTTACCCAAGCGAGCAGTTTCGGCGTGGAGACTTTTACCGGCACTCCCGGTCTCGACGGAGTGACGAACCTTGACGGGGTTCCGAACGGCAACAGCCCGAGCACTTCACCGCCGCCGCTCGCCATCCGCGCCCTGTTCCTCGAGGATCCTTCAAATAGCCTGAATCCAGCGTTTTTTGCCGCAAAGGTCCGGCAGCACTAAGAGCTGGCTGAGTCTGAGACGCATCCGGCGGACCTAGCACCGGAGGCCACGAAGCCCGCCGCGAAACGTGCCGCCGAGGGCCGGATTCAGCGGTTCAAAGGCGGGTTGAACGCATTGCGTTGGCCGACGCGCACAGGCAGAACGCCGTCTCGATGGTTTTCTTTCCAGCCGGCCAAATTCGCGGTTTATCGTTACGCTATGCCAAGGCCCTCGGAGCACCCATCGCGCTCCCGGCACCCGTAAACTGACGCTGGATTTATGTCCATCTCCCGCAGAGTCGCCTGGCTGGCTGGCGCGTCGCTCCTGGTCCTCGCAACGTACGCCGCTCTCTCCATTTACCTGACGCACACGCGCAACCGCGAAGCGCTGACGAACTTCGGAGACATCGTGCAGTGCATCGTGCCCTTGCTGGCCAACGCTGGCTTGCTCGCGAATGCCGGCACTCCGCACTGGCGGCGGAATCTCTTCTGGATGCTGCTTGCGCTCGGCTGCACGCTCTGGATGATTGGACAATTTGAGTGGACCTACTACGAGGTCTATCTTCACAAATCCTTGCCCAACCCCTACACGGGCGATATCGTTTTTTTTCTGCGCGGCATACCGCTGATGGCCGCGCTGGCCCTGCGGCCCCATCGCAGACGCGAGGAATTGCAGCTCCGCTTCGGCTACCTCGATTTCATTCTGCTGCTCACCTGGTGGACGTACCTTTACGTTTTCATTGTGCTGCCGTGGATGTACGCGACGCCCGAAGCGGCGCAATACAACTACACGTACAACCTGGTTATGAACGCGCAGAACGCCATCATCGTGGCGGGCTTCGCCTTCTTTTGGCTTCGCGCGACGGGCAAGTGGCGCATCGTTTATGCCAACCTGTTTTTCGCCACCACCCTGTACATGATTTCGTCGCTAATGATCAACGTCACGAGCGACGCAGGCGAATATTTCACAGGCAGTCTGTATGACGTTCCGCTCGTCGGGTCATTTTTATGGCTCGCGTCGGCCGGCTTTATTGCCTACCAGTACCGCTCGCAGCTCGAGGTTCCGCTCGAGGATTCTTTCGATAGCGGCACCGGCACGGCCACGGACAACATGTGGGCCGGAAGAATGGCCATGGCCGCGGTGCTGTCCCTGCCCGTTTTCGCCATTTACACGATGCGCTTCAGCGAGGATGACGCGGCGGTGCGCGACTTCCGGCTTATGACCACGCTGATCGCGTCGCTTCCGCTGATTCTGCTGGTCTTTCTTCGCACGCACCTGGCGGATGCGGACCGTTCCCGCTTGTTAGCCCAGTCCGAGCAGTCGGTCGAAAACCTGCAGCGTTTGCAGGCGCAGATCGTACAATCCGAGAAACTCGTTTCGCTGGGCCAGCTCGCCGCCGGCGCCGCCCACGAGATCAACAATCCCCTGACCGCGATTCTCGGCTATTCCGACCTGCTCGCCGAGGATGATTCACTTCCCGAAAAGACGCGGCTAACAGCGACTAAGATCCGCGACCAGGCGCGACGTACGAAGACGCTCGTGGGCAATTTGCTGAGCTTTGCCCGCCAAGTGCCCGCCGAGCGCACGCTGCTTGACATCAACACGGTAGTGACAAACGCCGTGCAGCTTCGCGCGCTTGATCTGCGCGCCGGGACCACCCGGGTTGAGCTGCAGCTCGAATCGGTTCTTCCCGGCGTGCGGGGCGACGGAAACCAACTGATGCAGGTGTTCTTCAATATCATCAGCAACGCCGTGGACGCGATGGACGTCAACGGCGGCGGAATGCTCACCATTAAAACGTTACGCGACCGCGCCAACGTGGTGGTCTTATTTTCCGACACCGGCCCCGGAGTCAAGGAACCTCATCGTGTTTTTGATCCGTTCTATACGACGAAGCCGGTAGGCAAGGGCACGGGGCTGGGTCTGAGCATTTGTTTCGGCATCGTGCAGGAACATGGGGGAAAGATTTTCTGCTACAACCGCCAGGAGGGCGGAGCTGTTTTTCGGGTCGAGCTGCCAGCCGTCCTCGCGGCCCTGCCCGCGAAAGATCTAACTTTAGCTGGAACGTCGCCCAAGCTGTAACCATTCCGGGCGCCACGTCAGCCGCCACTGGTTCTGTTCGCGCTTATGCGCGAAGCGATGCGGGCGTTTCGAGGGGCAAAACGGGAGCCGCTCCGCCCGTGCTACAGTGTCATTAACCTGAATTTGACCGAGTTTCTCGGGAGCGTCGATGCCCGATTTCGCCATTTCGACCGAACATCTCACGCGCCGCTTCGGCGGGCTCACCGCGGTGGACGACATCCATCTGCAAGTGGCCGCGGGACAATTCTTCGGCTTTCTCGGGCCGAATGGAGCGGGGAAATCCACAACCATCAAGATGCTTACCGGGCTGCTTGCGCCAAGCTCCGGCAGAATAGAGCTGCTCGGGCTTGATTTCGCGTCGCATGCGGTCGAGGTCAAACGCCAGATCGGAGTCGTCCCGGAAGGAATGGGCCTCTTCGAACGGCTGACCGGCGCAGAGTATCTGCACTTCGTCGGGCAAATGTATGGCCTGGACCGCGCAACCACTCAGCAGCGCTCGGCGGAATTGCTCGAGTTCATGCAACTCGCCGGCCGGCCCAAGACGCTGATTGCGGACTATTCCCACGGAATGCAAAAGAAGCTCGCGCTGGCTGCGGCTGTGATTCATGGACCACGCATTTTGTTTCTCGACGAACCCTTCGAGGGCGTTGATGCATTGGCCGCTGGCGCGCTCAAAGCGCTGCTCGGGCGCATGACGGCCCGCGGAGTGACCATTTTTTTGACTTCGCACGTGCTCGAAATCGTCGAGCGGCTGTGCAGCCACGTGGCCATCATTGATAAGGGGCGGCTTGTGGCGCAAGGCTCGCTGGAAGAACTGCGCGCCGGTGTCGCCGTGGGCGAGGCTGGAAGCGCGACGCTCGAGCAAATCTTCCTCTCGACCGTTGGACAGGACGGCGAGCGACAGCCGCAGTTCGAGGAGCTCACTTGGCTGACCTGATCCGGGTGCCGGGCGTGGCCGCGCAGATTCGGCTGGTTGCCGGCCTGCGCTGGCGGATTCTCCGGAACGGCCTGCGCCGCAAAAGCAATCGTCTCGACCTGATCGGCATGATTTTGGCTGGCATTTTTGCCGCCTTTCTCATCTTTGGAGTCTCCACGGGGTTCTTTGCTGGCACGCGCTACGTCCTGACGAAAGACCACGCCTCCTGGATTGCGTTTCTCTTCTGGGCCATTTTCCTATGCTGGCAGGTCTTTCCTGTGCTGGTGGCGGGCTTCGGAGCTGCGTTTGAGTTCCGCACGCTGCTCCGTTTTCCGCTGAGTCTCCGCGCCTTCTACCTGATCGGTCTGGCCTACGGCTTCGCCGAATTATCAGCGGTTGCAGGGACATGCTGGATTGTCGCAATGCTCCTGTCCGCGGCGCTCGTGCGGCCCTCCGTTCTGCCGCTGATGACCGCGATCGCCGGGCTCTTTTTGCTATTGAATGTCACGCTCGAACGGCTGCTCGCCTCCTGGATCGAGCGTCTTTTCGCTCGCCGCCGGACGCGCGAGGTGTTTCTGGGGCTCTTTGTTCTGGCGATGATTTGCGTGCAGTTCATCGGCCCACTGCTGAACCGGTACGGCGAAGCTCTCCGGCGTTTCGCCAGCCACTTGCTGATTTATCTTGCTCCGTTCCCGCCTTCGCTGGCGGGCCGCGCGATTTCCGATTTCCTTCAAGAAGACTGGGCCGGCGTCCTCGGATCGTTTGCAGGACTCCTGGGGTTTGCCGCAGCCCTTAGTTTTCTGCTGTGGCTGCGTTTTTCCGCGCAGTACCGGGGCGAGGAACTCAGCGAGACATCTGCCCCGGTGCCGCAACGGCCGAGAGCGCGCCAGGAAAGCAGCGGCGCCTTTGTGCTGGATCGGCTTTCGCCGCAAGCCGGCGCGATCGTTCGTAAGGAGTTGTGCTATCTGCTGCGAAACGGCTTTGCACTGCTAAGCCTGCTGTTTCCGCCGGTGCTGGTGCTGCTCTTCAGTTCGCCGTTCGCCGGGTCTCGCAGGGAACCGTTCCGGCACGGACTCTCACCGGCAATGCTCTTTCCGGCAATGATGGCGTATATCGTGTTCATCCTGATTACGCCCGCGTACAACTGCTTCGCGTTCGAGAGCCGGGGCATTCAGACCTATTTCACCGCCCCGCTGCGCTTTCGTCACGTGTTTCTGGCAAAAAATTTGGTGCTCGCTCTGGTGTTGATTTTTGATCTCTCGCTTTGCATCGCTGTTTTCGCCTTTAGCGCCGGGCTTCCCTCGCTTCCTCAGTTCATCGCCACTCTCGTGGCCATCGTGTTTGCCGTGGCCGGTCAATTTGCGATTGCGAACTGGTCTTCGCTCTGTTTTCCGCGCAAGCTCGTATTTGGCCAGATGCGGAATCAGCGCCAATCCGGAATGGCGGTTTTGATCGCGTTCGGCGTCCAGATTGTTTTTGCCGGAGTTGGCGCAGTGATCCTCTTCGCCGGGCGCTGGACCCAGGATGCCTGGCTCCCCGCGGAAGTTTTCGCCATGCTGAGCGTGGCCGCGGTTCTGGGGTATTTCGCTTCTCTCGATTCGCTTAGCGAGTTAGCTGAAAGAAAGAAAGAGGCGCTTATCGAAACGCTCTGCCGGTAGCGCTTCTTCGATTGACTCGCCTGCGGTTGCCGCGCCGCCGAGCAGGACAGTCGCGTATCGGCCTTGAAGACGGCCGCTAGGTCAGGTTCCCGTTCCGGGTTCCGGGTGGATTACCACTTGCCGATTCTCGCCGGTTCCGATGCTTTCGGTGCGGATTCCGGGCGCATTCTTCAGAGCGAGGTGGACGATGCGGCGCTCCCGCGAGGACATTGGATTGAGCCGGAAGGGCTGATGAGTAGCGCGGACGCGCTCGGCCGCGACCCGCGCCATCATGCGCAGCTCCTCGAGGCGCAAGGCGCGGTATCCGCCACAGTCAATGTGGATTTTCTCGCGCCACTCGGGTTCGAGGCGCAGGGCGCGAAGCGCCAAATGCTCGATGGATTGCAGGACTTCTCCGCCGCGTTCGAGCAGTACTGCTTTGTCAGGGCCATCGAGATCGGCGAGCACTTCCGCGTCCGGATCTTCGTGATCGGAGCCGGGCAACATGGCGCGCACTCTGACTTGCAAGTCGAAGCGGCCCGCACGCACCAGCGTTTCAAGAAATTCGTGCAAGGCCGCAGCCGCCGCCTTGCGATCAAGCACGCCGTCTCGGACAAGTTCCCGCGCCATCCGCGCTGCTCCTCCGGGCCACACAGCCTAAACTCGGCCACATCCGTGAGGCCCAGGCGCGTGGCCGAAATCCGCGCTGCCGCTCACACCTTTTTGCTCTGCTTCCCGCGCACAACCTTAGCTGGCGCCGGCATGGGATGCTTCTTGTTCAGATACCATTGCTGAAGGATGCCGACCAGACCGCTCGTCAAAATATACACCGCCAGGCCGCTCGGATAGGGAATCACAATGAAAAGCGCCGCCATGCTGATGGGCATGAA
>DASRCZ010000200.1:0-8283 GCA_035652855.1 Candidatus Acidiferrum sp.
CAGAATGCTTTCATGGTTTCGCCGGGCGGCGGAGCCGATTGGCGGTGGTTACCCCGGCTTTCGGTGCGACTGGAGGCCGACTACGTCCGCACGAGCCTGTATTCTCAGCATCAGAACAATTTCCAGCTTGTGGCCGGCCTAGTTTTCCATTTCTGAAGTGGCGGAGAGCGCGTTTGATGCCGCGCATTAGCAAAACGGGGAAAGCGCGCCTGCCGGCGCGCGCCCCCGAGGCAGTGCTTCCATCGCCACTGGTGCTGGCTTGAGGAGCCTGGATGCGTTCCCTCATTTTGCAGGCCGGAGAGCAGCCTGCTCAGGAATGGCGCAAATCTCAGTAAACATGAATCTGTGAGCCTTGCGCGGTGATCTTCCCGCCTTGGGTCCTTATCGTATAGTCGTCGCCGTCGCCGACCCACTTGGCGATGTCAAACTTTGCGCCCGCCCCGGCGCGATGTGCCGTGACATCGCTAAACCGCAGAAACTCCTTGTGTCTGCAAACCTCCGGAGCGCGCTTAGCCTCGAGGAAATAAGCGGGGCCTCCGGCGACGACGGATTTCCCGTCAGGTTCGAGCAACACGGCTGCGTTTTCATCCACGGCGATCGCACGGACGCGATTGGCCCAGCCGTCCTGCAGAATGCGTGCCATGAAGACCAGCAGTCTCCCCATACGATCGCGCTTCACGAAATGCGTATCCGTGATGATTCCGGAAAGCACGGGGATTCGCAGGAAATCGCGGGATAGCGTGACCTTATTGCCGTAAGGGTCCGCGAGAGCCTCGGGCGAATGAATCGTGTCAATCATTGAGGAAAAGGAGAATTCGCCCAGGACGGCGAGTCCCGCGCTCGAGCCTCCGAGCGGCTTTCCTTCCGCGATGTGACGGTTCAGCGCGTCCTGCACCGGAGTGTCTTGCCAGAAACGCAGGTAGTTGGATTGGTCGCCGCCGGCGATAAAGATGGTTTCCGCCTGGCGCAAGATCGCCAGCAGTTTCGGATCACTCGAGTCATCGCGATCGGAGAAAACGATGGTCGCCACCGAATTCAGCGGGCAAGTCGCCGCAATTTGTCCGTTCACCTGTTTCGCGTAGTCGTCCTCGGTGTTTGCGCGCAGGATGAGAAAGTCCCCGCCGCCGCTGCGCTCGCAAAGAAAACGGAAGGCCGGGTCCTGCCGCGCGCCTCCTCCCATAAGCGCGAAGCCGGGTCGCGGCTTAGCGCTGCTGTCCTGCGGCGAGCCGGTTCGGAAGTATTTCCATGCGGCCCGAGCGCGGGGCTGAGCAGCGAGGGAGAGCGCGAGGCACAGGATTGCCCGCAGACGGACGTTTCGCAAGGAGTGAACGCTCCGCTTCGCGTTCATGCTTTCCTGGCCTCCATCTGGCTCTGTTTTCGCGCGCGAAATGTCCGCCAAGGTGAGCATATGTGGCAAATTCATTTGGCAGCGCCGCGGGGATTCGCGCCGCGATTTGCGGCGCTTCGCTAAAATGCAAAGCCGCGGGGCCGCGCGCCGGGGCTTTGTTTTTTTGCGCACGAATTGAAGGGCCGCTCGATCTACCAGATCTTGCAAGCTTTTTCGCGCACCATGGCATCGCCCTTTTTGCAGCCGAAGGCCTTTGCGAATTCCGCCATGTTCGAGAGCGGTCCGTTCACGCGGAACTGTGGGAGGGGATGGGGATTGGTCTTGGCCATCAGCCGCGCATACTCGATCCGCTCGTTCGCGCCCCAGACCTGCGCCCAGCCGAGAAAGAAACGCTGCTCCGGAGTAAATCCGTCGCGCTCGGGCGGGCGGGGCTTTCCTTCGAGCGATTTCTCGTAGGCCGCGTAGGAGATAGTGAGGCCGCCGAGGTCCGCAATGCTTTCGCCGAGTACAAGGCGGCCGTTTTCGTGCAAATCACCGTCGACGACGTACCCATCAAACTGGCTGGAAACACACGCGGCACGTTCCTTGAAGTTCTTCAAGTCCGCTTCAGACCACCAATTTTTCAGATTGCCGCTGGCGTCGAATTGGCTGCCGTGGTCGTCGAAACCGTGCGTGATTTCGTGGCCGATGACGGCGCCCATGCCGCCGTAATTCACGGCGTCGTCGGCTTTTGGGTCATAGAACGGGGGCTGCAGAATACCCGCCGGGAAGACGATTTCGTTCATCGCGCTGTTGTTGTAGGCGTTGACGGTCGGCGGCGTCATGCCCCACTCCGTTCGGTCCACCGGTTTGCCAATCTTGTTCATGCGCCGGGCAAACTCAAATTCAGCGGCACGCAACTGGTTCTGCGCGTAGGAGGCGCGGCCGACTGTGAGCGCGGAATAATCGCGCCATTTATCGGGGTAGCCGATCTTGATGGCGAATGCTTCGAGCTTTGCGGTGGCTTGGGCGCGCGTCGCCGAATCCATCCAGGGGAGCGTCTGCAAATCGTCGTGCAGCGCAGCAATCAGGTTGTGGACCATCGCAAGCGCGCGCGCTTTGGCTTCCGGCGGGAAATATTTCTGGACGTAGACTTGTCCGAGCGCCTCGCCAAGGGCGCGGTCCGCCGATTGCACGCAGCGCTTCCAGCGCGGCTGAATTTCCTTGGCTCCTGTCAGGGCCTTTCCGCGAAAGTCGAAATCCTCGTTCACGAAAGCTTCGGAGAGGGCGGGCGCCGCGGCGTTCACCAGATGCCACCGGAAGTAGGTTTTCCAGTCATCGAGCGGAGTCGCTTTCAATTGTGCGTCAAGGGCTCTGAAGAAATCCGGCTGTCCGACATTGACTTGCGTCACTTCCGGATGGCCCTGCAGCTTTAGGTAGGCCGTCCAGGAGAAGTCCGGCGTCATCGCATCCAGATCGGCAAGCGCCATTTTGTGATAGGTCTTTTCGGGATCGCGCAGCTCGACGTTGGGCATCGAAGCGGCCGCCATGGCCGTCTCGATGGCCACGACCGTCTTTGCTTCGGCTGCGGATTTTTCAGGCGCGTCTCCAAGCAGTTCGAGCATACTCGCCACATGCTTTTCGTAAGTCTCGAGGAGCTGCTTTGATTTTTCGTCTTTCGGGGTGTAGTAGTCGCGCTCCGGCAATCCCAAACCGCCCTGGAAGGCCGAGGCAATCACCTGGGTGCTGTCCTTGGCATCCTGATTGGAGCCAAAGCGGAACAACACGTTCGCGCCCATTCGCTGCAAACGGGCCCCTTCCGCCTGTACGTCGGCCAGGGATTTCATTGCCGCGATTCGCGCCAGCTCCGGCTCGATGGGTT
Source organism: Candidatus Acidiferrum sp. (assembly GCA_035652855.1). Taxonomy (GTDB): domain Bacteria; phylum Acidobacteriota; class Terriglobia; order Acidiferrales; family UBA7541; genus Acidiferrum. The sequence continues at coordinate 3,210 of DASRCZ010000200.1, forward strand.
TGGTTCCCGCGGCATCAATGGCGGCCGTATCCATGCAGCTTGCGTAGTAGTCGCCGATCTTCTGCTCGTTGGAACCCGGCTTGGCCTTTGCCTGCTCCGCGGCTTCGAGAATTTGCCGCAGATGCTGCTGGTTCTTGTCCGCAAGTTGCGTGAAGGTTCCCCAGCTCGAATACTGCGGCGGAATTGGATTGCTCTTCATCCACCCGCCCATCGCGAATTTGTAAAAGTCGTCGCAGGGCTTGCAGGTATTGTCGAGATTCGCGGTGTCGAATCCCCAAGAGCCGCTGCCGGAGGCTGCCGCGGGCTGCCCGGCGCCGTCTCGCGCCGCGCTCGCCAGGCCGATTGCTGTCGCAAGAACCACACAGATTACCGCTCCCGCTGGAAGGAATCGCTTCAACATGTTCGTGCCCCTGTCAGGTGGGAATCTTGCGGCAGGGCTTCATCCGCTACCGACCGTCCCTGCCCGCTCTTGGTTCGACGCATGGCCGGAGAGTTGCGTTTCCGCTGCCGTCAATGTATGGCCACGGGGAAAAGCAAATTGCGTGCGCCCTGCAAGTCGCGGCCATAGATCAGGACGAGGGTGATGCTGTGCAAAACGCGCAGCTTGCATTGCGCTCCGGTATCCACTTGCCACCCGTGCGAGCCGAACAACGCGGAGGAATCCGCGATCGCGCCCGAATCCAGAAACGGGCCGAGCTTCAGGTCTAGAAATCCGTTGTTGTAGACGTTCTTATCCATTTCCCAATTTGCGAGGAAAAACCGGCGGCCGAGCGGCGCGGCGCCTTTGCGGCCGTCCGCTGTCCCGGCGTGACCGCGCAGCCACAGGTCGTTATCGCGTTCCAGGCCCAGCTCGAATAGATCATCCAGCACAGCGGCCCCGGCCATCGCACCGGCGCGAAGCTGCAGCCTTAGTGCAAAGTCATCGCCTCGCGCCGCGGGAAACCACGCTGCATTCGCCGAGCCGCGCGCGGACGCAAAGGCTCCGGAACGCATTGCGAAATACCGGCCGGCTCGCGCCTCCGCGGCGCCATCCAGGGTGAAGCGGAATTCGGGTATCCGCAAAAGCGAACGTTTTATGCCGAGGGACACGGCGAGCGACGGCGTGCTGGCGAAAAATCGCTGCGCGGCGGACGTGACCGCCGCTGGCAAATTGCGAAACTCGCGCGAGGCGGCCTCGATTCCCGCGTTCCAGCTCCAGTTCGCGTTGACGAGCGATTCGAAACCCAGGCCGCCCGCAAAACGCCGGAGATTCAGGTCCGTGACGGGCGAGCCGGGCTCGAAAAATGTGCGCGCAAGGTTCCAATTTTCATTGCGCGCATCAAAAAAAATGCGCGCGCGCTTGGTGGGATCATGCCAAAGGGGCGCACTGACTTCGCCGCCGAAGCGCCTTTTCTGCGCGTCCCATCGGGCCATGGAGGCGAAGTTGAGCGCCTCGCCGCGAACATTGTAGAACTGGGGATAGATGGTGTCATAACCGGCTCCGCTCAGCGTCGAAAGCAAACCCGCGAGCCAGGAGTCGCCAAAACCGTTTCGCTCCGCAAGATGAAGCGCAGCGTCGAAGGTGTCGCGGCCCGCGGGAACCAGTTCAACGCGCTGGGCCGGGAAAATTCCGAGCAGGTTCAACCGCGCATCCGATTCGCGGAGGGCATCCCCGGTGAGGACTTGAGGGGCGTTGAAGGGAACGGCCTGTTGCAAAAGTGCGGCGTCAAGTTTTGGCTCGGGGCGGAACACCACGGCGCGGAGTCTGGGCTTGCCGATGGGGTTCCAGTATTTGAGCGCGGCGGGCAGGTTTCCGTCGAGAAAATAGAGCGTGCCGAGAAATTCCCGGGCGTAGGGATCCGAAGGAGCCAGGCGGAGCGCCGCACGCAACTCCCGCTTCGCGAGAGCGAAATCGCCTTGCTTGTACGCGACCCCGGCGAGCTCCGCTGGGAATCGCGCGTCAGCGGGCGCTTTTGCGCGGCCAGCCTCGAACGCCGAGCGCGCCTCCGGCCATCGTCCAAGCTTCGCGAGCGCCAGTCCGGCGATGTAATCGAATTCGGCGGGCTGGGCCGCGGGACCCTGGGCAAGCCGCGCCGCTTCCTCCCAATGTTGCGCGGCGAGCGCAGCTTGCGACGCCGCGCGGCGCTGCGCCTCCGGATCTGTCCGTTGCGCGTTGGTTTCCTGCGCTCCCGCACTCCCGGACAAAAAAAGCGCCGCCACGGCAACCGCCGGAACGACACGAAGCAGCCGGCGCGGGACGGCGAAGTTCACTGGACCGGGCTGGACGGAGCTTGCGATCGCGCGCGGGGCAGCGCCAGCAGCACCCAGTTGCGCACGGCGGACCATTCGGCTGCAAATTCCGCGCGCTCGACGCGGATCAGCGGACCTCGCGCCGGATCGTTCACCAGCACAGCCGAGGAGTTCGCGTCCAGGCCGACGATCACCACGTAGTGCAGCGCAGGAGTGTTCCGGCGGGGCCGCAGGCCGGCAATCAACGGCCGGCCACGCGCGAGGTGTTCACGCAAATCGTCCCAAGTTCCGCGCAGCGCGAACGTATCGAATCCCGCATCGCGAAAGTATTTCTCCATTGCAGAGGCGAAGATGCCGCCCGCCTTTCTGGAGAAGAGCAACTTCTGAATACGGTCTGGATCGGCCACGGAGGGATCGATTTGGGCCTCGTGGGCGGCCCAGTACTGCATGACCATACTGATCGACGCCGAGCCGCAGCCCTCTTCGGCCTGCCGGAGGAAAGGCACATCGAGCCAGAGAGCCGCCTGTTCGGCGGCCTTCGCGGATTCCGGCTTCTGAGCTGCTGCCATGAAGCAAAAGAGCGCGGCGAGAAGCGGAAGCGCAAGCATTCGGCGAAGCAAAAGCATCTTTTCGAAGCCACGCGCGCCACCTGAAGCCTTGGCCGCGCCGGAATCCACTTCCAAGGGGACGAATCGCGCTCAGCGAACCGCCAGCGCCACGACGAGAACGGCAACAATGATAAGGATGATCCACAGGAGGTCGCGGTCGGAGAGCGTGCCGGCCGCGAAATCCTTTTGCGCTTGGCGGGCCCGCGTTGCGAGCCTGGCAGCTTCCTCATCGCTCAGTTGAGCGACGGCTTTGTCCACTTTTTGATAGTCCACGCCGGCGGCTTGCAATGCCTTTTGCCCGGCCGCGGAGCCGAGCAGGCCGCGAATGGCTTGCTCATTGGAATGGCGGACTTGAGCGGGCTTGGCGGAATCTTCTTTCAATTCGTTCAGGGAAACGACGTGCTGCTGCGCCCGCGCCGGAAAGCTGAAGAAGGTAACAAGCGCGCCGAGAGCCAGGGCGCGCGCACACCATTGCACAGAGACTCGCATGCATCCTCCTGAGAATTTCGCGCTGGGGCTTTGAGTGTACGAATTCACGGGCAGGATTGACAAGGAAGAATGATAAACGCCTTGTACGACTGGCGTGCGCCGGCGGGTTGCGGCAGAACGCACAAAAATGGGACAGAATGAAAGAGCGATGCTCACGGATTCGCCGCCAAGGAAAAAGAACCGCCAAGCCTTTCTGTTAAGTGACAGATCCTCCGCGCTGGAGTTGCCCACGGACGGGCGGCTGAGAGAGATTGCCGCCTCACTCGAGACCGCGGTGAAGACCGGAGCCGCGAGCGCAGCGACCCGCGCATGCGCGGACTTCTTGAGCGCCGCTTCCGAGTTCTACCGCGTTCCGCCGTGCCCAATTCGTGTTCTCGCGGCCCGGCCATTGCGCGTACGAGAGCGCTCGACGACGGAACTCTTTGGAGACTACCATCCGGACACGATGTTGATTCGAGTGTGGATGAGGACGGCGATCCGGAAAGACGTGACTTCGTTTGGGACATTTCTCAGCACGTTATGCCACGAATTTTGCCACCATTTGGATTTTCATCGGTTCGGCTACGGCGATTCGTGGCACACCCGCGGATTCTACGAGCGAACGGCAGCGCTCTATCATCATGCGAGGGGCACGCCGGCGAAGAAGCTGTTTTGGGCGCCGGTCAACGGGCAGAGGTTCCGCATCGATTGGCCACGAACGAATCGGTTCGGCGAAAGGTAGCGGAACCGTGGTTATTCGATATCTTCCGAGTCGCCGTCCTCTTCGCGAGCGGCGGACTGCAATTGGATTTCGGGAAGGCTGGCGGCGCGAAGCTGGTGGTTCAGCGCGGGCAAATCCCTGGTTTTGAATTCCGTCCACTTGGCCAGGGTCGCCGAGGAGGCTTTTTCGAGCGCGGCCAAATCGCTGGCCTGCGCTGGCGTGGGAGTGGCGTCGGCGCGATCGATTTCGCCATAGAGTCCGCCGATCTGCGCCGCGGCGCCGAGGAGCGCGGAGACATTCTTCTGGGCAGCCGAAACGGCTTCGGCGGCCGTTCCGGAAACGCGCGAAGAGAGCGCCTGGAGCTGCTCGCTTGCGGAATGAGCTTCGGCAAGCGCTCGCGTACTTTCGGTCATCATGCGGGCAAGGCGCGATTGCATTTGGAACATTTGCGCGAGGCCGAGCGCCGGCGTCTTCACGCGAGGGTCCATCTTGACCGAAAGGGTTTGCGAATAGGAATGTCCGTTCGCCGCGAGCCTGACGGTGTAGGTTCCGGGAAGGGCGCGGGGACCGCGCGGATTGCGCGGGGTATCGTGAGGAACGGCGGAAATCGGGTAGTCGTAGCGGGGCGAATCGGGCGTGGCGTAGTGCAAATCCCAAACCCAGCGGTGCATGCCTGGCCCGGCGGAGAGAATGCGAGGCATGCGAACCCAGTAAGGAGGAATCAGTTGTCTGGCCAAATCCTCCTGGGTAAGCGCGGGCTTATCCGTGCTGGAGTAGCGGCGGACGACCTTGCCCTGGGCATCGAGAATCTCGAGCGTGACCGCGCCGGAGGCATTTGGTCCCAGGTAATAGTCGATGATGGCGCCATCCGGCGGATTCTGGGCGGTGGGCTCATCGGGAGGAATCGGCGTATCGGTATTCGTGCTGCGGCGAACGCGAAAAGCCGGGGCAGGCTTGAAGAGAAACACATCGGATTTTGCGACCGCGGCGGTGAGCTGGCGCAGCGGCGTGATGTCGTCAAGAATCCAGAAGGAGCGGCCGTGCGTCG